>CAZJCX010000264.1:0-2489 GCA_964544425.1 uncultured Verrucomicrobiota bacterium
GTCAGCGCGCGGTCGCATGAGAACGGCGATGTGTTGTTACAGGCGCAGATTCCAAAAGTGTTGGCGGGCGAACTTGCGCCGTTTATAGTCCCCGCCACATGAACGGGCGCAGGTGGTGGCTATTGTGGCTCGGATTGTTGCCGGCGGGCTTCGCCCAAGAAGTCCCGGCACCGGCGCGCGCGTGGGAATACGTCATCATCCATCACAGCGCCACCGCGACCGGCTCGGCGGACACGTTCGCCGCCAACCACCGGGCGCGCGGAATGGTCAACGGGCTGGCCTATCATTTCGTGATTGATAACGGTACCGCGGGCACCGCGGACGGTCACATCGAGACCGGCCCGCGTTGGCCGAAACAACTCCACGGTGGCCACTGCCGGCAAGCGGACATCAACGAGAAGGGCATCGGCATTTGTCTGGTCGGCGATTTCACGGAACAGCAGCCGACCGCTCCGCAGTTGGACGCGCTCGCGTTGCTGATCCGGGGATTGCAGGAGCAATTCAACATCCCGACCGACCGGGTGCTCGGCCACGGTGATGTCCTCGGCGAGTACAGCGAGTGTCCGGGGCGGGCCTTTCCGTGGGCCGAACTGCGCGGGCGTCTGGCAGATGTGGGAGCGCCCTGCCGGGCGCGACCGTCCGATGGTGAATCGTCGCGCCCGGAAGGGCGCTCCCACAAGGGAGAGGGGACGGCGGGGAGATGAGTTCGCTCATCCGCGAGATGCCGGAGGCCGACCGGCCGCGCGAGCGGTTGTGGGCGTTGGGGCCGGAGGCGTTGAAGACGGAGGAATTAATCGCGATTTTGTTGCGGACGGGTATGGCCGGAAAGTCCGCCGTCCAACTCGCGGCGGAGATGTTGCGTGATCACGGTCATTCGCTGAACCGGCTGTCGCAGGCTGATCGGGCATTGCTGGCAAAACGCAAAGGGGTGGGGCGGATCAAAGCGATTCAGTTGAAGGCCGCATTCGAGTTGGCCCGGCGCATCGTCGCCGAGGAACAGCACCGACTCGTGGTGGATACGCCGGAGAAGGCGGCGGCCTGTCTGCGCGAAGAATTCCGCAGCGCCGACCGGGAAGTTTTTCGGGTGTTGCTGCTCGACACCAAACTCCGTCTGATCCAGATCCGGGAGGTTTCAGTGGGCACGATCAACGCCAGCCTCGTCGAGCCGCGCGAAGTCTTCAAGGAGGCCATCGCCCATTCCGCGACGTTCGTGATTCTGGCCCACAACCATCCCAGCGGCGATCCCACGCCGAGCGCCGAAGACATCGCTGTCACGAAACGGCTCATCAAAGCCGGTGAACTGCTCGGCATCCAAGTCCACGACCACCTCGTCATCGGCCAGCGCACCGCCGGTCGGTCGCAGGACTATGCGAGCTTGCGCGAGTTGGGGTTGATTTGATGGACGCCTTCATGCAGGCGGCCATCGAGGAGGCGCGGGCGGGATTGCGTGAAGGCGGGATTCCGATCGGTTCGGTTTTGGTGAAGGATGGGAAAATTGTCGGACGCGGCCACAATCGGCGGGTGCAGGACGGGGATCCCGTGACGCACGCGGAGATTGATTGTTTGCGAAAAGCCGGGCGGGTCGGAAGTTACCGGGGGACGGTGCTCTACTCGACGTTGATGCCGTGCTACCTCTGCGCGGGAGCGGTGGTGCAGTTTGGGATCGGCAAGGTGATTTGCGGCGAAGCGGAGACGTTTCCCGGTGCGCCGGACTTCATGCGGTCCCACGGCGTGGAGGTGGTGGATTTGAACTTGCCGGAGTGCGTGGCGCTGATGCGCGCGTTCATCGCGCAGAATCCCCGGCTGTGGAACGAGGATATCGGGGAGTTGTGAGACGAAAAGGGGCGCGGTTGCCCGCGCCCCTCGTCGAATTCGGCGCCGCTTATTTGAGGAACGCGGTGTGGAATTCCTTCCAGTCGTCCAGGTTGTTCAGGTTGACGGCATCCGGTACGGAGCCGTCGTCCTTCAGACCGTTGGCGGTGAGGATACCCTTGCGGGTGGCGTCGTCGTGGATGTAGCCGGTGATGGCGGCGTTGAGCTTGATGATGCTCGCGCGGTCTAGTTTCGCGCCAGGTTGGGCTTTGATCCACGCTTCAAATTCGGGGTAGGTGGGACGCTTGTCCTTGATGAACGCGAGCGTCTTGGCGCGGTCGAGGCCGAGGCCGTCGAGCACCATCTGGTCGTAGCCTTTGCCACAACCCGGATAGCCGTCGGCCAAAGCGCCGCGCGCTTCGAGCGACGCTTTAAGCCAGAGGCGGGGCAAGTGCAACACGCCGAGCGGACCGGCGACGCCGGAGCTGATGAGGGGGACAATCTTTGACATGGGGTGAATTCTCCTTTTTGGGTTTCGGGTTTTCTAGCAGATCAATAACGGATGCCAAGCGGAAATTCCCTCTCGCGGATGCGTGGCCCACACTTGGCATGACGGGTCTTTCGGCAGCGGTGGTGCGAGCGTCCCCACGAGCGCGAGAGGATGGCCTTGCGGGAAC
>CAZJCX010000264.1:2505-3726 GCA_964544425.1 uncultured Verrucomicrobiota bacterium
GGGAACGCGCGGCCCACCCGCGGGGCGGAGATGTTATAACTCGCTCCAACCCAGCAACCCGTACCGTATCAAACGAGCACGCGCGCCCGCAGTCCGCCGGCCTTGCGTTTCTTGGGGGCGATTTTTTCCACGCGGACGGTGAGGACTTTGTATTCGGGGCAACTCGAGAGCGCATCGGCGGAACTGGAGAGCAGTGTGTTGAGATTGTTGTCGGGGAAATGGAAGGTGGTGAACAACTGGCCGGGCGGCACGCGGTCGCTGACGACGGCCGGTAGTTGGACCGTGGCGCGGGCGCTGGTGATGTTGACGGTTTCGCCGTCGGCGATGCCAAGCTCCGCCGCATCGTCGGCATGGACTTCGAGGACGTCGCGATTGACGAACTCGATGAGTTTGGAATTTCGCGTTTGGGCGCCGCAGTTATAATGGTGCAGCACGCGGCCGGTGACGAGCGTGAACGGGTAATCGTCCGTTGGCGACTCGCCGGGCGGGAGAAACTCGGCGGGGGAGAACTTGGCTTTGCCGCGCGGGAATTGTTCGGTGTGCATGATGCCGGTGCCGCGATGGTCGGCGGTGGGCACCGGCCATTGGAGACCGTTGCTCTCGTCGAGTTTCGCGTAGCTGACGCCGGCCATGCTTGGCGTGAGCTTGGCGATTTCGTCCATCACCTCGCCGGTGTTGGCGTAGTGCATCGGGTAACCGAGACCGGCCGAGACGCGGAGAATCTGTTCGGCATCGGGCACGATGCCGTGGAGCGGCTCGATGACTTTGCGGACGCGCTGGATGCGGCGTTCGCCGTTGGTGAACGTTCCGTCCTTTTCGACGAAGCTGGCGGCCGGCAGAACGAGGTCGGCGTGTTTGCAGGTCTCGTTGAAGAACAGGTCGGTGACGACGAGGAAATCGAGTTGGTCGAGCGCGGCGCGGACTTTGAGCAGGTTCGGGTCGGTCTGGGCGACATCATAGCCCATGATCCACATCGCGCGCAGGTCGCCGGCCAGCGCGGCGTCCCACATTTGCGGTGTTTTCCAGCCTTTGCGTTGCGGGAGCGGCTTGCCGGTGATCAGCTCGAATTTCTGACGGACGGCCGGATCGTCGAGTTTCTGGTATGAATTGAAATAGACCGGCATGGAGCCGACATCGCAGGAGCCTTGGACGTTGTTCTGGCCGCGCAACGGATTCACGCCCGTGCCCGGTCGGCCCACGTTGCCGGTGAGGATGGCGAGG
>CAZJCX010000264.1:3789-4151 GCA_964544425.1 uncultured Verrucomicrobiota bacterium
GCGCGCACATTGAGGCGCCGCTCGTTGCGTATAGCCGGGCGGCTTGGCGGAGTTTCTCGGCAGGCACGCCGGTAATTTCTTCCACCCGTTCCGGTGTGTAGGTGCGGATGACATCCCACCACGCGTCGTAGTTTTCGGTGCGCGACTGGATGAACGGCCGGTCGGCCAAACCCTCGGTGACGATGACGTTGGCCAGGCCGTTGAACAGCGCGACGTTCGTGCCCGGTTTCAGTTGCAGATGCACGCTGGCATACCGGCACAGCTCGATCTTGCGCGGATCAATCACGATGAGCTTGGCGCCGCGTCGAATCGCGCGTTTGATCCGGGCGCCCGTGACCGGGTGGCCCTCGGTCGGGTTCGCG
>CAZJCX010000265.1:0-4062 GCA_964544425.1 uncultured Verrucomicrobiota bacterium
CAATTACCGGGAACCAAAGACCACGGTACCGGCGGACTGGAGCACGGCTGAACGGGGCGGCGCGACGAATCGAGCCGCGACAGTCACGCGGTGGTGGACGACATTCCAAGACCCGTTGCTCGATTCGTTGATCGAGCGCGCGGTGAAATCCAATCACGACCTGCGCCTCGCCACCGGTCGGCTTCGCGAAGCGCGGGCGTTGCGGGGGAGTGCCCTGTCAGAATTTGGCCCGTCCATCCGGGGCGTGGCGTCGTACACGGACACACGGCTCAGCCGGAACGCCCAGTTGTTCCCGCTCGACCAACTCGAATCCCACAACTACGACGCCAAATTTGACGCGAGTTGGGAGCTGGATGTGTTTGGCGGACGGCGTCGCAGCTTACAGGCGGCGCGCGCCACGACGACGGCGGCTGAGGCGGACCGGCGCGATGTGCTGGTGATGGTGCTCGCCGAAGTGGCGCGCAACTACGTTGAGGTGCGCGGCCTGCAACGGCGCATCGCCATCGCGCACGCCAATATCACCGACCAGCAAGCCGCCGTGCAGCTCACGCAGCGCCGCTTCGATGCCGGCGCCGCGAGTCAACTCGAAGTGTCGCAAGCCGCGTCGTTGCTGGCCGGCACACGCGCGCAGTTACCGGTCCTGGAAATCGCGCTCAAACGGGCCATGCACCGGCTGGCCGTGTTGCAGGGCGAACTGCCGGGCGCGTTGATCGTGGAGTTGACGGAGCCGACGATTATCCCGGTCGTACCGCCCGAAGTCCCGGTGGGATTGCCCGCGGATTTGTTGCGCCGCCGCCCGGACATCCGTCGCGCCGAACGTCAACTGGCCGCTGCCAGCGCCCGGATCGGCGTGCAAGTCGCGGAGCTGTTTCCAAAATTTTCGCTCATTGGCACGGCGGGTTATTCCAGCATCAGCGGCACCGATTGGTTCACCGGCGGGAGCCGGTTCTGGGCGGCCGGCCCGACGGTGACCTGGCGGTTGTTGGAATTGGGCCGGGTCCGCGCCCAGATCAAAGCGGCCAACGCGCGCGAAGAACAAGCGTTGGCCGCCTACGAACAGACCGTCCTTTTCGCGTTCGAGGACGTGGGAAATGCGCTGGTGGCCTACGCGCAGGAGCAGACCCGCCGGCACGCTCTGGCCGAGCAAGTGGCGGCCGACCGGCGGGCCGTGGACTTGGCCAATCAACTCTATACCAAGGGGGCGACGAGCTTCCTCAACGTGCTCGATTCGAAACGCTCGCTGTACCGGTCGGAAGATGACTTGGTGCAAAGCGAGCGGGCAGTGACCGCGAACTTGATCGCGCTGTATAAGGCTCTCGGCGGCGGTTGGGAAGACTTCGCCCTGCCCTGAGCACGGCGGTCTTGAGCGCGGACGCGATTGTGGTACTCTCCGCGCCATGACCAATGACGAACGCAAAGCGATTGTCCGGCAGTTGCTGAAAGACGGGCGCAGCTTGTCGGACATCCAGGATTTCCTTCGCAAAGAGAAAAACGATTCCATCACGTACATGGAGTTGCGGTTGCTGCTGTCGGAGATGCCCGACGCGAAGCTGCCGGAAAAGGAGCAACTCAAGCCCCCCGTGCTCCCGCCGCCGGCCGAACCCGCTAAACCGGGCAAGGAAGCCGCGCCCGCGTCCGGCAAATTGTCCATTAGCGTGGATCAAATGCCCGCGCCCGGTTCCATGTTGAGCGGGTATGCCCGGTTCGGTTCCGGCGCAAAAGCTCACTGGTTTTTGGATGAGATGGGGCGGCTGGGCCTTGAACCCGAACTGGGATCCAGCAAGCCGACGCAAGCCGACATGCAGGAATTCAGCAAGGAACTTCGCAAGATGCTGGAGTCGGCCGGTGGCGGGATGATGTAATGGCTTGCCAGGCTCCGGGATTTGGGCGAAAGAGGAAAGGCAACCAGTCGGGGCGTAGCGCAGCTTGGATTAGCGCGCCTGCCTTGGGCGCAGGAGGTCGCGGGTTCAAATCCCGCCGCCCCGACCAATTTCTTCCGCTTGCCGGGATTCCCGCCGCCCGATACAATCCCCGGCCAAGCAGGAGGTCACAGCGTATGAATTCAGTCCGACAGGTCTTGCAGGAAAAAGGCGCGCAAGTGTTCACGATCACGCCGCAGGCGACGGTGTATCAGGCGTTGGAACTGATGGCGCAAAAGAACATCGGCGCCGTCGTCGTGTTGGAAAACAACCGGGTCGCGGGCATCTTTTCCGAGCGCGACTATGCCCGCAAGGTCGTGCTCGTCGGCAAAGCCTCGAAGACCACCACGGTCGGCGAAGTGATGAGCCGCGATGTCTTGTACGCCAAGCCCGACGATTCCATCGAGGACTGCATGGCGCTGATGACGAAGAAACGGCACCGGCACCTGCCGGTCATGGACGGCGACAAGTTGATCGGCCTGATTTCGATTGGCGACGTTGTGAAGGCGATTATTTCGGATCGCGAGTTCACCATTCGCGAACTGGAGCGCTACATTACCGGCGGTCATACCACCGGCGTGTGATCACAGGTTGCGCGGTTTGTAGAATTGATACGCCCTCATCCGCGTGTCATCCGGCACAAAAATCCCCGCGCTCCATGGCGGTAACGTGACCCGGAAATTACCGGCCTCCATGTTCACGACTCGCTCTGGCGCGAGCAGATTCTTCAGTGGCAGCGCGTGGTACAGGTGCGAATGCGGTGTGAGCACGATCTGATCAAGCGGCCGGTCGCCGCGATTGATGGCGACGAGAGCGACTTGGTCGGGCCGATCGGTATGCCGCAGGAAAACCAGTCCGTCCGATTCGACCGGTGTGATGCGCCCGTGCTGCAATTCGGGCCGGGATTGGCGGATGGCGATCAAGTCCTTGTAGAACTGCTGCGTCGCACGGTCCCACCGGCTTTCCTCCCAGATCATCGGGCGCCGACAATCCGGATCAGGCCCGCCGTCCATGCCGATTTCTTCGCCATAGTAGATTAATGGCACGCCCGGTACGGTGAACTGCGCGACCAACGCCAGCCGCCGCGCCCGCGCATCCGGTAGCGTGTGCCGCAGTCGCGCTGTGTCGTGGCTCGAAAGCATGTTCCACGAATCGAGGCTGCCGGCATGAACATCACCGGCCACCGCGCGCAGTTGGCTGGTCGTGACATCGCCCCGCAACCAGCCGAGCAACCCGTCGCGAAAACAATAATTCATCACCCCCGTAAATGTTTCCGGGCCGCACCAATCGCGCGCGTAACTCATCACTTCACCCAGCAACACGGTTGTCGGGAATCGCTCCCGCATTTCGCGGACAAACGGCAGCCCAAGGTCCACCGCCACGTCAAACCGCCAGCCGTCAACGCCCAAGTCGAGATATCGTTGCAGCACGCGAAACAATTCTTCGCGGACGTCCCGGTTCGCGAGATTCAACTCCGGCATCTGTCCAAAATCTCGCCAAAATGTGCCCGTGAACCAGTCTGGGCGACTGCGATACCACGGGTGAACGTCGCTGACGTGATTGAAGACGGCGTCCAGAATCAGCTTCATCCCACGCCGGTGCAGTTCGGCCGTCAGAGTCCGCAGCATCGTCTCGTCGCCGAACATCGGATCAATCGTGAAGAAATCCGTCGTGTCGTATTTGTGATTCGACGGCGCGATGAAGATGGGGGTGAGATACAACGCGGTCGCGCCCAAGTCCTGGATGTAATCGAGCCGGTCGTGAATCCCCAGCAAATCTCCGCCGAAGAAGTCGCGGCCGCGCGGCGGTTGGGGCGGGATTTCATCCCAACCGTGGCGCGTGTACTTTGGGTTCTGGTAGGCCGCGAGAGCGAGCTTCGTCGCGCTGGTGTGCGGTCGGCCAATGGCGAAGCGTTCGGGAAAAATTTGATAAACGATCTGCTGTCGCATCCAACTCATGGCGCGAGATGTTGTAACACAACGTCGCGCACGAGCGGATCCTCTTTTTCCCAATACCGGCGCGCCAGCGCACCGGCGCGCGGATCGCGCAACGCAGCGAGCGCCGCGATGATGTGGGCGCGCGCGCGCGGTGTTGCGTCGCCGTGCGCGCGCGGCAACGCCGTCGTCGCCCGCAATGCCACGAG
>CAZJCX010000266.1:0-4056 GCA_964544425.1 uncultured Verrucomicrobiota bacterium
AACGACCGGCCGGCGGGGGCCAATTGGAGGCCGGCCACGATGTCCCACCAACCGAACCGGCTCATCATATACACCATGAGCGCGACGGCGATCAGCAGCACGAGCACGCCTTGCAGAAAATCAGTAATCATGATCGTCACCTGCCCGCCCGACAACGCGATGAACAGCGCAAACGTCAGATACAACGCCATGATCACCGCCTCGCTCGACAACGTGAAGCCCCCCACCGTGACCGACGCCGGCAAGCCGAACCGCGCCGTCACCGCCGGGAAGATCCCGAAATTGAGCACGCCCGAAATCCAGCAGAGCGACCCAGCATAGAATCGAAACCGCCGGCTGTACCGCACCTCGAAGAATTGCGCCAAGGTCAGCGCGCGTGTCTGGCGGAACCGGTACACGATGAACCCAGTCAACGACAAGATCAGGCCGACCGGGATTGACATCATGGACCACCATTGCGTCGGCAACCCGGCGGCATACACCATCTCCCACGCCGCAATGATCGAGATCGCCCCGCCGATGCCGCTGGCGACACACAGCAAATACCGGCCGCCCATCCGGCTGGCTGCCAAAAAATCCGCCACACACCGCACTTGTTTGCGGGTCGCCAAAGTCAGCCACGTTAGCCCCGCCACCAACGCGGCGATGATCACCCAGTCAATCCAATGCAGATTCATCGGCGCAGCTCGGCGAGTTGCCGGCGACCAACTTCCTTGATGGCGGAGTCCGGCCGCCGTTCCAGAGGATGATAGCGGGGATGACCGCCTTTCACATCCTTGAACGGGTCATTGTGGCGGGTGTTGTAGCAGCAGATCAACGACCACCGGGGATTGGGGCTTCGGTTCTGGTCGGAGCGATGCAGCAGATTGGAGTGGAAGATCAACACATCACCGGGGTTCAGTTCGCAATAGACCAGCTCCAACCGCGCGAGCGCGGCGGTTACTCGCTCCAGATCAGCCCCCGACTGATCGCCCGTCAGTCCATGCTCGATGCGCCCGAGGTTGTGGGAGCCGCGAATGACCTGCAAACATCCGTTGTCTTTCGTGGCGCGATCCACCGCGATCAGGCAACTCGCCATATCGGGGTACAGACACGCGCTGTTGTGATACCAGTACCCGTAATCCTGATGCCACTCCCACGCGCCGCCGACCAATGGCTCCTTCAACATCATCTTATGATGAAAGTGATACACTTCATCGCCCAGCAACTGTTCCGTGGTGTCCACCAAACGCGGGCAACGGACGAACGCGCTGTAAATGTCATCTGCCAATTCGTTCCGCAGCCGCAACCGACTGACCCCGCCCTGCGCGTCGCGGCGACCGCCTGCCCGATCCAGCTGCCGGTCAGACTTTGCGACGGTGATGAGAAGCTCCATCTCTTCTGTATCAAACAACTGCGGCAACAACAAATAGCCATCGGACTTCCACTGGCTGAGTTGACTGGTTGTCATCATAAAGCGTCACGAGACCACGGCGGCTTCCGTCGCGAGCGCCGCGTCGGCCGCGTGGGCGTACAGCGCGGCGAGAAACGAATGCGTCCCCGTCACGCAGTCCTGGCGGGCGTTCATCGTCTCCAGAAACAGCGCGATGGCCTCCCGGCACCGGTCGTCGTGCAGAAACTCACCGGCTTGGAGCAGGCTGAATTGTGCGGCGGCGCCGATGAGCGGGTATGGCGCGTCGTTGCTGCGCCACACGCCGTCGGCCGGTTGCAGCCGCAGCATCAACTCCACCCACGCGTGCAGGCGCGGCAGAAAATCGTCCGGCCACCGGCGGTCGCGCGCGGCCCATTCCAACAACGCCAGCGGCGCAAGCAGTCCGCTGCCGAACCCGATGCTCTCCGCCGCCGGCAGGCAATTCGCGCCCGTCACCGCGCCCGCGCCCGCCTGTCCCGCAAAGCCGCCGTCGGGCTGTTGCGTCGCCAATAGCCGGCGCGCCGTCTGCCGGGCGAAGTCGAGATACAACGACTCGGCGGTGTAATCCCACAACGCGAGCAGACTCGTCAGTGGGTACGCATCGCGGCCCATGGCGGCGCGCGGTTGGTGCGCCCATTCCATCGCCATATAAACACCGGCGAGCGACCGCGCCGTCTCCAGCAAGTACGGATCACCGGTTTCCAGGTAGCCGGCCAGCAGGCCGCCAAACCGGAACTTCGGTAACGGAGAACTGAACGCCGCCGCGCATTCCAGCCGCGCCATCCACGAGCCGTGATAAATCGCCACGTCGGCGGCGTGGTAGGCGTGGTGCAGATACAAATCCCAATGCTCCGCCGGTGACTCGCCGGTCTGATACGCCAGCGCGAACATCGCCTGCGCCAGGTTGCCCTCCCATTCCGGGCCGTCTTCCTGCGGAATACCGGTCCGCAGATCGCGCCGCAAATAGCGCCAGACCCGCCCGGCCTCGAAACCTTCCTTCACCGTGTACTCGCGGATCAAGCTCGCCGACCGCTCCGCCATCTCCGCCGCAGGGCCGGTGTGGCTCGTCTCGATCACCCCGCATTGCCGATACCACGCGGGCGCGACCTGATACCGCGCGGCCGGCTCGCCGATGCTGAACCGGTACGACCGCGACACGCCGGGCGGCAGCACGTCGCGCTCACCGGGTTCGAGATGCACGAACTGGTTGTCCTTCGTCTTGTTGGCCAACACCCGCAGGTCATCCCACGGCTGCGTCACGCGCCCGTCCACCACGACGACCGGGAACGCCCGGATCGGTTTCGGCCACGTGTGAAAGTACCCGGCCTTGAAATGCGCCGTCACGTCCACCTCGCCGGTCCGCCACACGATCAAAAACAAATCGCCGTGCAACACATCGCCGCACTGCTGCGTAATCCGTTCACCGAGCGACAGCAAATCCGTCTTCGCCGACGCGCCCGGTGCGTCCGCCGGGTACGGTACGAGATGGCCGCCGATGCGCCAGCCTTCTGCGACCGGCCCGCTCCACAACCGCTCGGCCTGACACCATTGCCAGCCCGTCACCTCGCCGGTGGGCAGCCGCAACCCCAGCCGCAAATCCATCACGCGCCCCGCCACGCGCAACTGCGCCGCGCACTCCCGGTAGTTGGACTGGCCCTTCGCGAGATTCTCCCGGAGCGTGACAATCTCGACGCGCGCGAACGGTTCGGCGGGCGCAGGCTTGCCGCCGTGGATTTCCAATTCCGCCGGCAACCCGGTCGGTTCCGCGCCCAGCCACAAATACCGGCGCAAGCGCGGCGTGGCGTGCGGCTCGAACAACGCCACCGCCTGCGACGCAATCCCGGCCACGGGCACATCCGTGCGCGCCGCCGGCCACGGCAACGAAGTCACCGCCCGGCGCGCGCCGCGCCAGGCATCCGGCAAGGTGAGCGTCGTCCGAATCATGGCTTCCGCCGCAGCAAGAGCACAGGCTCGACCGGCACGGGCTTGGTGAGTTCCTGGTCGCCTTCGTTGTAGAGAAATTTCTCTTCCCACGGCATCTGGCTGAAATCGCCCCGCACCCGCACGCGACCGTCGGCGGTTTTCGTGATCTCCACGGCGAGCTTGTCGCGGTGCGGTTGCGACGGGAGGATTTCGAGATCGTCCGTCACCGGTAATGTAATGTCGAACGGCCCTTGCCGGGTGATGGCCATCACGCCGCGGTTGTTGAACGGCGTGAACCCATCGTACCGGGCGCCGTCCTGTTCGAGCCAGAACGCATGCGGGCCGCGCGCGGGATCAGCCCAGAGGACGGAACCATCGGCGTACCGGATTGTGTACGCCGAGCCGGTCTGGTCCACGTCGAGGATCCGGTGATCGGCAATCCGCGACCAGAAAATGTTCTGGAAAAAGTACCGGCGCGCCGCGTGCGCGTACCGCGCGACGGGATCGGTGAAGTTGACGCTCGACCAGTCCCAGAGTTTGCCTCCGAGCACGAGGGTGGCGGCGTAGTTCGGCGTCTGCTCGCGGAGATTGTACCAGTCGCAGCCGAAATACGTGCTGGCGTGGTACATCACCGTCAACCACGGCACGCGCTGGCGCGGGAACGTCGAGTGCCACGCCGCGCCCTTGATCCAGCCCCGTGTGTCGTAGCCAGCCGTCGCCCA
>CAZJCX010000267.1:0-4054 GCA_964544425.1 uncultured Verrucomicrobiota bacterium
AGTTGCGCCGCACGTTCCCATTGGGCGCGTTGCCGGCAGCGAGCGGCGGCGTGGCTCAACAGCCGGGGGACGACGATGCCGCCCGCGAACACCGTCGCGGCCCCCAGCAGCCACCCGTGACCACCGGGCAGGAACAGCGCCGCCAGCGCGCCAAGGAGAACGAGGGCCAACTGGATGATTTGCGCCGCGTGCCACCGGGGATGCGCCCGCAGGAGCGGCGCGAGTTGCAGCACGGCCATGAGCAACAGCGGATAAGCAAGGAACCGGTGGGTCACGGGAGGATGGTGACCGGGTCACCGATGTCGAGCAAGTCGTAGAGCCGTTCGATGTGCGCCAGCGGCATCGCGACGCAGCCGTGCGTCCACGTGACATTCGGACACGGCCCGTGCAGGCCGACTTCGCCGCCGAGCGGTGTTTTCCACGGTGGACACAGCTTGGAGTTGATCGTCTCACGGATGTGAACTTGGTCGGCGGCGGTGATGAGACCGCCGCGAAGGCCGCGGTCGGCGTCCTCGATGTTCGGGTAGCTCAGGCCGAGAAAACGGTGATACTTGCTCTGGGGATTTTTGTAGCAGATGTAGAAATCGCCTTCCGGTGTGGCGAGATCGCCTTCGCGTTCCTTGTCGGCCGGATTTTTTCCCGTGACCACCGGGATCCGGAGCCCCTCCGCCTCGCCATCGTAGAGGGCGAGGGTGCCGGTGTGTTTGGTGATGACGACACGGCAGGCGCTCATGTGGTCAAGGCGTCAATTTGTGCCGCGAGATCGAAATCGTTTTGCGTCAGCCCATCGCGGCTGTGGGTCCAGAGGAGGATTCTGACGCGCTTGTATTTGTGGAGTTGAACGTCCGGGTGATGGTCCATCGCATTCGCCGGCCCCGGCAGTTTGGCGATGAACTGGGTGGCCTCGGTGAAGCCGGTAAAGACGTACTCTTTGACGATCATCTTCCCCTCGCGCTGCCAGCCGTTGCCGAGCGCCGCCAGCCGCGTCGCGATTTCGTTCTCGGTTAGTTTCGGTAACTGGGTTGCCATCCACTCCTCCGCCGCCGCGCATTATAGCAGACTCCCGTCCGAATCGTTGACTTCTCGGCGTGCGTCTCTATAGTGGCGCGGAAATCAGAGTAAAAGTGTCCGATTTACCATGCAAGTCACGAAAGCAGGCGAATACGCGGTGATTGGGCTGTTGTATCTGGCCCGGCAACCGGCGGGGCGGACGGTGATGATTGATGAAATCAGCGACGCGGAGCGGATTCCGAAAAGTTTTCTCGCGAAGATTTTTCAGTCGCTCGTGAAAGCCGGTTTCATCCAATCGCATCGGGGCGCAGGCGGCGGGTTCAGCCTCGCGCGGGCGCCTCGGGAGATCAATTTGCTCCAGATTTTTCGGGCGGTGGACAGCGCGTTTGCGTTGCAGAAATGCGTGAGCATCGAGCCGGAGTGTGTGGTGGCGGACGACCGCTTGGGATCATGCACGTTGTGCGGGGTGTATGCGGAGGCGCAGGGGCGCGTGAATGAGGTGTTCGCGCGCACGACCTTGGAATCGTTGTTGCATGCCACTCCGCTCACCGTGAATTGACCATGTTTGGGCGAGCCAAATCCTCCCTTACCGAAGAGACCGTCCGCGCGGCGTTGCGGCAGGTGAAGTTCCCGGGCTTCAGCCGCGACATCATCAGTTTTGGCATCGTGAAATCGGTGACGGTGACGGGGTCGGATGTGACCGTCGCGTTGCATGTCATGACCCGTGATGAGAACGTGCCGCGGCAAATCGAGGGCGAAGTCCGCGCAGTGGTGGAGCGCGTCGAGGGGATCGGCCGCGTGACGGTGCAAATGACCGCCCAGCAACCGCCCGCGCAAAACATTCCGGTGGCCGGCGGCACCACGACCCCGGCGCGACCACAAATTACCGGGGTCAAACACATCGTGGCGGTGGCCAGCGGCAAAGGCGGAGTCGGCAAGTCCACCGTGACGGTGAATCTGGCCTGCGCTCTTCAACAAGCGGGGCGCCGCGTGGGAGTGATGGATGCGGACATTTACGGGCCAAGCGTTCCAAAGATGATGGGGAAGGCCGACCGGCCGACCATTACGGACGAGAAGTTGGATCCGGTGGAGAATTTCGGGCTGAAATTGATGAGCATGGCGTTGTTGCTCGACGGCAATTCCCCGGTGATCTGGCGCGGGCCGATGATCATGAAGGCGATCCAACAGTTCGCGCTGGCCGTGAATTGGGGCGAGCTCGATGTGCTGGTAGTGGACTTGCCGCCGGGCACCGGCGATGCGCAACTGTCGCTCGTCCAAACGATCGCGCTCGATGGCGGGGTGATCGTGACCACGCCGCAAGACGTGGCGCTCGAAGTGGCGCGCCGCGGGATCGCCATGTTCGAGAAAGTCAACGTGCCCATCCTCGGCATCATCGAAAACATGAGCTACTACGCCTGCCCGCACTGCGGAAAGTCCGACGACATTTTCGGTCACGGCGGCGGCCGGCGCGAAGCGGAACGGATCGAGGTGCCATTTCTCGGCGAGATTCCGCTATTTGCCGAGATTCGGGTGGCGGGCGACAAAGGGGTGCCGGTGGTCGTGGCGGCGCCGGGGAGTCCGGCCGCCGAATCGTTCCGCCAGGCGGCCGCAGCCGTGTGGGCGATTGTCGAAAAGCGGAAGTGACCGTTGCTTCTTTTGAAGCCGCGTGGTAATCTGCCGCCGCTTTCAGGCATGATCGTGAGCAGAAAAATTACCGCCGTAATTCTCCCCTTGCTGGCGCTGGCCCTGATGACGTCCCCCGGCCGCGCGGACTCCCCCGCCGCCGCAGTCGTTTCACCGGTGGATGCGCCGGTCATGACTGAGGCGGATCGGTTCTTCGATGAATACGCGCGGGCGGCAGTCCTCATGGAAAAAGGCGCCCGGCAGCAAGCGGCCGTCGTGATGCATCAGTTGTACCGCTCGTTGAGCACGACCCCA
The DNA here is from genome assembly GCA_964544425.1 of uncultured Verrucomicrobiota bacterium. Lineage (GTDB taxonomy): Bacteria > Verrucomicrobiota > Verrucomicrobiia > Palsa-1439 > Palsa-1439 > OMJI01. Next base: position 2,950 of record CAZJCX010000267.1, read on the forward strand.
TGGCTGGAGATCGCGCTGTTGAAGCACGCGGAGCTGTACGAGGGAATCAATCCGCCGACGGCGATGGAAAGCTACGACTTGCTCCAGAAACGGCTGGCCAACGCGCCGTACTTCCAAGCCAACCGGCAACGCTCGCAGTTGTTCGGGGCGGCGTTGCAGAGCGCGGTGGATCGTGGCATCAGCCGCGTCCGGCTGCAACGGGTTCGCGATGGATTGAGCCGGTACTTCGCGCGCTACATGCATTACCCCGAGTCCTTGGCGAAGCTGGCGATTTTCAACTACGTGGAAGACGCCGACATCTTGAACCCCGACAACCGGCCGTTCCGCTATCTGCCAACGGGCATGCAGTTGCGCCCGACGATCACGTATCTGCGGTACGAACTGGAATCCATCCCCGCCGAGCCTTTCTTCGTGACCAGCCCCAAGATCATGGGTACCTCCCAAGTGGGTGAGGGTGAAACCACCAAGTACGTCTGTCTGGTGCGCGTGCCGACCAAGCCGGACCCGGTGCGCGTCACGGAAGAACAAACGCTGGAAGGCTACTACATCGCCGCGATTGCCGCGCGCGGGGCGGTCTTGACGGGTGGTAATCGGTTGCTCGTCCTGCCGGTTCCGAAGTAAGTCGCCTGTTTGTTCAGCGCCCGCACATGTCCACGGGCGAACTGTTAAGTGGGGCGAACACTTTGCCAGACCCCGCCGTTCGTGGCCCCACATCCCGCACAACTTTCCAACGGGTTACGCACAATCACCCGCCTTTCGCCGGCGTGGCATACCGGCTGCGATACCTCACATCAACCAGCCGCGGAAGTCATCGGAGGGGAGGGCACGCAAGATTTTTGGGCAACTCTCCCATGAGTTTCGAGCTGGGAATAACGCGCGAACCGGGTGGTTCGCCAACTGAGACCCTCTGCTAGTCCGGCACCCAAATAGCAGAGGGTCTCTTATTTTCGCCCGAAGTTGATCGCCATGGTGCCGCCGATGAACTCCTCGAATCCGCAATCCACAAAGCCGGCGGCGCCCATCAACTCCCGCACCCCGCGTTGGGCCGGGTACGCCTCCAGCGAATCCAAGATGTACGAGTACGCCTCCGGGTCGCCGCACGACC
>CAZJCX010000268.1:0-265 GCA_964544425.1 uncultured Verrucomicrobiota bacterium
TCTGCTCGCCGGTGAGCAGGTAGATGATCGTGTCGCCCAATGCGGTCACGGCTTTGGTCTGGCCGGGTTGGGTGATCGTGGGGTGTGCGGGGAAGTCGGTGTAACCGGCGGCGGTCGGCGCGGACCAGATGGTGACCGGGGCGTCGGGCGCCAGCGGCCAGCCATTTTGGAAACGCGCGACGAGATCGGGATTCGGGATGTACGGACGGCCGAACGCGATGAGGTCAGCGTGACCGGCCGCGAGGACGGCTTCGGCGGTTTCCTG
>CAZJCX010000268.1:285-4039 GCA_964544425.1 uncultured Verrucomicrobiota bacterium
CAGCGGACCGCGGAAGACGGGGCGAAATTCGGCGAGCGTCATCGGTTTTCCGAGCTTATGAAACCCGGACGCGAGGCCATCCATCACGTGCAGATACGCCAACCCGTAGGCGTCGAGTTGCCGGGCGGCGTAAAGAAATTGTTCCCGGTAATCGGGCGAACCCATGTCGTTGAAGACGCCATTCGGTGAAAGCCGTACCGCCACGCGATTGGACGGCCAGACGGCGAGGATGGCTTCCACGATTTCCTTCAAGAACCGGAACCGTTTTTCCATCGCGCCGCCGTATTGGTCGGTGCGTTGGTTGGTTTTCGACTGGAGGAATTGGTCAATCAGATAACCATTCGCGCCGTGAATCTCGACGCCATCAAAGCCGGCATCTTTCGCCCGTTGCGCCGCGCGCCGGTAATCCGCGACGACGCCGGCAATCTCGTCTGTCCGCAACGCGCGCGGCGTTTCGTATGGCTGCTTACCGGCCGGCGTGTGGATGTATTCGCCGTTGAGTTTCACCGCCGACGCCGAGACCGGCAACGAACGGTCCGCCCGGAAACTGGAATGCGACGCGCGCCCGCAATGCCAGAGTTGGAGAAACATCGGCGTGCCGGCTTTGCGCACGGCATCCGTCACGATCTTCCAGCCGGCCACTTGCGCGTCGTTGTAGATGCCGGGCGAGTCCACCCAGCCGAGCGCCTGTTCCGAAATCGCGGTGGCCTCCGAGATGATGAGGCCAGCATTGGCACGTTGGACGTAGTATTCGGCCATCAACGCATTCGCGGTGCGCTCCTTGCCGGCGCGTGCCCGCGTCATCGGTGCGAGCACCACGCGGTTTTTCAGGGCGAGGTCGTGGAGTTGAAATGGCGTCAGCAACTGCGAGGTGGTCTTCATAAGGATTTCTTTTCTGCCAGTAACTGTCCCAAGTCAAGAGGGTGGGTGATCATTTCCAATTCTCCGTTTGCACGTGGCCACTCGGATTCGGGACGATCCCGGTAAAGCTCAACGCCATTGCCGTCGGGGTCGCGCAGGTACAGGGCCTCACTCACGCCGTGATCGGATGCGCCGTCGAGCGGAATACCGGCGGCGAGCACCCGACGCAATGCGTCAGCCAGTTCACGGCGATTCGGATAGAGAATCGCCGCATGGTAGAGGCCGGTTGTGCCCGGCGGTGGCGGCGTGCCGCCGGCGCTTTCCCACGTGTTAAGGCCGATATGGTGATGATAGCCGCCGGCGGACAGGAACACCGCTTGCGCGCCGTAACGCTGCGTGACTTCAAAACCCAGCACGTCCCGGTAAAACGCAAGCGCGCGTTCCAAGTCGGCCACTTTCAGGTGGACGTGGCCGATGCGGACTTGCGGATTTACCGGGCGCGTGGTCATGGTTGTTTCGAACTTATCCCAGAACCTCTAGTCCTGTAGCCGCACCCTTTATAGGTGCGTCGCTGATTCAACCGCGATCTACGCAGGCGTAAAGCCTGCGCCTACAGTTTTGGGATAGACTGTTAGTCCTTGGATTTCGGCGCGGCTTTCTGGGCGGCTTGGAGCGCGGTGTAGCTGGTCATCAGGTTCCGGTAATTGGGAATGTGGTTCGAAAACAATGTGCCCAATCCCTCGATGTCGTTGCGCCAGTCGCGATGCAATTCGCAGGCGACGCCGAACCAGCCCATCAATTGCACGCCGGCCGCCGACATGCGCGACCAGGCGGATTGCTGCGTCGTCTGGTTGAATGTTCCCGAAGCATCGGTGACGACAAAGACCTCGTAGCCTTCCTCGCGCGCCGACAATGCCGGGAACGCGACGCAGACTTCGGTGACGACGCCGGCAATGATCAACTGTTTCTTGCCGGTGGCTTTCACGGCTTTGACGAAGTCCTCGTTGTCCCAGGCGTTGATGTTGCCGGGGCGGGCGATGTAGGCAGCGTTGGGGAACATTTCCTTCAACTCCGGCACGAGCGGGCCGTTCGGGCCTTGCTCGAAACTGGTGGTGAGGATCACCGGTAGTTTGAAGTATTTTGCCAGGGCGGCCAACGCGAGCACGTTGTTCTTGAACTCGTTCGGCGAGAAGTCTTGTACGAGCGAGATCAAGCCGGACTGGTGATCCACGAGGAGGACCGCGGCGTTGTCCTTGTCGAGACGCTTATACTTGAAGCGCGGCTTGTCGGCGGCGTTGACCGGCTGAATTGCGCCGACCAGAACGGCGAGCGCGATGAGGGCGAGGCGGAGGCGTTGCATGGTGTGGTTTCCTTTCGGTTGGTTGGTTTCAGATCCGTTGCTCTTCGAGGTCGTACACGTCGAAGAAAACATACACGGGACGGTTGCGCGGGACGTATTTCGGAATGTAATCCTCCATGTATTCCTGGATTCCGTCCGGCAAATCAGCGATGCGCTTCCCGCGGAGATCGTTGTTCCATTTGATGATCTCGATGCGCGGACGCGGCTTGGCCGCCTTCTGAATCCAGTCGGCGACCTCGGCATCGGTTGCGCCCGTGGCGACGAACGCGCGGAAGTCGTCATACTTGATCCCGGCAAAATCCAGGAACATCGCATCCACCGGGCAGCCCGAATGATAGTCGCCACCGGTGCCGGCCAACACCGCCCGGCATTTGTCCACCGCCCGCGCGGCGATCACGTAGCCGCCAAGCCTCTCGCGGGGACTGCGCGGGAAATCTTTCGTCAGGTCTTTCGCCAACAATTTCAGTTTCTCGTTTGCGTTCATGAGTTGTCTTTCCATTAAGCGAGCACGAACGCCAAGAACTGCGCGTCCTGCGTCGCGTTGATTTCCAGTTCCGACACATCTTCAATGCCGGCGCCATCGCCCGACCCGAGCGTCACGCCTCCAACGCTGAGTTTACCAGAGATCGCGTGAATCCACACGCCATATCCGGCCTTTACCGGCATCGTCAGCGACTTGCCGGCGGCGAGCTTGCCGAAGTAGAACTCCGCGTCGGCGCGATGTTGCCCGGCAAAGAGCGGCGTCAACGCATCGGCTTTTGCCGCGTCGCCGAGTTGGTGCTCGGCGTAGCGCGGCGCGCCGCCGGGCTGTTGTGGGTGAATCCAGATTTGCAGCAAGTGCGTCCGCCGGTCAGCCGACGGATTGAATTCACTGTGCCGCACGCCGCTGCCGGCGCTCATGTATTGGAGGTCACCGGCTTGGATGACGCGGCCGTTGCCCATCGAGTCCTTGTGTTCCAACTCGCCCTCGATGACGTAGGTGAAGATTTCCATGTCCCGGTGCGGGTGCGTGCCGAAGCCGCCGCCCGGCTCAATCACGTCGTCGTTGATGACGCGCAACGACCGGAACCCCATGTGATCGGGGTGAAAATATTCCCCGAACGAGAACGAATGCCGGCCATGCAGCCAGCCCAGTTCCGTCACCCCGCGTTCATCGGCGGGCCGCTTGAGAATGTTGATCGTTTTCATGCCGCGACGATAGCGCGGCCTTTTCCGGTCGCCCAATACTTTGTTTTGCTCGCAGCCATGCTTCCGGGGTATCGTCACCCCATTCCATGAAAACCATCACGAGCCAGCTACGGGACAAACTACTCCAGACCCTGAAGGCGCGGTTCGACCAAAACAAGCAGCGCCATCCCGGCCTGGTGTGGGCCGACGTCATGGCGCGACTCGAAGCGCAGCCCGACAAGCTCCGCGCGCTCCAGGAAATGGAACGCACCGGCGGAGAACCCGATGTCATCGGTCGCGATGCCAGCACGGGCGAATACCTTTTTTGCGATTCCGTCTTCTTCGGTAAAAAGCAATTCGCGGTAG
>CAZJCX010000269.1:0-4033 GCA_964544425.1 uncultured Verrucomicrobiota bacterium
TACAGCTCGCCCCGGAAGTACTCACCCTTGCGGGTCGTGGGGCTGTACTGACCGTTGTCACCCCAAAGCGTCAAGGTGGCGGTGTTGCTCGCCGTGCCCAGCACGCTCAGGTAACCCGGCACTTCCCGGCTGGCGACCTGGTCCAACACTTTCATGCTCGAATGTTCGCGGAGGATTCCATTTCCATCTCAAAACAGCGGTCAATTCAACCCAAACTCCAGCAGCGTCCCGCCGCAGCCCAAAGGACAAAGGTGGATGGCCGACCCACCCCGGCGCGGCACGTGGGACTCCTATTCACCCTTTGACGGGACAGCGCTCGACCTATTAAACTCCATCACCTCCGGTGCATTTGTTCTCTCCAGCCATAGCGTAATGCCCTCCTTGGTTATACCTACTAGGTGGTTGGTGTTGCCGTGCCACAGCATCCCAAGGATGCACTCGTAATTTGTGTTCTGAATCCTAAAATGGTTTGTCAAAGGAAACACGCGCGCGTTGGTGATCGTTCCATCAGTCCTGTAATGCTGCCAGACTTCTCGCAAGACGTGATGCGCGTTGTACCGATAAGTTCGGTTTACTGCCTTGTAGGCAGTGTATACATAGATTCCGAAACCGGCTAGAATGAGCACGCACAGAATGCGCACGATCAGAACCACCGCACTGTCCACTCCTCGCTTATTACGAGGTTGCGGTCCGCCATCGCAGGTCATTGCGCGCCTCCTTCTTCCTGCTCGTGTCGCGCTGCTCCGCGCGACAAACAGCATGAGGAAATGATGGTATCAACGTAATGTCTGCAGTTACGAGATAGTCGCCACTCCGTTCCCTCCCAAGTGGCCTTGAAGTGATCCGCGCATTGAATCACTCTCTCGAGTGTCGCATCGCAGCATCTTCCTCCACGCTTATCCTTGAACTTCCCCGTTTTTCGGATGCTGAGATCCCAGACCGTCCTGGGCTTTGCTGTGGTCTCATAATTGCTCGTTGTTCCGATCGAGAAAAATGGCCTGAGAGGTTTAGGACCGAAGCCATAACCTTTTCCACCCACTTCCAGTGCGGCATGGCCAAGAGTGCCATCCTCTCGGTACGCCTTCCCGACCGTTTGTCTTCCAAGAAGATCGAACTTGTTCACTGGGCCGTTTTCAACAAACCCATAAAGGTTCAATCCTCCCCGTTCCCCCATGGGATCCCTGTTTAGCCATTTCGCGGCAAGTTGGCGGTCATGCCTCCGGCAGGAGGGGCGGCGACGGTGGGTTGTAGGCGTATTCCACTTGTCCCGACAGCCGTTCCGGCAGCCGACTTGACCTTCACCGTGTCGTTGTAGCTGTATTTGCATCGTCATCACACATTCATTCCACCAAACCGCCCCACCCGCACTCGGCAGCGACGGAGGAACGCAAGGGCTGTGGCACACGCGCGGGTGGCCGACCTTCCCCGCCGCGGCCTGAGCGGCGCACGATTCTTTCACACCTTTTGTGCGGGACACCGTAAAGCAAATCCAACAATCCAGACGAGCAAAGCCAGCGTAAGCAGATGAGGGATATACCAGTCATACAACTGGAAGAATATCTCCGACACAAACTCGACAAAGTGGTCTTGAAATCCCATTTGCCGGGGTTTCAGGCCACTGGCGTTCATGCTGATCCAGCGTGAAAGCAGGCACAACATCCACACCAGGGCAACAACGCAAGTTCCTCCGGAAACGCAAATGGCTTTAGAACAGCGACTGTGCATCTTTGGTGTAAAGGTTATCTTGCACCCCCAGGCATCCGACACGGTGACGTTTGCGTGTCGCCCTGGCCAAAGCATTGCAACCCTCCGTTTCTGAGAGCATTGATGCAACCTTGAACGCAATCTCCAGTGATGCCGAATCCAGTTTGGTTGTTCGCCCGATCCATTTGGTGATTCAATCCCTGCCCGTTCTCACGCGCTTGTATTCTTGACCTCACATACCTGCTCGAAATGCAAGCCCCAGGATGCTGATTCGCCATGCACGCGCCGATGCAGTGGCGCAATGCGTCCGCAGTGCTTCCTTCGTGGTTCGGGCCGTTTTCATCTTCATCATAGTTGGGATCGAGTTGCCGCATCGTCTCATTCGCCCTGTCAGTCGCCTGGTTTCTGATGTCGTTCATGTGCGAATAACAGGCGATTGCATCTATGCAGATCGCACCGCCGATAATGATCGCTCCACCGACAACAATCGGCACAATGCCGATTTTCCCGTGTGGATCGACAACGCTGACAGGGTTGTTTCTGCAAAACGCATAAACATTTAGTCCTCCCCGTTCCCCAATGGGGTCTCTGTTTGGCCACCGGCCCGTGTTAGGATCATAATCTCTGAACAAGTATTTCACCTCGCCTGTCACATCGTCTGCATACTGCGTGCTGAAACGGATCGGGTTCAGCTTGCCCACAGGTCCAGTCATGCGAATCGTTTCACCGAACGGGCCGTACTCGTAGCGGGCACTCTCACTCCCATTGGCGGCGTTCACCAGCGCGGTTACATTGCCGTTGCCATCGTAGCAGAAGAAATGCGTGCCGTTGGTTTTGAAATTCACGGCCAAGACACCGCCAACACCGCCAGCGCCTTGGATGCTGCCGCTCAAGTCCAAGCCGCGCATGAACGACATCACCAAACCGTTCGTATGATCGAGAACGGCAAGCAGCACTTGCGCGTCCCACACGTAGCGATTCGTGTAAGCCGGATAGTAAGCCGCCCCGTTGTTGGTCGAAACGATCCGCTGTATCCTCCGGCCATCCGGCAGGTGCGTCCATTGCTCGCGCCTCCGGGCGGCAGCGGGCAGGGTGCTCCGACTCTCAATCGTGGTGCGCCGGTTCTCGCCGTTCCATACGTTGGTCCACAAGCTGTCACTCGTGAGATTCCCGTCGGCGTCATAGGCGAACGTTTCGGGAGTTTTCGACAGCAGCACTTTCCCGGTTTGGTTGGTCACAATATCCGGATTGGCCCCGTTGTTGAGCACCGCCACGTTCGTGATCGTCAACCACACCGCGCCGGTTGTGTTGTTGGCGTACAGCTCGCCCCGGAAGTACTCACCCTTGCGGGTCGTGGGGCTGTACTGGCCGTTATCACCCCACAGCGTGACGGTGGCGTTGTTGCTGGCCGTGCCCAGCACGTTCACGTAGCTCGGCACTTCCCGGCTCAGGATTTGGTTGAGCGGGTTATTAAGGTACGAAGCGGGCCGGAGGTTCGCGCCACTATTGTCACCGCCGGCCTTCGTGCTCTGACGATTGCCGATGTCATCGAAGGTGTATTCAAAGTGCTGGCCGGCCACCGGCGTCCCGTCGCTCCAGTATTTCTTTCCCGAAATCACCTGGCCGAGCGCGTCGTACTGGTAAACCCAGCGCGCATTGTCCAGGTTCGTCACGCTCGTCCGCTGGTTCGCGGGATTGTACCCGTAGGTGGAGATGGAGACAGGCGCGACGCCTATCCTACTGTCCACCGCCGTCAGCCGGTTCAGGTAATCATAGCTCTTGCTGGTCGTCATACGCACCGTGCTGCCGTTGGTGAACCCAATCTCTCCCACCAGCGGCGAATCGGCAAGATACGAATACGCCACCGTGTTGGTCCCGGCGGCCACCGTCCGCAACCGGGAAGCCTCATCGTAGCCGTAGCGCGTCTGGGCGAGCCAGGTCGAACCGTTCCACACCCCGTTGGTGGCCCGGCGCAGCCACGCGTCGTAACGGTTGGTCACGGTCAGTCCATTGAGCGGCCCACCGGAGTAGGCTTCGCTCAGGAGATTGCCCGCGTCATTAAACTTGCGCGTGGTGGTCACGCCGCCCGCCGCCATTGTCGTTTGCCGACCGCGCCGGTCGTAGGTGTAGGTCACGTCCGGTGTTAAATCCGAATGATTGATTCGAGCGCGACGGGCGGCTAGGCAACCACTCTGCGGCATTGACCCCAAACGGCTCACCTACCGCTACCAAGGCCGCGACTTCCGGCTGACCGATGTGTTCGGGAAGGTGGTGGAGGGAATCTTGGCCTGAGCGGCGAAATACAACGCCTACTTCTTCGGCGGGGTCG
>CAZJCX010000270.1:0-217 GCA_964544425.1 uncultured Verrucomicrobiota bacterium
AGGTGGCCAATGCGTGCTGGAAGCTGGAGTCGGCGCTGCCCGGCAAGCTCCACGCGAGCTTGCGGACGAAGGTGCGCTCTGGTCGTGTGGACAAACATATCGAACTGCGGCCGGGCCAGACGGCGGTTTATCAGCGGCACGTGATTTCGGAGATGCGCGGGCCGATGAATCTCGGGCATCACGCGATGTTGAAATTCAATTCGCCGGGTCGCATCTC
>CAZJCX010000270.1:227-2506 GCA_964544425.1 uncultured Verrucomicrobiota bacterium
ACGAGCCGGTATGTGTTTGGACAGGTGTTTCCCGAACCGGTGGAGCGGCCGGAGAAACTGGGATATTCGATTCTCAAGCCGGGCGCGGTGTTCCGCTCGTTGGCGCGCGTGCCGACGATCACCGGGGAGTTCACGGATCTGAGCCGGTATCCCGCGCGGCGCGGGTTCGAGGATATCGTGACGATCGTGGCGGATGACCGGCTGCCGTTCGCGTGGACGGCGGTGACGTTTCCGCAGGAGCGGTTCGTGTGGTTTGCGTTGAAGGACCCGCGCGTGTTGCGGGAGACGGTTTTCTGGATTTCCAACGGTGGCCGGCACATGCCGCCGTGGAATGGCCGGCATGTGGACGTGATGGGGTTGGAAGAGGTCACGACGTATTTTCACGGCGGGTTGGCGGAGTCGGTGAAGCCAAATCCGTTTTCGCGGCGCGGGTTTCAGACGGCGCTGCGGTTGGACCCGCGCCAGCCTACCGTGGTCAATTACATCATGGCGGTCGCGGCGATCCCGCGCGGTTTCGATCAGGTCGTCGCGATCGAGCCATCCGGCAACGGCGTCATGTTGCGCGCCGCGACCGGCCAACGCATCCGCGCCGCAGTGGATGTCGAGTTCTTGGCGGATCACCCCCGCTAGAGCCGGCGGTGCGGCGCGGTCGTCCAAGTGGCGGTTGCGGGCGGTGAGGCAAACCGGCGCGGGAAGCGCGTGTGGCGCGGATGGCGTTGGTCATGCCGGTGGTGATCGGGAATCGGCCATCGCGACGTCAGCTAAAGCTTGAACTGCCGGGAGGCTGTGGCAAACATCCCGACCCATGCAGAACCGGACTTTCGTCGGCTTTGGTTTTGGCGCGATTCAGGGCGGCCTTTTTCTCCTGGAAGCGTTTGAATCGCGGAACTTTGACCGGCTCGTGGTGGCGGAAGTCGTCGGGGATGTGGTGGACGCCATTCGCCGCGCGCGCGGGACGTACGCGGTGAATGTGGCGACGCGGTCGGGGTTGCAGCAGCACCAGGTTGCCGGGATCGAGATCTATAACCCGAACGTGCCGGCGGACCGGGCGGCGTTGGTGGCGGCGGTGGCTGAGGCGCAGGAACTGGCGACCGCGTTGCCGAGCGTGGATTTCTTCGACCGGGGTGAGGCGTCGGTGGCGGCGATTTTGGCGGAGGGGTTGGCGCGGAAGAAGTCGGGCAGTGTCCTGTACGCCGGCGAGAATCACAACCACGCGGCGGAGATTCTGGAGAAGGCGGTCTTGGCGCGGCTGCGCGCCGATGATGCGGCGGCGTTGCCGGGTCGGTGCCAGTTTCTCAACACGGTCATCGGCAAGATGAGCAAAGTGGTCACCGATGGCGGTGAGATCGCCGCACAACAACTCGCGCCCATCGCGCCGGAGTTGAATCGGGCGTTGCTGGTGGAGCAGTTCAACCGGATTTTGATCACGAGGATTGCCGACCGGCATTTTCAGCGCGGGATTGCCGTGTTCGAGGAAAAGGCCGACCTGCTGCCGTTCGAGGAGGCGAAGTTGTACGGACACAACGCCACCCACGCGCTGCTCGGGTATCTCGCGCATCGGCAAGGCTGCCGGTTCATGTCGGAAGCTGACGCGAAATTGGTGGAGTACGCGCGCGCGGCGTTTCTGGAGGAATCCGGGGATGCGTTGATCCACAAATACCGGGGCGTGGATCCGCTGTTCACCCCGGTCGGCTATCGCGCGTATGTGGACGACTTGATGGAGCGGATGGTCAACCCGCACCTGCGCGACGCGGTCGAGCGCGTCATCCGCGACCCACGCCGCAAACTCGCGTGGGACGACCGGCTGATCGGCACGATGCGCCTCGCGTTGGAGGCCGGGATCAAGCCGCACCGGTACGCTCGCGGCGCCGCGGCGGCGTTGGCGATGATCACGCGCGAAGAACCCGGTAAAAGCGCCGCGCAGTTGTTGGACGAGTTGCTGGCCAGCGGTGGCGGGACGCGCCACGCGGAAGTGAAGCAACTCATTGTGACGGCATGGGGCCAGTTGGACAAACCGCTGTAGCCGCAGGCTTCAGCCTGCGAATGCCACAGTGTGGCTGTAGCGGCGCTCATAGACCGCCGCTGCAGGTTAGCGAGCCAGCGTGCTTTGGGGATGCCGTTACAGAATCTTCGTCAGCGCGGCGAGCAACGTCTCGACGTTTTCCTTCTTGCTCGTCTCACCCATTAGCCCGATGCGCCAGACTTTGCCTTTGAGCGGGCCGAGACCGGCGCCGATTTCGATATTGAACTCGGTGAGCAACCGCTTGCGGACGGCGGCT
>CAZJCX010000270.1:2516-4029 GCA_964544425.1 uncultured Verrucomicrobiota bacterium
ATCCCAGGCGGCCGGCCTCGAGGAGAAACTGAGCAAGGCGCTGGCGGAGGCGGCCGAACTCAAGAAACAGCTCGAGGCGGCGCAACAGGGGGGACAGGCCGCCGCTCAGCTTCAGGCCGAGTTTTTCGAGACCGGCCTTGAGGAGCTGGTGATTCTGCTCGTGTCGTCGCCAGCGCTTTTCCAATCCTTCCTCCAATACCAGCCGCAACGCCTCATGCAACGCGTAATTCATCGAGATGGGCGCGGTGTGGTGATAGACGCGCTCCTGCCCCCAATAGGAGGCGAGGAGATTTACATCGAGGTACCAGCTTTGCACTTTGGTCTGGCGGGTGGTGGCGACTTCGATGGCGCGCTGGCTGAACGAGACCGGGGCCAAACCCGGTGGGGCGCTGAGACATTTCTGAGTGCCGCTGTACACGGCGTCCACGCCCCACGAATCAATGGCCACGCTGCAGCCGCCCAGCGACGTGACGGTATCGAGGACGAAGAGTGCGCCGGCTTTATGCGCCAGCTTGGCGATGTCGTTTGGCGGAGTCAGCGCGCCGGTGGAAGTCTCGGCGTGGACGATGGCGATGAGCTTGGGTTTCGGACAACGTTGCAAGGCTTCCTGGATTTGGCGCGGTTCGATGATCCGGCCCCAGTCCGCCTCGACCCGCGTGACCTTCGCGCCGCAGCGGGCCGCGACTTCGCCCATCCGCATGCCGAACACGCCGTTGACGCCGATGATCACATCGTCACCGGGTTCGATGAGGTTGACGAAGCAGAATTCCATCCCGGCACTGCCGGTGCCGCTGATGGGGAATGTCATTTCATTGCGCGTGAGGAAGATGTTGCGCAACATCTGTTTTACTTCGTCCATCAACTTGATGAACGCCGGGTCGAGATGTCCAATCATCGGTTTGGCCAACGCAGCGTACACGGTGGGGGCGACGTTGCTGGGGCCGGGGCCCATGAGCAAGCGTTGAGGCGGTGAAAATGGCAGCGGTGCGTTCATTGAGCCGACGATAAAGTGGTCGCTCGACAGTAACAAGCCGGTTGTCTAGCATCGCCGCATGACAGCCGAGGTCATCGCGGAATTGCGCACGCTCGTCGGCGCGGAGGGTGTGATCGCCGGCGCGGAGGAGTTGGTGGTGTACGAGTGCGACGCGTACACGCTGGAGAAACACACGCCGGACGTGGTGGTGTTGCCTCGCACAACCGCCGAGGTTGCGGCGGTCGTCAAGCTCTGTGCCCAACGCAACCTGCCGATCATCCCGCGCGGGGCGGGGACGAGTCTGAGCGGGGCCGTGCTGCCGGTCGGCGGCGGGGTGGTGATTGCGTTGACGCGGATGAGCCGGGTGTTGAGCGTGGATGCGCGAAATCGCCGGGCGCTGGTGGAAGCCGGTTGCGTCAATGCGCACGTCACCCAGGCGGTGCGAGACGCGGGACTTTTTTTCGCGCCCGATCCGTCGAGCCAGATGGCCTGCACCATCGGCGGCAACGTGGCGATGAATTCCGGGGGGCCGCACACGTT
>CAZJCX010000271.1:0-963 GCA_964544425.1 uncultured Verrucomicrobiota bacterium
CGTGCTGGTGTTACGGGTCGGAGACGATGGACATGGATCCGTTGATTCCGAAGGCGGTCTGGGGATTCAACGGCACGGAGCGCCCCGGCGCGGTCTATCTCGCGGCCGTTTCGGCCGGTCACAACCAGAAGGGCTACCCAGTCTTCAACATCTACGGGCGCGACGTGCAGGACGGCGGCGACCAGACCATCCCGACCGACGTGGCGGAGAAGTTGTTGCAGTTTGCCAAAGCCGGTCTCGCGGTGGCGACGATGCGCGGAAAATCCTACGCCTCCATCGGCGGCACTTCGATGGGGATTGCCGGGTCGGTGGTGGACACGGCGTTCTTTGAAGCCTACCTCGGCATGCGCGTGATGTTCGTGGACATGGTCGAAGTCGTCCGCCGGATCGAGCGCGGGATTTTCGATCCGAAAGAATTCGCCCGCGCGGTGAAGTGGGTGAAGGAAAATTGCCCGGAAGGGATGGATCCGAACAAGAATCCCCGGCCGCGCGACAAGAAGGATTGGGAATGGCAGTACTCCGTGAAGATGGCGATGATCGTCCGCGATTTGATGATCGGTAATCCGAAGCTCACCGCGCTCGGCTTCGGCGAAGAAGCGCACGGTCATAACGCGATTGCGGCCGGTTTCCAAGGCCAGCGGCAATGGACGGATCACCTGCCCAACGGCGATTTCCTCGAAGCGATCCTCTGCTCGTCGTTCGACTGGAACGGCATTCGGCAGCCCTTCCAAGTCGCCACCGAGAACGATTGCCTCAACGGCGCGACGATGTTGTTCGGCCACCTCCTCACCGGCGGCGCGCAAGTGTTCGCCGATGTTCGGACCTACTGGAGTCCGGCCGCCGTGCAACGGGTGACCGGTCACAAACTCAAGGGTCGCGCCGAAGGCGGGATTCTCCACTTAATCAATTCCGGCCCTGCCGCGCTCGACGCGACCGGCCAGCAGCAGATCGAGGGCGAGCCAG
>CAZJCX010000271.1:973-3200 GCA_964544425.1 uncultured Verrucomicrobiota bacterium
CATGAAACCGTGGTGGGACATCACGCCGGAAGAGGCCGCGGCCTGCCTCGACCACACCGAATGGTGTCCGGCGGTCACCGAATATTTCTGCGGCGGCGGCTGGAGCACGCGGTTCCGCACGCGCGGAAACATGCCGATCACGGCGGCGCGGATCAACATCGTCAAAGGTCTCGGCCCGGCGTTGCAGATTGCGGAGGGCTACACCGTTGAGTTGCCCGCCGAAGTTCACGACACACTCGACCAGCGAACAAATCCGACGTGGCCGACGACGTGGTTCGCGCCAAACACAACCGGCTCCGGCCCGTACCGGGATGCGTACACGGTCATGAACAACTGGGGCGCGAACCATTGTGCGTTCTCCTACGGTCACATTGGCGCCGACTTGATGGCGCTGGCGGCGCTGCTGCGCATCCCGGTCTACATGCACAACGTGCCGGAAGAGAAAGTCTTCCGGCCCAGCGCGTGGGTGCAATTCGGCAACGACGATTTTCGCGCCTGCCAGAACTTCGGACCGCTCTACGGAAAATACTGATTCAGGATCTTTGCCACGTCAGACACACAGCGCGCGGGCTGACGCCTGCGGCTACAACCAACCGAGGACATCATGCCCGCTCCCCTATCCATCCAACTCTACACCGTCCGCAACCTGATCGCGCAGACCGGCTTCGCGCCGGTCGTGAAACAGATTGCGGACATTGGCTTTGTCGGCGTCGAGCCGGCCGGGTTTCCCGGCACGGACGCGGCAGGCGCAGCGAAGTTGTTCCGCGAACTCGGCCTGCAATCGGCCAGCGGCCACTTCCCGATGCCGGTCGGCCCCCATCGAAACAAGGTTCTCGACGATGCCCGGACGATCGGCGCGCAGTACGTCATCTCCGGCTTTGGGCCGGACGATTTCAAGACGCCGGAGTTGATCAAGAAGACGTGCGCCGCTTTCAACGAAGCCGCGGCCAACTGCGCGGCGGCGGGGTTGACGTTCGCGATTCACAATCACTGGTGGGAATTCCAACAAGTGGCCGGCCGGTACGTGTACGAGCACATGCTCGACCATCTCCAGCCAAACGTGATGTTTGAAATTGATGTGTACTGGGTGCAGACCGGCGGCCCCCACCCCGCTCAGATTGTGAAACAATTCGGCCGGCGTGCCCCGCTCTTGCACATCAAGGACGGCCCGTGCGTCACCGGCCAACCGATGACGGCGGCCGGTGAGGGCAAAGTGGATTTCCCCGCCATCGCGAAAGTCAGCGTCGCCGACTGGTGGGTCGTCGAGTTGGACGAATGCGCGACGGACATGCTGGAAGCCGTTCGCAAGAGCTACCGGTTTTTGACGACGAACAAACTCGCGCGGGGGAACAAATGAACCAACCACTCCGCGTCGGCATCGTCGGCTGCGGCGCAATCGCGCCCGCGTATTTCAAAGGCTGTCAGCCCTATTCCAACATCCGCATCACCGCCTGCGCGGACATGGATGCGGCGAAAGCGGAAGCGCGCGCAAAAGAGTTTGGCGTGCGCGCGTGCAACGTCGCGGATTTGCTCAAAGCCCCGGACGTGGACATCGTCGTCAACCTCACCATCCCGAAAGCCCACGCCGAGTTGAATCGCGCCGCGCTGGAAGCCGGCAAGCACGCCTACTGCGAAAAGCCGTTCGCGCTCGACCGCGAAGAAGGCCGGCAGGTGCTGGCGCTCGCCGCGAAGAAGAATCTCCGGGTGGGGTGCGCGCCGGATACGTTTCTGGGGGCCGGTATCCAAACGGCCCGGCGGGTGATGGACGCCGGGGAGATCGGCGAGCCGGTGGCGGCGACGGCGTTCATGATGTGTCACGGCCACGAGTCGTGGCATCCGAGTCCGGAATTTTATTACAAGCGCGGCGGCGGCCCGATGTTCGACATGGGACCTTACTACCTGACGGCGTTAGTCAATCTGCTCGGCCCCGTCCAGCGGGTGACCGGCTCGGCGCGCGCGACGTTCCCGACACGCACCATCACCAGCCAACCGCTCCACGGCACCGTGATCACGGTGGAGGTGCCGACGCATTACGCGGGCGTGTTGGATTTCGCCAACGGCGCGGTCGGTACGATCATTCAGAGTTTCGATATTTGGGCGCACTCGTTGCCGTGCCTCGAAATCCACGGGACACGCGGCTCGCTGCGCGTGCCAGACCCGAACGGATTTGGCGGCACAGTCCGGATCCGACGGCCGGGCGAGAGCGATTGGGCGGAAGTGCCGCATC
>CAZJCX010000271.1:3229-3462 GCA_964544425.1 uncultured Verrucomicrobiota bacterium
ACAGACGTGGCGCGCGGGTTCGGCGTGGCCGACATGGCGCGGGCGATCCAGACCAACCGGCCGCATCGGGTCAGCGGCGAACTGGCGTTTCACGTTCTCGATATCATGAGCGCGTTCGAAGAAGCGTCCACGCAACACAAACATATCCGCCTGGAAAGCGCGTGCGGCCGACCGGCCGCCTTGCCGGCGGGCTTGAATTTGGGAGAATTGGATTAGTCATGAGTGGCAAACTC
>CAZJCX010000271.1:3490-4001 GCA_964544425.1 uncultured Verrucomicrobiota bacterium
TCCCGCGTACTTCAAGGGGTGCGCGCCGTATCCGTGGATCCAGATCACCGCGTGCGCCGATCTGGATGTCGCACGGGCGAAAGCGCGGGCCGCGGAGTACCAAGTCCCCCGTGCCTGCACGGTGGAGGAATTACTCGCCGATCCGGCGATTGATATCGTGTTAAACCTCACCGTCCCCGCCGCGCACGCCAAGCTCAACCTCGCGGCGCTCGCCGCCGGCAAGCATGTCTATTCGGAGAAGCCCTTCGCCATCGCCACGGCCGATGGCAAGCGCGTGATGGAGTTCGCCCGGCAACGAAAGCGGCGCGTCGGCTGCGCGCCGGACACGTTTCTCGGCGCGGGCGGGCAGACAGCGCGGAAGTTGATTGATGACGGCGCGATTGGAACGCCGGTCGCCGCGACCGCGTTTTTTGTCGGACGCGGAATGGAGATGTGGCATCCGAACCCGGAGTTCTTCTACCAGAAAGGCGGCGGACCGATGCTCGACGTCGGTCCCTACTCCGTCACGTCG
>CAZJCX010000272.1:0-3999 GCA_964544425.1 uncultured Verrucomicrobiota bacterium
GGCGATCGCCTTGCCGATGCGCCCCAGGCCAAGGACACCCATGGTCTTGCCGATCAGGGGCGGGGTGAAGGGCGCCGGCCCCTTCAGCCAGGCAGCACGATCACGCGCAGCAGCCATCGCAGTTCTCCATCGGGGTGAGAACAAGAGGACGTAACCACAACTCCGCAACTCACGCAACGACTATCGCGGCGGCCTGCGCCATAAGGCACTGGCACGGGCAGGATCGTGAAGGGGCCGTGTCAGCTTCTCGGCGAACGGCGCGGGATGACTGCCAGCGCGCTGCTGGCCGCCAGCACCAACAGGGCCGTGTTCGGCTCAGGAATCGAAGCGGCGCGTACTTCTTCCAGTTCAGTGAGGCTCAAGACGGCTGCGCCGGCGTTGCCGCTGCCGTAAAAGCAAACGTCATCCATCTCGCCGAGAAACTGCTGTTGGGCATTGTAGTTGGCGCCGACTCTGAAGTTTCCGACGGCGAACAGATTGTTGATTTCGGTCGTGCGATCACCGTCCTGGCTGCGCGTGCCGGTGCCCCACAGCGCCACGGGATCGGTCAGCGAGCCGCGGTAGAGGTGGACCGTCGAGAACGTGGTGAGCAGGCCGGGGTTGTACACCATGTCGAGCGTGAGGGCGATGAATCGCCACTCACCCACGTCGCCGGCACCGAAGTCCGGGGTGCTTGGTTCGGTTTTGTCGAACAAGATTGTCGGCTGGGTGCTGTTGCCGGTCGTGACGCCAAACTGGCCGGACCCGGCCGGTACCGGCCGGGACGTCATCGAGAAGCCGCCGGCATTGAAGAGGTTCACGTTTGAATTGGGGCCATTGAGGAAGGGCACGTCAGCGTTGACCCACATCGTGACGGTGATGGAACGGAGGTTGTCGTCGAGGCCGGTGCCCCCGAAACGACCGGACTGGAGTTGAAAGTTCACGCCATCGTTGGGGGTGTCATGATTTTGATAGGAGCCGCTGCCGTCCAGTCCGCCCGTGGACACAACGGCACCGGGCGCAACGGGGGCGGCGGTTTGGCTGCCGCTGCCTGTGTTGGCGGTCGAGCCGTTGGTGAACTTGAATTCCAGAATGGGTGCGGCGGCGGCAAAAGCGGATCCAGTCCATGCCAGTGTGGCAATTGCGGCGGCCGTGAATTTCCCTATGCGACACATGGTGTCCTCCCGGTGATTGATTGCGTATGTTGGAGATTTATCGCACGGGCTAGTTGGCTGGCAATTACTTTTTTTCTCTCTGAGCGACCCGCCGGTCGCTATTGCAGGGTGAGGTGGACGCGGGAGGCGGCGGGCTTGGGATCCGGTACGACCGTGAGGCGGGCGGGGTCGAGGGTGGTGGGTTGGAGGAGGTAGTCGCGGACGGCGGTGGCGCGGGCAGCGGCGAGGCCGGCGAGGTCGGTTTCGGTGATGGGGATGATTTCGAGGAGTTGGCGTTCCATTTCTTCGGGGAGAGTTTTGGCGGCTTCGGCGCGGGCGGTGGGGATGGCGGTGACGGTCGGTTTGGGGGCGGTGCGGGGTTGGAGACCGCGGATGTTGCTGAAGCCGGTGGTTTCGGCGGCGGTGGGTTCGTTGGTGATGACGATGGTGGCGCGAAGTTGGTCGAGGTTGGCGAGGTAGAGGTCGCGGAGCGGAGTGGTGGCGAGTTGTTCGTCGAGTTTGACGCGGCGGAGACCGGCGTCGTCGGCAATGGGGTCGTAGCCGCCTTGGATGGCGAGGATGAGGCCGGGGCGTTCGGTGAGGGCGCGGAGGAGGAGGTCGAGTTTTTTGGTTTCGCTGGGTTGGAGTTCGGCGCGGCCCGGTAGGAATTCCTGGTAGCCGAGGTCATCGCCGCCGCCGCCGAACATGGCACCGAGCGCGGCGAAGGGGGAGGTGAGGATTTTGAGGAAGAGATTTTTGAAGGTGGTGAGGATGACTTTGCGAAGTTTGAATTGCGGGTCGTCGAGGCTGCCGGTGATGGGAACGTCGAGGGTGATGACGCCGTGGCGGTCTTTGAGGATGGCGAGGCCGAGTTTGACGGGGAGTTTGATGGCGTCGGCGCTGTCGGTCGCAGCGCCGAGGTTCATTTGGTCAACGGTGATGAGGTTGGCGGCGGCGAGTTGGCGTTGGTTGACGTCGTACCGGAGATCGAGCGAGACGCTGCCGCTGTCGAGCCGGTAGCCGAGGTATTTGCCGACGTACGGATCGAGCGGAAGGAGGCTGACGTCGCGGAAGAGGATTTTCACGTCGGCGCGGTTGAGGGTGGCAGGCGTGAGCGAGCCGGTGATTTCGATGGGGGCGACGTTGTTGACTTTGGCGGTGAGGTGAACGCGGGCGGTGGACTCGGGGTCAAGCGCGAAGCCGGTAATGGTTTGGTGGATTTGTTGGACGTGGAGGCGGGCCGGTGGTTGGACGGCGTCGTCGGTGTGGGTGAAGGCGCCGTTGGTGACGGTGATGGCGGCGACGCTCGCTTGGAGGGGGTGGGTTTGGATGTGGATGTTGGTGATGAGCGCGGCGGTCCATTGGACGGCTTGCGAACCGAGGATGCCGGTGAGGCTGGCGGCGCCGTCGGTGGAGGTGACGCGGTGGACGTGAACGATGAAATTGCGGGGCGGGACATTGGAGGCGGGCGTGGGGGACGGTGGCGTGGCGAAAATCGTGAGGACGTTCGGCGGTTGACCGGGCGACATCACGACGGCGATGCGTTCGCCGCGGAGCGCGACTTCGCCGATCGCGAGCGTGCCGGCCAGCGCGTCGGCGACGAGGTCGGTGACGGTGAGGTTGGCGATGGCGATGGCGTCGTTGGTGGCGGCGCGGTCGGCGAGGCGGAGCGATTCGAGGACGATGGTGGTGTTGGTGAGGGTGGCGACCGGGGCGTTGGTGTCGAGATTGACGGCGTAAGCGCCGCGCACGGAGAGCCGGCCATCGCGAACGTGGAGGTTGGGAAATTGGTCGAGGTAGGGCGCGTACTTGGGTAGCGCGATGCGTCCGATGACAAAGTCGCCGTTCGAGCGGATGGGTTGCAGGTGAAACGCGCCGCGCCACGCGAAATGTTCGCCGGACTCGGTGGTGGCGGTGAAGGAGTAGGGATTTTTGTTGTCCGGTCGGGTGCTAAAATTTTGGAGCGCCGCGTTGACCGGGCCGATGGTGGTAGTGAACGGTTCGCGGCGGGAATGGTCGTCGGCCACGAGTTGCGCGCCGGTGATGTTCAGTTTGCCGATGCGAATCGTCGGGGGGGGCGCGGGCGCGTTGGTCGAGGGTGGGGGAATGAGGTCGGAAAAGTTCAGCGTGCGATCCGGCTGGATGGCCACGTGCGCGAACGCGTTCGAGAGACTGACTTCGCGGAGCACGAGGGCGCGGTGGAAAAGTGAGGAAAGCTGCACGTTGACGTGCAGGCGGTCCCACGCGACAAACCGATCGGGCGCGTCGCGTTCATTGATTTGCAGGCTGTCAATTGTCACGGATAGCGCGAACGGGTTGAGCCGCAGTTTTTGAATGGTAGCGTCGCGTCCCAAATGCTTTTTTAGTTGGCTGACTGCTACCGGTTTCACAATCCACGGCAGGATCAAGAAGCCGACAAGCGCATACGCCACTACGGCCCCCAACGCCCACCGCCAATAGCGGGCAAGTTTCATCACAAATTTCGGAGCAGGTGCTTGAGACGGCGCGCCGTTGGCCCGCGGTCGGACTTGCTCGCAGCGACAGCGACCAAGTGGAGCACACAGCGGAGACCGGCGGAGCTGCCGACGTTAGGGCTGATCTTGATCATGATGTCATCCTCCGTTTGCCCGCACCCAAAGTCAACTGGTGCGGGGTAACAAGGTGGTGGGCCCGGCAGGATTCGAACCTGCGACCAAAGGATTATGAGTCCTCCGCTCTAACCGCTGAGCTACAGGCCCGGCGGGGTGGAACGTATCATATGCCTTGCGCTTCGAGGAAGCCTTGAATCTGGCGGAGGCGCGTCGGGTGCCGCATTTTGCGGAGGGCTTTCGCGTCGGTTTGGCGGATGCGTTCGCGAGGGACGCGG
>CAZJCX010000273.1:0-2387 GCA_964544425.1 uncultured Verrucomicrobiota bacterium
TCGGCAGCGCCAGCGCCGTGGGCGGCACCACGCCACCCGCTTCCTTCGCTCGTTCCAACGTCGCGTCGTGGGGCGTCGGCTCCCACTCGTAATCGTGGGGCGGTTCGTAGTCCTTCCGCATCGGAAAATCCGTGAACTCATCCCACATTAAAATCCGCCGCAGATCGGGATGCCCGGTAAACTTCACGCCGTACAAATCGTACGCCTCGCGCTCCTGATACTCGCAGCCACGCCACAAGGGGGTCAGCGACGGCACCTGGCAATCAGCCAGATCACGCGGCGCCCGGACTTTCAACACAACCGGCCCCTGCCGGAGCGCGACGGAATACAGATGATAGACGACTTCGATGTAATTCCCGGCCAGGTAATCCACCGCGGTCACACACGAACAAAAATCCATCTGCAACCGGTCGTCTTCCTTCAGAAACTTCGCCACGGCGAACAGATGGTCGCGATCCACCAGCAACGCCGGTTGCGCGGCCGCGGGAGTCGAAGCAATGATCTCGACCTGTGCGCCCGACACGGCTGCCGTCACTTGCTCTTTGATTTTTTCAATCGCTTCCATCAAGCCTTCTTCAACACGGTCTCAATCGTCACGTCCCGGTAATCTTTCGGCGGCGACCAGATCTCGCGATTGGCCGGTGGCTCGAGGTCGTGCGCGCCAAATGCCGGTATGGGAAAATCCGTGGTCGCGTTGCTGTCGTACCAGCGCGGACGGCGCCCTTCCTCCAAGTCCGTACCGGCGATCTTCCGCTGCAACGTCATGATCGCGTGGATCAACGCTTCCGGCCGCGGTGGACAGCCGGGGATATGCACATCGACCGGAATGAACCGATCCACACCCTTCAATACGTTATAGCCGTCCTTGAACGGACCGCCCGATATCGCGCACGCGCCCATCGCGATGCAATATTTCGGCTCCGGCATCTGGTTCCAAAGGCGGACAACCTGCGGCAGCATTTTCTTTGTCACCGTTCCCGCCACGATCATCAAATCCGCCTGCCGGGGCGTCGCGCGAAACACTTCCGCGCCGAAGCGCGCCAAGTCATACCGGGACGCCGCGCTCGCAATCATCTCAATCGCACAGCAGGCCAGACCAAATTGCAGCGGCCAGATCGAGGACTTGCGGCTCCAGTTGTAAAGCTCCTCGACCGGGATCGTAAAAATCCCGTGCTTCTGCAATTCGCTCTTTAGTCCCGGATCAATCGCCATCGGTCATTTCCAATCCAATGCGCCCTTCATCCACGCGTACGCCAAACCCTCGACCAGCAACAGGATGAAAATCATCATCGCCACAAACGCCCCGCCGCTCAGACCGGCGAACGCCACCGCCCACGGATACAAAAACACGGCCTCGACCGCGAAGATTACGTACACCAGCGCGTAGATATAATAGCCCACGCGAAACTGGACCCACGCGTCCCCCTTCGCCTCGATGCCGCACTCGTAAATATCGTTCTTGGTCGGCGACGGTCGCTGCGGGGCGACGATTTTCGCAATCAGCAATGGCAGCAGCGGGAACACCACCGCCACGCCAAGAAACACCGCGATAAACAAGTATTGTGCTGTGTATGTTTCGCTCATGAAAAAATCCCCAGTCTCCTCCCGGCGCGACCCTAGTTACAAATTTCACAAGCGTTCTAACAATAATCCCGGTACACGTCAAGCGGCGGAGTTGACCGAACGGCGCGCGCGGTCGTATAACGACCGGCCAGAAGATGAATGCTGACTTGTTCCCCCACCCGTCTCCCTCCGAAACCGAGCACAACTACCGGCACGCCCACGAAGCGTATGCGCGTCTGGGCGTGGATACCGACGCGGCGATGGCGCGCGCGCTCTCGATTCCCATCTCGCTCCATTGCTGGCAAGGCGATGATGTCGGCGGCTTCGAGGTCAAAGCCGGCGCAGTGGACAGTGGCGGCATCATGGCCACCGGCAATTTCCCCGGTCGCGCCCGCAACGGCGATGAACTCCGGCAAGACTTGCAACAGGTGATGGCACTCCTTCCCGGCGTGCAGCGCGTCAACTTGCACGCGTTTTACGCCGAGACCGACGGCCAAGTCGTGAGCCGCGATGCGCTGGAGCCGCGACATTTCTCGCGCTGGACAGACTGGGCGAAGTCCCAAAAGATCGGACTCGATTTCAACCCGACGTTTTTCGCCCACCCGCAAGCCGCCGACGGTTACACACTGTCGAATCGCGACGAGGGGATCCGAAAGTTCTGGGTGCGGCACGGCCAAGCCTGCCGGCGCATTGCTTCAGCAATGGCCGGCGCGCTCGGCCAACCATGCGTCATCAATCACTGGATACCGGACGGCGCGAAGGATCATCCGGCCGACCGCTGGTCGCCGCGCGCGCGATTGACACAGTCGCTCAATGAGATGCTC
>CAZJCX010000273.1:2472-3871 GCA_964544425.1 uncultured Verrucomicrobiota bacterium
AGGATTATGTCGTCGGCTCGTTTGAATATTACAGCCACTACGCGTTGACCCGCGGCGTCTTGTTCTGCCTCGACATGGGACATTTTCATCCCACTGAAACCATTCACGACAAGCTCTCCGCACTGTTGCAATTCCATAAAAGGTTATTGCTCCACGTCAGCCGCCCGCTGCGGTGGGATAGCGACCACGTTGTCATCTTCAATGACGACCTCCGCGCGGTGTTTCTGGAACTGGCGCGCGGCAACGCCTTCGACCGCGCGGTCGTCGCCCTCGATTTCTTCGATGCGAGCATCAACCGCATCGCCGCCTACGTCATTGGCGCGCGCGCCACCCGGCAAGCCATGCTGTACGCCCTGCTGGACCCCTCGGCCGCCCTGCGTGATTTGGAAGCCACCGGCCGCAATGCCGAGAAGCTCGCACGAATGGAGGCAATGCGAACCATGCCGTTTGGCGCGGTTTGGGATATGTTGTGCCTGAAAGCCAATGTCCCGCCGAGCGCAGCTTGGATTCGCGAAGTCGAGAAATATCAGGCCACCACGCTCAATCTGCGGCGCTAGCCAACTCGTTCCTTGACGTTTTTCGTGTGGTCGTTTAACCTGCCACCGTTTGACGGACGAGGTATGAGGGTATCTGCGGTACTAGCTTTCGTTTGGGCATTTGCGTCAGCAAATAGCTTAGCGGTCATCGCGTCACTCGATCCCACCGATCCTTACGAAAGCCTCTACACCAGCACTGTCAGTTCCTCGAACGTGAACTACATCGTCGGTGCCGAGCGGTTCTACACCGCCGGGTACTCCGGTGCCAATGCCGAGATGTCCAACATCGAAGCCGGTCACATCAACAATACCTACACCTACCTCACGCACGTCACGACGCAGGTTCACGGTGGCGGCGCGCTCGGCACCGCTCAGTCGCACGCCACCAACGTCGGTCACATCATGGGCGGGCGTCCGCTTGGCCACATCGCCGGCCAAGGCATCGCCCCCAATGCCACACTATATTCCGGCGCGATCGCCACCA
Source organism: uncultured Verrucomicrobiota bacterium (assembly GCA_964544425.1). GTDB lineage: Bacteria > Verrucomicrobiota > Verrucomicrobiia > Palsa-1439 > Palsa-1439 > OMJI01. The sequence goes on from CAZJCX010000273.1 coordinate 3,493, forward strand.
GCATCTCCGGCGGCAGTTTCTCCCTCTCCTTTGACTCCATGGTTTACGCTTACACCAATAGCGTGATTGGGTTCGGAGCCGTGGACGTGATCAACAGCAGTTGGGGCGGCACCGATGCGACCGGCACCGGGATCATCACTCTGATACTCGACGGACTCGCCGACCAAAATCCCAACACCACCTTCGTCATGGCCGCCGGCAATTCCGGATCCGGCGCCAACACCGTGCTCGGCCCCGCCTCCGGCTACAACGGCATCAGCGTCGGCGCACTCACCGGCGCGAACAGCTACGCCGGCGGCACGACGGTGAACGCGGGCACGCTCGCTGGCAACGCCGCGGGCCTGCAGGGCGCGATCGCCAACGCGGCTGCTGTGGTGTT
>CAZJCX010000274.1:0-3866 GCA_964544425.1 uncultured Verrucomicrobiota bacterium
AACGGGAAACGGAAGCGATGCTCGGCACCGCTTCGCCGCGAAATCCGAGCGACGAAATCTTCGCGAGGTCTTCGGCTTTCACGATTTTGCTGGTCGCATGGCGTTCGAGCGCCAACAACGCATCGTCCCGGCTCATCCCAAAACCATCGTCGGTGACCCGGATGACCGACCGGCCGCCGGCTTTGATCGCGACGGTGATACGTTGTGCTTCGGCATCGAGCGAGTTTTCGACGAGTTCTTTGACGACGGAGGCCGGTCGTTCCACCACTTCACCGGCGGCGATTTGATTGGCGACGTGTTCGGGGAGCAACCGGACGCGGTTCACAGCGGGAGCATAGCTTGACCGACCCGGCAGGCAATGTTAATCTCCGCGCGCTTTTTCGGAAGGTGGCCGTAGCTCAGCCTGGTAGAGCTCCAGATTGTGGATCTGGCTGTCGCGGGTTCAAATCCCGTCGGTCACCCCATTTCTTTTGTGTATCTCTCATGAAAATTGGCATCATTGGTGGTAGTGGATTGTACGGCATGGAGGGGTTGACGGGGCAGCGCTGGGTAACGGTGGCCACGCCGTTCGACAAGCCGTCCGATCAATACCTCACGGGCACATTGGCCGGTAAGCCGGTCGTCTTTCTACCGCGACATGGGCGTGGGCATCGGATTTTGCCGAGCGAGCTGAATCATCGGGCCAATATCTATGGGATGAAGAAACTCGGCGTGACGCACCTCGTCAGCGTCAGCGCCGTCGGCAGCTTGAAAGCCAAGTACAAACCCACCGACATCGTCGTGGTGGACCAGTTTTTCGACCGCACGAAACGCAGCGCGGACTTCACATTTTTTGGCGACGGCGTCGTGGCGCACGTGGCGTTTGCCGACCCCGTCTGTCCGCGTATGCGACGGACGCTCTTGCAGTGCGCCCGGCAAGCGGGCGCGACGGCGCACGACGGCGGAACGTATGTCAACATGGAAGGCCCCGCGTTCTCGACGCGCGCGGAGTCACACTTTCATCGCCGGCAAGGTTGGGACGTGATTGGCATGACCAATCTCGGCGAGGCCCGATGTGCCCGTGAAGCGGAAATTTGTTACGCGACGATGGCGATGGTGACGGATTATGATTGCTGGCATCCCCGCCATGAGGCGGTGACAGTGGAGATGGTGATTCACACGCTCCAGCAGAACTCGCGGATGGCGCAGGAAATCGTGCGGCGGGCCGTGGCCGCGTTGGATACGGGGGCGGATTGCGCCTGCCAGCACGCGCTGGCCACCGCGATCATGACCGACCGGCGCGCAATTCGACCGGCGCAGAAAAAGAAATTACGTCTGTTGATCGGCCGGTATCTTCAATGAAACATCGCGCTCTCCGCCCGGCGGCGCACCCGGCGGCGCGCATCCCGGTAACGCCATTTACGGTCGGGTGATTGCCGCTGGATCCGGTGAATTTCGATGCGGAGGAACATCTGGCGGATGACAATGTCGTAGAGCACGAGCCCCCCGGCGATCGTGATGGCGCGAAACGGGCGATCGGGATTGAACGTGAAGAAAAAGCCCCCGATCAACGCCGCCCACGCCGCGAGGTCAATCGTCTTCAATGCTTCGTTGGAACGGGTGATCGCCGGCCTGGCCGAGACGGGTTGGTAGAGGTAGTACCGCGCGTAGGTTTTGCCCACGAGGAAAAAGACGAACAGCATCTGACCCCAAGTCCTCAAGCGTCCGAAACGTACCAGAGGCGCTTGCGCGGAGGCAAGTGCGTTGCAAACCCGGCAGTGCTCCGCTAGTCTCGCCCGCATGATTGGGACGACGTTTGCCGGATTCACAGTCTTGGAGCGGATCAACCACGGGGGGATGGCGGATATTTATCTCGTGGCGGACTCGCGCGATCAGCGCTTTATTCTGCGGGTGATGCTGCCGGAGTTTCGCGCCGACCGGAAGCGATTGCGGCAGTTCGAGTGGGGCTGCGAAGTCCTCGGCAAGCTCGACCATCCCAACATCGTGAAGTTTTTCGGCTCCGGTGAGTTTCTCGACACCGTCTTTGCGATCTTCGAGTTTGTGGACGGTTCCAACCTGCGCGAACGGCTATTGCGCGCCGATCCGCTGTTGAAGACGCACCGGCAACGGTTGTTGGCGGGAATGGCGGCAGGCTTGGCCCACATCCACGACCGGGGATATCTGCATCTGGATTTCAAACCAGAAAACGTGATCATTCCGCGGACGTACGACCCCAAGATTGTGGATTTCGACCTCGCGCTCGAACGGCCGGAGGAGCCGGAGCGCCACCTCATCACGGCCGGGACGCCGGCGTACTGGTCACCGGAACAGATCGCGCGGCAGCCGTTCGATGAACGGGCGGACATTTTTGCATTTGGGATCACGGCCTACGAGGTGGTCACCGGCAAAAAGCCGGTCACCGGCAACAGCCGGGAGGAGTTGCTGGAGAAATACATGAAGTTTGACGAACACCTCGTTCCGCCGCGGCAACGCGTCCCCGACTGTCCCCGTCCGTTGGAACGGGTCATCCTCAAATGTCTTGAAAAGGACATGTCCCGCCGATACCCTTCCATGAGTTTGGTCGTTCGCGACTTGCAGACATGAACGTATTCACGAGGGGGATCGCCGTACTGCTGTTCTGCTTGGCGGGTTGTGAGCGCATGCCAACCACCGCCACGCCGCCCTCCCCCTCTGCTCCGCCACAACCTCCACCCGTCGCAGCCACCGTGGCACCCGTGCCGGCCCCGCCGGCGGGGGCCGTGACAGTCGGCGCTGACGAATTGCAACGCGCGCGGGATTTGCGTGCGGATGGCAAATTGGCCGAGGCGCGCGACGTGTTGCAGCCATTGGCCGACCTGCCTGACGCGCCAGCGGAAGTGTTGGACTTGATCGGTTTGATCAACACCCAAATCCTGCTCACCCCCGCCCCGGCACCGCAGAAAGTGGATTACACGATTGTGGCCGGCGACACTCTGGGCAAGCTCGCCGCCAAATACAACGCGCCTGTCGCTCTGATCAGGCAGGCCAACAACCTTTCGTCCGATCTCATCCGCATCGGAACCCGGTTGCGGATTTATCAGGCCGAGTTCGCGCTCGTCGCCAACAAGACCGCCAACACACTCACCGTTACGGATCGGAGCAAATTTTTCAAACGCTACCGGATCGGCACCGGCGAGTTCAGCAAGACGCCGGTCGGTCAGTTCAAGATCGTCTCCCGGCAGGAAAAACCCACGTGGTACCGGGGCGACAAGGAAATCCCCTACGGCGATCCTGAGAATGTCCTCGGCACGCACTGGCTCGGCCTCGACATCCCCGGCTATGGAATTCACGGCACGTGGGACAACAGCGTCATCGGCAAACAATCCACCGCCGGTTGTCTCCGGCTCACCAACGAGGACGTCGCCGAACTCTACATCATGCTTCCTCTCGGCACGCCCGTCACCATTCGCGAATGAGGTGCTTCCATGAAATTGTACACATTGGAGTTTGAGAAACCGATCGTCGAACTCGAAGAAACCCTCCGGGCGCTGCGCCAACAGTCGGACGAACAGAAAATTGACCTGTCCGCCCAGATCACCCAAATCGAGGTCAAACTGGAGGCGCTGCGCAAAGAGACGTTCACAAATCTCACCGCCTGGCAACGCGTGCAACTGGCCCGCCATCCCCGGCGTCCCTACATGCTCGATTATCTGCAACGGCTCGCCACGAATTATATTCCGCTCCACGGCGACCGGCGGTTCGCCGACGACCGCGCCATCCTCGGCGGCTTGGCGACGATTGGTGAACATCGCGTCCTCGTCATCGGCCACCAAAAGGGCCGTGACACCAAAGAAAATCTCCTCCGAAATTTCGGCAGCGCCCACCCGGAAGGCTACCGGAAAGCCATG
>CAZJCX010000275.1:0-3826 GCA_964544425.1 uncultured Verrucomicrobiota bacterium
CACTTAATGTTGCGGCGTTTAGCCTAAACTCAGGACTTTCCAAACACGCTCTAAGTCATCACAGCGTCACGAGGACGACAGCGACCAGCAAGATGGCCGCCCCCGCCAACCGTCGCAGCATCGCGCCATGGCCGGTCGCTCCCTCGGTGCTCCCCAGCCAGTGACCGGCCAGCCAGACCAGCAACACGCTCCAAATCCCGCGCGCGCCGTACACCACGTTCACGGCCGTCGCCCGGCCAAATTGGCTCAGCGCGAAAAAAATCAACCACGCCTGCACCGACAAGATGCCGCAGCCGATCAACAGAGGTCGCCACAACAGTCGCGGGATTGCTATCAACGGTTGCCGGAAGAAGGGGATGAGGGCCAGCGAGAACACCGCCGACACCAGAAACGTCAGCGGCATGTACCGATTAAAGACCGGGGGGGTCGCCCACTTCTGCACCAGCACATCGGCAAACGAAAACGCAACCGACGACCCAACCGCCAGCGCCACCGTCTGACCGTGTCGCCGCGCCGACGCGCTGGCGCTGGCCGGTCGCAACAACGCAATCCCACCGGCCGACAAGAACGCCGCGATCCACCACCGCACCGGCACCGTCTCATTCAGCAACACCACCGTCAGCAATGCGACGATGACCACTTTGGTTCCCATGATCGGCGTGGCGACCGAAACATCGCCACGACTGAACGCGAGCAGCATCAGCAAATTTCCCGCAAACGAGAGCGCCCCGGAGATCAGCAGTTGCCACCACGGAATGACGCTGACCGGCTCCGCCGGCAGCAGCAACAATGGACAGAAACAAATCGCCATTGCCCACGCGTTGACGACCATCAGCCGCCAGGGACCCAACCCACCGTCCACCACTCGCTTCAGAAAAATGGCGGACAGGGCGAACAGCAACCCGGCCAGCAACGGCAGCGTGACGTGACCCGGTACGCTCACGCGCGCACGCGGAACTTCGTCACCGGCGACTCATAGCCGGTGCGCTTGCGCTCGACCTGCAATTCACCGTTCGCCCACGCGAACTTCGTCAGCGAGTACTTACCGGACTCGTAGGCGAAGCTCTGACCGTCGTCCTCGTACAGATAGCCGGTGGTTTTGGCTCCCGGATAAACGTCGAGGATGATCTCGCGCACTGGCTTCTGGTCGGTGTACTCCAACGGTTCACACGTGGGCAGAATGCTGCCGGCGCGAACAAATACCGGAATGGTGTCGAGCGGTGCGACCGCCGTGACGAACTGGCCGCCGGCATAGTTCGTGGCCGTCTGGTATTCGTACCAATCCGCACCGGCCGGCAAGTACACGGCGCGCTGGCGCTGGCCGCGTTTGAGAATCGGCGCGACAAGGATCGCGTCACCGAGTAGAAACTGGTCGTCAATCGCGTACCCGTGCGCGTCGTCCGGGAATTCCCAGAACAACGGCCGGATGATCGGCGAACCGTCCACCGTCGCCTCGTGGAACAAATTGTACAGGTACGGCATCAGTGCGTACCGGCGGCGAATCGCGTCGCGGCAAATCGCCGTGATCTCCGGCGTGAACGCATACGGCTCCTGCGCGCGCGATCCCCAGTGCGTGTGATTGCGGAAGAACGGGAAAAACGCGCCCGCTTGCGTCCAGCGCGCCAGCAGTTCCCCGGTCGTGTCCCACGAGAACCCGCCCACGTCGGGCCCGCAAAACGCAACGCCGGACAGGCTCAAGTTCAAGCATTGCCGGATGCTGAGATCGAGTTGCTCCCACGCGCTGTGATTGTCGCCCGTCCACACCATTGAGTACCGTTGCACGCCGGCGTAGGCCGACCGCGTGATGACGAACGGCCGTTCGTCGGGCCGCAATTGCCGCAGGCCTTCTTGGCAGGCGCGCGCCATGTTGAACCCATAGACGTTGTGGGCGCGTTTGTGCGTCTGCCAATGGCCTTCGAATTCGTGCGGGATGTCGAGCGGCATGGTCCCGAGGGTCGCTTGATTCCAGACGGCTGGCTCATTCATGTCATTCCAAATCCCCGCCACGCCAAGGTCGAGAAACTCTTTGTGCCACTGACCCCACCATTGCCGGACGCGTGGGCTGGTGAAATCCGGGAAGACACACTCGCCGGGCCAGACGTTGCCGGTGAACCATTGGCCATCCGGCTTCCTCAGGAACATCCCCCGCTCTTTCCCGTCCTGACAAACGAGGTACTGGTCATCGTTCTTGACGCCCGGATCAATGATCGTGACCAACCGGAAACCGAGTTTCTTCAGTTTCTGGATCAACTCCTTCGGCTTCGCAAACGTCTTGGGATTCCACGTGAACACACGGAACCCATCCATGTAATCAATATCGCAATACATCACGTCACACGGAATCTTCGCCGCGCGCATCTTCGTCGCCACGTCGAGAATCTCATCGGCCGACATGTAGCTCCACCGGCATTGCTGAAACCCCAGCGCCCATTTCGGCGGCAGCCACATGCGGCCCGTCAACTCCGTGTACCCGCGCACGATGTCGCGCACCGAATCGCCCGCGAAAAAGTAGGCGTCCACCTCCCCGGCATCCGCTTCGACAAAGTAATGTCTCTCCTCCGGCACGCGGCCGAGATTGAAAAGCGTCCGATGTGAGTTGTCAAAGAACAGGCCGTACGTCAACCCCGGTCGGGTGGAAATTAAAAACGGGATCGAGACATACACCTCGCCGTTCAAGTAGGTGTGCTGCGGATTGTCGGTGTTCCAATTCGCAAACACCTCCCCCCGCTTGTTGAACTGCCCGGTCTTCTCGCCGCAGCCGAAAAACATTTCGTCCGCCGCCAGCCCACGGTTCCACCGGCATTTCGGCCCATCCCACTCAATCCCTCCATCCGCGTTCAACACCGTCCCATCTGGCCGCTCCCATTGGATCCGCAACGGTGTCGTCGCGATCCGAGCCACCAGCTTTTTCGTCCGCACGACGTAATCACCGCCGTCCCGGCGGCATTCCCACTTCACTTTCGGCCATTTCGTCTTCGCGATGGCATACGAAAAATCCGCCCCAAAATCCGTCGCCTGCGTCGCCCGCACCCGCACGACCGTGTCACTCAACACCGACACCCGCGCCCGCCCGGCGGCGCACTGCAGATCCAGGCCGTCGTCCCGCTTCGCAACCGAAACTACATTTCCAATCCCAATGATTTGATTCGTTGCCATGAAGTTCTCCTCGAAAAGTCGGGCGATTCTGCCCCAACCACTGCGGAAAGCAACCGGATTTGCTGTGCGAACGCAGACTAGATCCGCCGCCTATTCGCCGCCGGGACGGCGGCAGAGTCAAGCGGCGGCCCGCCGACAACTTTAGACTTGTTGCGGCGGCGGCTTTCGTGATTATTCACCCGATTTTTATGGCTCTCATCGTTCAGAAATACGGCGGCACTTCGGTTGGCAATCCCGACCGGATCAAAAACGTCGCGCGCCGCACGCCTGCACCGCTGCCACATACTCCGCGCTGGTGAATTGCACGCCTTGGTCGCTGTTGTGAATCTCCGGCGTGACGCGTCGTAACGCCGCTTGCAACGCCCGCACACAGAAACCCACCGCCAGACTGTTCGACAACTCCCACGCCACCACATACCGACTGTACCAGTCCAGCAACGCCACCAGATACAGATACCCACCGTCCAGCCGCAGATAGGTGATGTCCACGCCCCACACTTGATTGGGTCGCGTGATCGCCAATCCCTTCAGCAGGTAAGGAAATCGGGCTTCCGGTGAAGATGGCATGCTCAACGACCGGCGCGGAGAGAGCGCTTCCAGCCCCAGCGCCCGCACCCGAACGGGATTCAAATGAACATATCGGCTCACCTCCGCCGCCGCCCCTTCTTCC
>CAZJCX010000276.1:0-230 GCA_964544425.1 uncultured Verrucomicrobiota bacterium
GGTGACATCGAGTTGCTCGCGAATCATTTCCTCCATCAATTCGCCGAGGCGCTGGGCAAACGGATCGTGGGCTTCAGCGAACCGGCGTTGCGGTTGATGCTGGCGTATCCGTGGCCCGGGAACGTCCGCGAATTGCGCAACGCCATCGAGCGCGCGGTGATCGTGGAGCGGGCCGACAGCATTCGCGCGCAGAGTTTGCCGACGTCGGTGGGCGAGACGACGGCGGTGGC
>CAZJCX010000276.1:267-1867 GCA_964544425.1 uncultured Verrucomicrobiota bacterium
CGCTGCGTACGAACGCGGGTTGATCGAACACGCGCTGCGGCAGCATCGCGGCAAGATCAACGACACCGCCGCCGCGCTCGGCATCACCCGCCACGCGCTTCGATACCGGATGCAGAAGCTGGGGATGGACGTGGATGAGGTGTTTGAGAAGTAGCGCTCTAGTGGCGCGCGCGTCCCCGCGAGCGTTGGGTGTGCGGCGTGATGAGTTGGCCTCGCGGGGACGCTCGGCCTACCGGGGATTACGGATGGGCGATTTGGCGACAAATCACGGCGAAGCGGCCGTCGGCGCGCAGATTGGCCAAATCCGGGTCTTGGGCGAGCCACTCGGCGTCGGCGTAACCGAGGGCGATGGCTTTGGTGAGGGCGGCGAGACCGGCGTCGAGGCGGTTCAGCAGGGAATAGCTGCAGGCGAGGTTGAAGAAGACGACCGGGTTGGTGGGGCAGAGTCGGGCGAGGCGTTCATCCACCTTCAGGCCGCGTTCCCACTGGCCGGTTTTGGTGTAGGCGTCGCCGAGGATTTGCAGGGCTTCGATGTGTTTCGGATCGCGGCGGACGATGCCCTGGAAAAAGCCGATCTCGAACTGGATGTCCTCGACCGGCTCCTTCTGGCCGCGCGGCTTTTCTTCGCGCAGCGGCAGCATCAGCGGACCTCGTTGATCACGGTTCCGGAGAGCAGCTTCGGATAAAAATCCGTGCTCTTCTGCGGCATTCGCGACCGGGCGTCGGCTACTTCCTTCACGTCGCCGACCGGAGTGGGGCTGAGGAAAAATGCAAGCTGTGCTTTGCCGGCGGCGACTTCGTTCGCGGCCAAATCGGGTTCGCGCCAGTAGGAGACGTTGGCCTCGTCGCGGAGGCGTTGTTCGTCAATGCCCAGCAGCGCCTCCAAAATCGCGACGTGCAGAATCGCCACGTCGAGTTTGTCCCAGAGCGGCGGCTTGCCAGCAAAGAGCGGTTGCAACGCCGCGAGTTGACGCGGGGTAATGACGGCGAATTTGCCGTCGAGCAGCATCCCGATTCCGTGGGGCGTCTGCTTCATCGTCGCCAGCATCTCCGCGAGACCGCTGTGCGCGGTGACGCTGAAATGCGCCGCCAGACGGTGGAGGAACTTCCCCGAATCAAAATCGCGGAGTTGCGCCACGGTCCGGTGGGTGGGCAGGACGATGAGACCGGGATCGTTCATATCCACCAACGTCGCCATCACATACCGGCTGGCGTCGGTCTGCGCTTCGTCGCGGTAGGCGAGCGCGGTCTCGTAGCGGTGATGGCCGTCGGCGATGTAGAACTTCTGCGGCTCGAGCGCGCATTGAATCGCGGTGATGGCGGCGGGATTGGCGATCTCAAACAGCGTGTTGGTGACCTGAACTCGAACAACTTCGTCCCGGTCGCCGGCAACGCGATGGATTGCGGATAGAGCATGAAGATTTGCCCCTGCTGCGAGCCGGTCGCTTTCAGCAGCGCCATCCGGTCGGCTTTCGGTTTCGAAAGCGTGTGCTCATGCGGTAAAACGCGCCCTTCCTCCCAGCGGTGGAGACGGACGCGGGCGATGAGCGCTTTGCGGATGCGCGTGCCCGAACCATCGGGTGCGGCAAACTTCTGTTCG
>CAZJCX010000276.1:1877-3778 GCA_964544425.1 uncultured Verrucomicrobiota bacterium
AGGTAATAGAGGGCTGGTTTGGCCGACCGGCGGAGCACGCCGTCCTGCAACCATTGCTGATACAAGGCGGCGGCGCGGGTGTATTTGTTGTCCGAGTCGGAGTCGGTCGGCGCGGATTTGCCAAGTTCGATGCGGATCAAATTGAATGGCGACCGCGCGAGGTATTTCTCCTGCATGGCCGGCGTGATTTTGTCGTACGGCTGGGTCAGGACATCGGCGGGATTGACTTTCTGGGTGTTGAACAGGACACCGGCGAACGGTTGAATTTCTGGCATGGGAAGGATTTACCGGCTCCCGGCAGCAGCGTCAAGCCCGCGCGCGGAGATAAGGTTGTCTGGGAAGTGGGAAGTTGTGTAGTGTGCTTGCGGATGATTGCTCTGGTGGATTATGGGATGGGCAACCTGCGCAGCGTGGAGAAAGCGTTGCAGCGGGTGGGCGGTGACGTGCGCCTCGTGAGCGATGCGGCAGGCGTGCGCGCGGCGGCGGCGGTGGTGTTGCCGGGGGTGGGCGCATTCGGGGACTGCCTGGCGAACCTGGCGAAATGCGGTTTGACGGAGGCGATCCGGGAAGTCGTCAGGGACGGGAAGCCGTTCTTGGGGATCTGTCTCGGCTTTCAGGGATTGTTTGAATCGAGCGCCGAAGCGCCGGGGGTGCCGGGTTTGGGATTGTTCGCCGGCACGGTGCCGAAGTTTCAGGCGAACGGGTTGAAGGTGCCGCACATGGGGTGGAACGAATTGCGGGTGAAGCGCGCGGATTGTCCGTTGTTGCAGGGCATCGCTGACCGGAGCTTCGTGTATTTCGTGCACAGTTACTACTGTTCGCCAAAAGATCCGGCAGTGGTCTGCGGGACGACCGAGTACGGCCTCGAGTTTTGCTCGATGCTGTGGGCCGGTAACGTGTATGCGACGCAGTTTCACCCGGAAAAGTCGCAGGCGGTCGGGTTGAAGATGCTCGAAAACTTTGTGAGGCTGGTTACGTGACCAAACCGTTTTTGATTTTTCCGGCGATTGATTTGAGAGGCGGCGAGGTGGTGCGACGCCGGCAAGGCCGCGCCGATGCGGTCACGGAGTATGGCGACGATCCGGGCGCAGTCGCAAAGAAATGGGAAACGCAAGGCGCCCGGTACTTGCATGTTGTCGATTTGGATGGCGCGTTTTCGGGGCAGCCGGTCAATCGCGACGGGATTGAGGCCATTCTGAAGGCGGTGCAAATCCCGGTACAGCTCGGCGGTGGGTTGCGGACGCGCGCGGACGTGGAGTCCACGTTGAAGCTGGGGGTGACCCGGATTGTGATGGGGACGAAGGCGTGTGATTCACCGGAGTTCATCCGCGCGCTCGTCGCGGATTTCGGTCCGCGGATCGTGGTGGGGATTGATGCGCGGGATGGTTTCGTCGCGGTGAAAGGCTGGGTAGAGAAGACGCAGGTACCGGCTATCGAATTCGCACAGCAGGTGGACCGGCTCGGCGTGCAAACCATCGTCTTCACGGACGTGAGCACCGATGGAATGCTCACCGGTCCGAATTACACCGCCACCAAATCGCTCTGTGAAGCAGTCACCTGCCACGTGATCGCCAGTGGCGGCGTCGGCTCGCCCGGTGACGTGCAACAGTTGGAGCGTGTGGCCGGTGAGTTGCCGCGGCGCAATCTGGTCGGCGTGATCATCGGCAAAGCCCTGTACGACGGCCGGGTGGATTTGCGGCAGTTGGAAGCGCAACGTTAGCTTGCCGGCAACGGGGGCAGCGGCGTAGAGTGCCGGGGGTTGGCTGACTCAGTGAGGCACACATGAAATCTTGGGTGGTCGTTTTGGTGGTGGCAGTTGTCTCGTTCGCGCATGCGCAGAATCCCCCGACTCGCTCCGGTCGGCCGGTGGATCCGGCGGCGATTGAGAATCTCAATCGGAT
>CAZJCX010000277.1:0-1155 GCA_964544425.1 uncultured Verrucomicrobiota bacterium
GGATGGCGCGATGGCGGTTGTCCGGTTTGACGTCGGCCACAACGAGGAAGACGCCATCGTGCGGCTGAACCAAAAAATGTTCGGCAACTTCGACCTCATCCCGCCCGGCGTCTCCCAACCGCTCATCAAACCGCGGCGGATTGACGACGTGCCGATCCTCGCGCTCACGCTGCACAGTCGCCGCTACGATCACTACATGCTCCGCCGCGTCGCCGCGCAACTGGACGACGCCATCAAACAGGTCCCGGACGTTTCCGCCACCACGCTCATCGGCGGGCAACGCCGGCAAGTCCGCGTCCTGCTCGACACAGGCCGCCTCGCGGCGTACCGGCTCGACCCGCTGCGCGTCGTCGAAATGCTGCAGGCGGCCAACCGGCAGACGAAGGCCGGTAGCTTCTCGGAGTTGAACCGGGAAGTCCTCGTGGATACTGGCGGTTTCCTCCGCGAAACCGCCGACGTGGCCGGTGTCGTCGTCGGAGTGGCCGACGGCAAACCCATTTACGTCCGCGACGTGGCGCAAATCGTGGATGGCTCCGAAGAACCGAGTCAGTATGTGTTGTTCGGTGTAGGGGCCGCCGGGACGGCGGCCACTACACATGAAGAGCCGGCCGTGACCATCGCGGTGGCCAAACGCAAAGGCACCAACGCGATTCACGTGGCCGACCGGGTGTTGGCGAAAATCGAATCGTTGAAGGGCGTCATCATCCCCACTGACATCACCGTCTCGATCACGCGCCACTACGGGCAAACGGCGGCGGAGAAATCCAACGAACTGCTGTTTCACATGGCCATCGCCATCGTCGGCGTCAGCGTGCTCATCGGCATTGTGCTCGGCTGGCGCGAATCGGGCATGGTGGCGGTCGCCATCCCGGTGACGCTCGCGCTGACGCTGGCGACGTTTTATTTCCTCGGCTTCACGCTGAATCGCATCACGTTGTTCGCGCTCATCTTCAGCATCGGCATTTTGGTGGATGATCCGATCGTGGACGTGGAAAATATCGTCCGTCACTTCCGTCTGCCGCAGAACAAGGGTCGCCCGCTGCTGGACATCACGGTGGAAGCGGTCAACGAAGTCCGTTCACCGCTGATTCTGGCGACGCTCACGGTGATTGCCGCGATTTTGCCGATGGCGTTCGTGTCCGGCTTGATGGGGCC
>CAZJCX010000277.1:1214-1441 GCA_964544425.1 uncultured Verrucomicrobiota bacterium
GATGGTGGTGGCGTTCATCGTGACGCCGTGGGCGGCCCACCGGATTCTACATGGGCAGACCGGCAAGCATCACGCAGGCGACGCTGAGGATTGGTCCACGCGCCTCTACCGGCGCGTGATGGGACCGCTGATTCATCATCCGGTCTGGCAGGGATTGTTTCTTGTGGCGATGACGTTGCTGCTGCTCGGCGCGATGGCGCTCGTCTATTTCAAAGCGGTGAAGGTGA
>CAZJCX010000277.1:1472-3741 GCA_964544425.1 uncultured Verrucomicrobiota bacterium
TCCAGATCATCGTGGACATGGACGAAGGCACAACGCTCGAACACACCGCCCGCGTCGCCCGCGAGATTGCCGCCGTCGTCCGCGAGGAGCCGGAAGTCACCGATTATCAGGTCTATGCCGGCACGGCAGCGCCCTACAATTTCAATGGTCTGGTCCGCCACTATTTCCTCCGGCAAGGCCCGAACGTCGCGGACATTCAGGTCAATCTGCTCCCCAAACACGACCGGGCCGCGCAGAGCCACGACATTGCGAAACGCATTCGCCCGAAAGTCCAGACGGTGGCCGACCGGTACGGGGCGCGTGTGAAAATCGCCGAAGTGCCACCCGGCCCGCCGGTGCTGCAAACGCTCGTCGCCGAGGTGTACGGCCCGAATCGGTTCGAGAATGCCGCCAAGATTCGCGAGATTTTCAAACGGACCGAGGGCGTCGTGGACGTGGATTGGTACGTCGAAGCGCCGCAACCGAAAGTCGTGTTCCAGATTGATCACGAGAAAGCGGCGCTGCACGCGATTGATGCGGACGATATTTCTCGCGTGGTGGAGATCGCGCTCGGCGGCCACCGGGTCGGGTTGCTCCACCGGGCGGACGAGAAGGAGGATTTGGCCATCGTGGTGCGACTGCCGGTCGAGCAACGATCGCGGGTGACGGACTTGCTCCAATTACAGGTGGCCAGGGTGCCGTTGAGCGAGTTGGTCAAGGAACGCGCGACCACCGGCGACCGCAGCATCTATCACAAAAACCTCATGCCGGTCACCTACGTCACCGCCGACGTGGCCGGTCAGGAGGAAAGTCCGGTCTATGCGATTCTGAAACTAAACAAGGCGATCAAAGAAGCCTTCGCACACTCCCCCGGAGCCGCAGGCTTAAGCCCGCGCGACGGCGACCAACGCAACCTGAAGGGTGCGGCTACAGCCGCGGATGGGATCGAAATCCTTTCGACTCGGCAACCGTTCACCGAGGAACGGCCCGCGATGAAGTGGGATGGCGAATGGCACATCACCTACGAAGTCTTTCGCGACCTCGGCGCGGCCTTCGCCGCAGTGCTCGTCCTGATTTACGTGCTGGTCGTTGGCTGGTTCCGGTCGTTCAAGACTCCCTTCATCATCATGGCCGCCATCCCCTTCTCGCTCGTGGGAATCTTACCGGCGCACTGGGCGATGGGCGCGTTCTTCACCGCAACGAGCATGATTGGCTTCATCGCCGGAGCCGGCATCGTCGTCCGCAACTCGATCATCCTCGTCGACTTCATCGAACTGCGCGTCGCCGAGGGGATGCCGCTGGCCGAAGCCGTCGTGGATGCCGGTGCTGTCCGATTCCGCCCGATGATGCTCACAGCCGCCGCGGTGGTTGTCGGCGCCAGCGTGATCCTGTTCGACCCCATTTTTCAGGGACTCGCCATCGCCCTGATGGCCGGTGAGATTGCGTCGCTGCTGCTGAGTCGGCTGGCCGTCCCGGTAATCTACTACCTCGCCAACCGCCACAGCGCTTCCCCCCTGCCACGGTGACGCACGGCGGTGGGCCGGGCGTCCCCGCGACGCCGGTCGCGGCGGCCTACTCGCGGGGACGCTCGTGCCACCGTTGCGAGTTTCGCAAACGTGAACTGCAAGCGACAGCTTCAGCGCACCGGTTCGAATACTTCCTCGACGGTCGCCGTGCCGCTGGTCGCGGCGCGTCGGAGGAAGCCTTTCGCAATGAGCGCGCTGATCAGCCGGTCAGCCGTCGGACGATCCACACGCATTTCGTGGACGAGTTCCGACGCGGTGATGCCGCGATTATTTCGGTGAATGATGTCGAGCGCTTCGTCGAGCGGCAGCTTGTACCCGCGGTAGAGCGCGACCAGTCCGAAAACAATCAACAGTGTGCCGACAAACACCGCCCGGTAGCCGGTGAGGGGGATCGGCACATTGGACATCAAATCCACGATCGTGAACAAACCGCCAAGCACCAACACCCACCCGACGATCTTGATCAATTTACGACGTTGATGAAACGTCGCCCAATTGAAATCCGCCCCACTCATGGTTTCGCCGCATTGCCCTGCCGCAGCAATTCGAGTGGCGCCACGCTGCCGGCTTTATCCAGATCGGTCCAGAGCGTACCGGGGCCCGCGTAAATCAGCGACAGCTTCACCTGCGCCGGCAGGCTTTGGGCAAATTGGTACGCGACATAATCGGCGGGCGCGCCGACCGCCTTCACGAGCAACGCATAACCGTCGCCTTCCGCTTTTCCTTTCCGTTCCACAACCTTCGCCTCGGCCGCGCCCAGCTTG
>CAZJCX010000278.1:0-3721 GCA_964544425.1 uncultured Verrucomicrobiota bacterium
CGGCTCGTTGCGCCGGTGGCAGGAGCGTCCCCGCGAGCGCGGGGGAGTCGGCCTCGCGGGGACGATCTGCCCACCGGTAACGGTGGAAAATCGCGATTGACTTAAAGGCGGCGACTGAACATCATGCGCGGACTTTTACCGATACGCTCATGCCGAAACTGCACATTCTCTCAGGCGTTCTCGAAGGCAAAACATTCGACCTCATTGAGGAGCGAATCACGGTCGGACGCGGAATTGACAATCTGATCCGCTTGGAAGACGGCACGGTCTCCCATCATCACGCGACCCTGATTTTGGAGGGGGCCGATTTCACGTTGCGCGACCTGAATTCGACGAATGGCACGCGCGTCAACGGCCTGCGGATCGTGGAGACGAAGTTGCACAACGGCGACGCGGTGCGGCTCGGTTCGGTGGAGATGCGATACGAGTCGGATGTGAAGAAGTCCAGCCAGCCGTTGCCGCCGACGAAGACCGGGGTGGATCTCACGCAAGTCGGTTTGGGCGGCGACAAACCGCCGACCTTTACTACCGTGTCCCCGTTTGGCCGCAAGCAGACGACGAAACCAAATTATCTGGTCTGGGCGGTCTTGGGTCTCGGTCTGGTGGCGATCGTGGTGGTGACGTTGCTGACGTTCAAGTTTCTCGGCTTGGGCGGCGGCGGCTGATTCTGTAGCGGCGGTCTATGACCGCCGGAATTTTCCCCAATCGGCGGCGCTGACAGAACGCCGCTACCGTTCACATCCAGCGAGCGGCTTCTTTGGCCCAGTAGGTGAGGATGATATCAGCCCCGGCGCGTTTGATGCCGGTGAGCATTTCCCACGCGGCGGCGCGTTCGTCGAGCCAGCCATTTTTCGCGGCGGCTTTCACCATGGCGTATTCGCCGCTGACGTTGTAGGCGGCGACGGGCACGGCGAACTTTTCCTTCACGCGGCGGATGATGTCGAGATACGGAACCGCCGGCTTGACCATCACGACGTCGGCACCCTCGGCGAGGTCGAGGGCGACTTCGCGGAGAGCTTCGTCGCTGTTGGCGGAGTCCATCTGGTAGGTTCTCCGGTCGCCAAACTGCGGCGCGCTCTCGGCGGCTTCCCGAAACGGGCCGTAAAACGCCGAGGTGTATTTGGCCGCGTAGCTGATAATCGGCGTGTCGGTGAATCCCCGGCCGTCCAGCGCGGAGCGGATGGCGGCGACGCGGCCATCCATCATGTCGCTGGGCGCGATGATGTCGGCACCGGCCTCGGCATACGCGAGGGCGGCTTTGGCGAGCAGTTTCAGCGTCGGATCATTTTGGACGCGGCCGGCGCGGACGAGGCCGCAGTGGCCGTGGCTCATGTATTCGCAGAGGCAGACATCGCAGATGACGAGCAGGTCCGGCAGTTCTTTTTTCAGGGCGCGCACGGCTTGGGGGACGATGCCATTGGCCGCGTACGCGCCCGTGGCTTGGGCATCTTTCGCGGCCGGGATGCCAAAGAGGATGATGCCGGGGACGCCGGTGGCGGCGGTGGCGGCGGCTTCTTTCACCAGTTCGTCCACGGAGAGTTGAAACTGACCGGGCATCGAGGCGATGGGCCGTCGTTGCCGGGTGCCGGGACGGACAAAGAGCGGCTGGATGAGATCACCGGCATTCAGTTCGGTTTCGCGGACGAGGGCGCGCAGGGCCGGGCGGCTGCGGAGGCGGCGGAGACGCGTGTGGGGAAAACGCATGGTCAGGCCGGGGGCGGTTCGTAGCGTTGGACGAGTGCGAGCAGGTCGTCGGCGGATGTGACGGCGTCGAGTTTGGCGCGGAATTGGGGATTATGGAGGAGCCGGGCGAGGCGGCCGAGGATTTGCAGGTGTTGGCGGACGCTGGGGGCGCAGAGGAGGAAGAAGTGGTGGACGAGTTGGCCATCAAAAGCGCCGTAGTCCACCCCTTTGGCGTGTTTGCCGTACGCGATGATGGGGTGGTCAACGAGGCCGACGATGGCGTTGCGGGAGTGGGGCATGGCAACGCCTTCGTTGACGCAGGTGGTGCAAAGGTCTTCGCGCGCTTTGAGAGCTTTGAAGAGCGAGTTGAAAAGTCGCTTCTGGGTCGGGCTGACGACGAGCGCGGTGAGTTCGCGCAGGACGCTGTCTTTGTCGGCGCCGAGCAGGCTGAAATTCATGCGGGCCGGGGCGAGCGCGCCGGCAACGGTCACGGCATCGAGGGTGATGGGCTGGGTCGAGGATTTGGAAGCCATAGATTTGTGCCGGGCACTATAGCGGCGAGTCTGCCGGCGGCGCAACGTGCATTTTTGTCCGTGGTTTCGGTCGTTGAAACGGCATGGGGGGTGCAGTATGCTGCGCGGCATCCGATGGCTGAAACCTTGACTAAGAAATCCGCTGCGCGCGTGATTCATGCGCCGAAGAAGCCGCTGTTTGAGCGGGTGCAGGACTGGATTTTCGAGATGGATGTCGGCGGTGGCGGCGGGTTGTTTCGGATGGGGATGTTCCTTTTGTTCGTGCTGCTGGTGATTTTGGTTTATACCGGCACCCAGTTCTACGGGTTGCGGGACGCGGCGGCGATGGATTACGGGCAACTTGCCCGAAATGTGTCGCGGAACGAGGGGTATGTGACACGCATCGTGCGGCCGTTCCAGATTGGGTATTTCAAGGATCGCGGCGCGACGGCGATCAATCCGCAAACGGGGACGCAGCCGGAGTTGTTCACACCGCCGGGGTATCCGTATGTGCTGGCAGCAGTGTTCAAGGTGGTGCGGCCGAACTTCGAGATCGGGCCCGGGGTGCGGTCGGTGAAAGCCGACCGGCTGTTGATGATCGTGGGCTGGGGCTGCTTTCTGGTGGGATTGGTGTTTCTCTATTTACTGGCGCGGGAGCTTTTTGATCACCGGGCGGCGGTGCTGAGTTGCTTCCTTTACGTGTTGTGTGATCCGTTACTCGACGCGGCCGTCTCGGGCCTGGAGCTGAACTGGCTGGCGGTGTTGTTTTTGGTGGCCGCTTATGGCGTGGTGAAGGCGGAGAAATGGGAGGCGGCCGGGCGGGGCGCGGCGTGGAGCTACGGCGCGTTGGCGGTGAGCGCACTGGCGGTGGGGGTTGGGATCCTGAGCCGGTACGCGTTTGCGGCGGTGGTGATTCCCTTGTTGGTGTACGTGGCGATTTCGTTCCCGAAAGGCCGGTGGCTGCGCGTGGCGATGTGCGCCGTGATCGTGATGGGCGCGGTGCTGCCGTGGGTGGCGCGGAATTGGAAAATCGCGCGGGCACCGTTCGGGCTGACGCCCTATTTGATGTATGAAGGCACCGGGGCCGGCACGCCGTCGGAAATCAAACCCGGTCAGTTGCAGCGGTCGTTGACGACCGAGGAATTGCGGCTGCGGTGGACGACGTTGGCCCGGCAGGCGGTGCTCAACGCGCACACGGTGTACCGGGGTGAACTCAAGGACATGGGCGGCAACTTTCTGCTGGCGTTCTTCCTTGTGTCGCTGCTGCACCGCTGGCGGCGTGAAGAGGTATACCGGCTGCGGCGGTTTGTATTTTGGGCGGTGCTGTTCGGCGCGTTGTGGGTGTGTGTCGCTGGCAGTGGGACGCGGAACTTTTTGACGGTGTTCATGCCGCTCGTGGTCGTTTATGCCGCGGCTTTTTTCTATGTGATGTTCGAGCGCTTGCAGTTGCGAACGCGCATTCTGCGGGTGGGTGTGATCGGGACGTTTGGATTGTTGAACGTCATTCCGGTGATTTACACCGTGCT
>CAZJCX010000279.1:0-2027 GCA_964544425.1 uncultured Verrucomicrobiota bacterium
AATCTCACCCGCATCGTTTCGGCTTAACGGCGCTCAGCGAGCGCCGCTACAGTCGCGGCGTGGATGCTGCGCGTCCGGGGCGAAGCTTCACTACGCAAACAACTGCAGCAGGCTGGCCGCGTTCGTCAATTTTACGGCACCGGGTTTCAGGATCCACTTCTCGGTGTGATGCAGGGTGTCACCCGGGCGGAGAGTGCGTTCGGCGCCCATGGTTTCGAGTTCGACCATGAAGTTCTTCGGGCCGATCTCGCGCGCCGTCTCGTCCATCTCGACGTTGCAGCCGAGCGGGCAGGCAGCGGAGATGTCGTGCGGAACCTTCTTGGCAAAGGTCACATCCCGGCTGGGGTCGCTCATGGCGATGATGCCGTGGTGGGATTCGACCATGCGTTTGTTCTCAATCCCGACCGGGTTGATGACGAGGAGGTCTTTGCCAGTGACGATTTGTTTGTCGTTGAACCCGCCTTGACCATGACCGCCCCAGCGGTTGAAGTGAACCATCCGGTAAGCGTTCCATTCGCTGCCGTCGCCGAGCGGGATGCCGTAGCGGGTTCCCTTGCCGGGCACCGTGCAGGTCAACACCCACAGTCCGCCGCTGTACAGCATGTCCCCGGTATTTTGAACGAAGTTGTCCACATCGAGCGTATCGGCGTCGCGCACCTTCACCGAGAATCCCCGGCGGGTGCGGTTGACTGGGTTTTCGGCGCCGATGAGCCGGAAGCCATCCGCGAAAATCTCCACGTCGCACGGTGCGTTGTCGGTCGCGTACGTGTCTTCATTCTCGTCCGCGCCCGGTCGCGTGACCCAGACGCGATGGCCGCCCTGCAAGTGCCAGTTGCCGCGTTTGTATTTGCCGGGTTTCCAGAGGAACAGATTCGCGCCCTTTGGCTGACCGAAGAACGCGATGCGCGGGCCAAATTGATAGATTGCCACGAGCCGTAACGCCGGGGTGATGAGTTCGAGCGCCTTCGCGCCTTGAAACGTGATTTTGTTGATGGTGGTCATGTCGTGATTTGTATCGCAAGAAATGTTGACCGCGAGAAAAAAAACTCGGTTTCAGCTTTGCCGGTGTTGGGGAGAGAGGCATCCACTCTTGTTGGATTCAAAATATGCGACTCGTCGTGATCTGGTGATCTGACAGAGGGCGGCGCACCGGGGTAATGGTGACGATCGTGGGGTTGTCTTGTCCCGATGCCGCAGCCACGACACCAGACGTGGGGTCCGCAGTCTGGGACGCCGGTTGGCTGTGCACAAATCAGCCCGGTCATGGCGAAGCGCCGTTGCAATTTTCCCGTTGCGGGCGGGGCGGCTGCGCCGTTACTCTGGCGGGTAACGACAGGAGATGGTTGATGGCGAGATTATTTTTGGGGTTTGATTCCAGCACGCAAAGTTTGTCGGCAATCGTGATTGATCTCGACGCGCGGAAGGTCGTGTTTGAGGCGTCGTTGAACTTCGACAAAGCGTTGCCGCAATACAAAACCTACAACGGCACGGTCCGCAACAGTGACCCGCTCGTCGTGCATTCGCCGCCGGTGATGTGGCTGGATGCGTTGGACATGCTGTTCGCCAAGATGCGGGACGAGGGCGTGGCGTTAGGCGAAGTACTCGCGGTGTCGGGGTCCGGTCAGCAGCACGGGTCGATCTATCTCAACGCCCAGGCGAAAGCGGCGCTGGCCAATTTGAATCCCGCGCGGCCGTTGCGGACGCAGCTCGAAGATTGTCTGACCCGCAAGACGGCGCCGATCTGGATGGATTCCTCGACGCAGATCGAGTGCAACGAAATCCGCCGCGCGCTCGGCGGGGTGGCGGCGACGGCGCGGGCGACCGGGTCGGACACCTTCGAGCGGTTTACCGGGCCGCAGATTCGTAAGTTTTACAAACGGCAGCCGGACGATTATGCGGAGACGGCGAGCATTGCGCTGGTCAGTTCGTTCATGGCATCGGTGCTGGCCGGGAAGATTGCGCCCATTGATCATGGCGACGGCGCGGGGATGAACTTGATGGACATCCGCACGAAGAAGTGGCTGCCC
>CAZJCX010000279.1:2043-3700 GCA_964544425.1 uncultured Verrucomicrobiota bacterium
CGTGAAAGCGACCGCGCCCGGCTTGCAGGCCAAGTTGCCGTCGCTCACCGACCCGTGGAACGTCATTGGCAAGGTCAGCCCTTACTTCGTCGAGAAGTACGGTTTGAACCGGGACGCGCTCGCGGTGGTGTGGTCGGGCGACAATCCGTGCAGTTTGATTGGACTCGGTTTGCGCGAGGAGGGCGCGGTGGCGATCAGTCTCGGCACGAGCGACACGTATTTTGGATTCATGAAGCGGTGCCGGACCGACGACCGGGGCGAGGGCCACGTATTTGGCGCGCCGACCGGGGATTACATGACGCTGATCTGTTTCAAGAACGGCTCGCTGGCCCGCGAACGCATCCGCGACATGTACAGCCTCGATTGGGACGGGTTCAACCAGGCGTTACAGAGCACCAAGCCCGGCAACAAAGGCGCACTGTTGCTGCCGTGGTTTGAGCCGGAAATCGTCCCGCGCGTGACCCGACCGGGATTGCGACGGATCAATCTCAACGACCGGGATACCGCGGCGAATTGCCGGGCCATTGTCGAAGCGCAGATGCTGGCGATGCGGTTGCACTCCGGGTGGATGAAAGTCAAACCGCGCCGCATCTACGCCACTGGCGGCGCGTCGGTCAATGCGCCGATCTTGCAGATCATGGCCGACGTGATGAACTGTCCCGTCTACCGGCTCGAAGTCAGCAAGAGCGCCGCGCTGGGCGCCGCGTTGCGGGCCGCGCACGCGTTCCTCAAGCAGACCGGCAAACCCGCCAAGTGGCCGGACGTGATGGCCAAGTTCACCGACCCCGTCCCCGGCAGCGAAGTGAAGCCGAACAAGAAAGCCGTGGCGGTCTATAACAAGTTCATCAAGGTCTTCGCCAAACACGAGCAAGCGGCGCTGAAGGAACAGGCCAGTCGGTGACGTGGCACAACCGTCCCGGTTGTGCAATTCCATGAATGGACACACGGGACGCGTGTCCCACTTCAACGCAGCGCCGCCAGCGTCCGCTCCAGAATCTCCGTGGGCGTGCCGGTGGCGGCGACGGGCACGAGCAGCTTGCGCTGCCGGTAGAACTCGGCCAACGGCGCGGTGCTTTGCTCGTAGGCCGCCATGCGGACGCGAACGGATTCGGGGCGGTCGTCTTCGCGTTGGACCAGCGCGCCGCCGCAGTTGTCGCAGACACCGTCTGTTTTCGGCGGCCGACCGGTGACGTGGAAGACGGCCTTGCATTTCGTGCATGTGCGCCGCCCGCTCAACCGCGCGACAATTTCCGGCAGAGGCAACTCGTAGCTGATCACCGCGTCGAGCGCGATTTCCTCGCGTTCCAAGATCGCCTGTAACGCCTCCGCCTGCGCAACCGTGCGCGGAAACCCGTCGAGCAGAAACCCGCCACCGCACGTGAGGCAGCCGACCCGTTCACGCACCATTTCGAGCACGGTCACGTCGGGCACCAAATCACCACGGCGCATGAAATCCAGCGCCGCGTTCATCGCCGGGCTGCGTTCACATTCGGTCAGCCCCTTCGCCGCGCGAAACACATCACCGGTGGAAAGGTGACAAGCGTGGAGCCGGTGACTGAGCGACTCGGCTTGGGTTCCCTTGCCGACACCCGGCGCGCCGAGCAAAACAAGTCGCCAGGCGCGGGCGAGCGGAGGAGGTGGTTCGGAACATTCAAAC
>CAZJCX010000280.1:0-3687 GCA_964544425.1 uncultured Verrucomicrobiota bacterium
GGAGAAACGTCCCTACCGAGAGTTCCGATTGCGGTCGTTGGTAGGGACGGCTCTCCGAGCCGTCCGTTCCGCGTGTTGTCGGACGGACGCCTCGGAGAGGCGTCCCTACCAGTCGAAACTGGAATGCCGACCATCACTTCGCGTTCCGCCCCCAGCGCCGGTAGAGCAGCCCACCGCCGACCAGCAGCAGGAACACCGTGCTGGGTTCGGGGACGAGCACCAGCGGGGCTTCAAAGTCGGTGAAGCCGATGTAGGTGTAGGTGATGCCGCCATCGCTGTAAGTGCCGATGTTGAAATCGCTCCATTGCAGGTTCGATCCGCCGACAATGTTCACGTCAATCCGTCCGTCGCCGCTGATGAACGTGCTGCCGGGTTCGTTGACGTAGGCGGTCAGATCGCTCACGAAACTGCCCCGCCAACGGAAACCCCAGTAGGGATTGGTCGGGGTGGGCGTGAAGTTCGGATCATCGAAGTTCAGCGTCATGCCCACGCCGCCGAGGGCAAATGACGCAATGCTGAACGCGGTGGTGGGTGAATCGGCGATGTCAATCGTCGCGCCGCTGGAGGTGTCGGTGATGTTGTTGATCAGATGCCCGCCGTTGTTGATTTGCAGGCCGCGCCGGTTGCCGGCGGTGGCGTGCGAATGGTCCAAGACAAGCTGAGTGCCATTCAGGGTGACCGTGCCGTTGCCCGTGGTGTTATCGCCGATCTGCATGGAGTAAACCGTGCTGTTGCCGCTGCGGACGGTGAACGTGCCCTCAGGCAGGATCACTTCGCCGGTGGCGTTGCGGCCCACGCCCACTTGCATGGTTGGTGTTCCTGACACCGGTGTACCCGCGATGAATGCCGAGACGCTGGGTGCGTTGCCGAGATCGAGCAACCCATACGCCGTGCCGCTGCCGGCCGAGGAGGTGCTATGGCCAACCAACAACTGTTGGAGCTGGGCGCTGGATTCGCCCAAGGTGGTCGCGGTCGAAGAGATGAGCCGGCCTTCGACGGTGTTATTGTACGTGGCTATGGCCACCGTCCCAATGCGCATGGGTACGGTATTCTGAAAGTAAGCGCTGCTCAGGTTCGCGCCGAGTGTCAGTGTCCCAATGGCGTTGACGGAAGTGGCGGCACTGGCAGCGCCAATATTGATTCTGTCGACAGCGGCGGCAATGACGCGTAACTCGCCGGTGCCGGTGTAGGCCACAGTGCCGGTCGCTGAAACGCCTCCCGCGCTGTAACCAATCTGCATGGCGCTCATATTGGCGACCGTCGTGCCGATCCCCGCCGAGATGTTCAAGTTGCCAACGCTGTTGGCCGATGTTCCGACTCCGACTCGCATGAAGCCACCTTGGGTGGTGAACGTGCCGTTGGTGATATTGAACGTGCCGGGGGAGGATACGTTGAAGCCGACGTTCAAGCGCTCACCGCTCGTACTGGCAAGCGTGGTCAGGGTGTTGCCGTTCAAGTCTAACGTCCATGTGCCCGCGAAGCCGACGCCGTTTTGAAGCGCAGAAATCGCGGTCGTACCGGCAATATTCAGATTTACTGTCCCGACGCCCGTGTTGTTAAAGGCTGCGATCTCAGTGGTGGTATTCGGCACGTTAGCCGGATTCCAATTGGAAGCAGTGTTCCAATTGCGATCACCGCCGACGGCGTTCCATGCAGTTTGACCATACGCGGTCGGCACGGTGGCCGCGGCGAGCGCGATGGCGGCGATGATGGTGAGCGTGAGTTGTCGAGTTTGTTTCATGACACGGTCTCCCTTACAGCGTTTGCGGCGAACTGAATGACGACGGACGGACGTTTCGGACTCCGGACACGACACGCGAGCAGGAAAATGTCCCGACCGGTCGTGGGTAGGGACGGCTCTCCGAGCCGTCCGCGTCCGGGTTTCACAGAACGGACGCTTCGGAGAAACGTCCCTACCTCAAGCCGTGAAATCATACGCCCACCTCCATCGCGGCGTGTTGCAACGGCAACACGTTCACCCCGGTCGGATGCGGTTCGTCGAGCCGGGCGATGCAGGCTTCGAGCAGTTTCGTCACGTCCGGGCCCATCCGGTGCGCGGGGACGTGACTGCGGGTCGGGTGCGGGAAATTGGCGTGGGCGATCACCGTCACGTCTTCGGGCACGCGCACCCCGGCCAGGCGCAGGCCGCTCGTGGCGGCTTCCACAAGGTTGTCGTCGGCAATCAGCACGGCGTCGGGCCGTTCCTGCGCCGGGGCGCGGAACCAGGTCTGGACGGCGTAGGAGGCGGCTTCGGGACCGAACAACGGCGCGCCTTGAATCCAGTGCGGCGCGGCCCGCAACTCGCGCGCAGCGGCGGCGTGGAGGAAATCGGCCACCTGTTTGCCTGGCCACGACTCGTTGATCAGCGAAACCAGCGCGACGCGTTTGCGGCCGAGCCGGGCGAATTCGTCGAGCGCGAGCGGGATCAACGAGTCCATGTCCGGGTACACGCCGGGGACGCCGACGTAGTCGTTCGGCTCGATGATCGCCACGCGGGCAATGCGCGGGTCTTCGAGCAGCGCCAGCCCTTTCAACGGATACGGCGTGGTGGCGAAAATCACACCCGCCAGCCGGTCGGCTTGGGCGAAACTGAGCAGTTGCTGGTAGTCCTCGGAGTCCACGTGCCCGGCAATCCCGTAAAACGGCGAGATGCGCCGCGGCGTGGCATCGCCGGTTATCCCTTCAGCGGCTGACATCAGCGCGCGGAAAAACGACGAGCGGATGACACGTTTCTCCCACGGAAAAACAAGCGCATATCGGTGCAGATGCGGTGGATGATTGGTGACGAACGTGCCAAGCGGGCCGCGGGCAACAACGAATCCTTCGCGCATGAGCTGGTCAAAAGCGGCATCCACCGTGGCTGGCGCGAGATCGAATTGCTGTTGAAGTTGGCGGCGGGTGGGCAGTTTTATGCCCGGCGCGATGCGACCGGAAACGATTTCCTCGCGCAACCAGTTGAGGACTTTGGCGCGCTGCACCGGCGGCCGACGTCGAATTATTTCTTGCTGCCCCATACCGTCACGCAATCAACTAACCACAAAGTGATACATTAGACAAGCCTTTATTTAGATGAACTGTCGCGGCGGTCATAAACCACCGCTACCGTCCGTCGCCGCGCTCGGTGAGCGCGGGTAGGGCTGGACCGCCGGGCCAGCCGCTTCTTTACCACGACGCAGACCGCCTCGGCGCGCCCGGCGGTCGCGCCCTACCTTGCCAAGCGTTCTGCGATCGCCGGGGGCATTGGCCATTCCAGTTGAACGCCCTGCTCGCGCAAGTGGCCGCGCAACTCGACGGGGTCAACGTTCGCGACCGGGCAGTCGCGGTCGCGCGCCAGCGCCGCGGCGGCGCCGGCCGCTTGGCCGAGTTGCATCATGGTACGGGAGAGTCGGCAACTGGAGGCGGCGATCGAACTGAAACTCGCGCCCCGGCAGGCCACCAACAGGTTCTCCCACCCGCGCGGGATGAGGCAGCGGAACGGGATGCCGTATGGTTCGGCGAGTTCCACGCAACCCGCCCGGCCGGTGTCTGCCCCGTGGGTGTCGAGCGCGTGATCGGCAATGGCGATGATGTCGGGGTGCGCCTGCTTCGACAGCCCGGCACAAACGTCATGCTCGGTGAGGATGTACTCGCCGACGACCCGGCGGGATTCGCGGACGCCCAGCGCGGGCGCGATCCAACTCAGCCGGT
>CAZJCX010000281.1:0-2435 GCA_964544425.1 uncultured Verrucomicrobiota bacterium
AATCACATTTCAACCATTTCCGGAATCAAAAAGTGACTTTCCAAACACGCTCTTAAAGCATACCCGCCGGATCCGCCGGTCTATGTGGAGCTTTGATAATTTCAGTCAGGCATGGAGATCGAGTTGGTCAATGGTGTCATGATCAGCAACGCCAGCCGTGATGGGCGCGGTGGTGGCGCAGGCATTCGAGCGACGGGCGGAGTTTGGATGCGGGGGGTCAGATCCGCACAACGTACAGAATGACGGTAATTGAATGACCGCGACAAGCTTGGCCACGTGCGGCCCATCGAAGGTGACTCCCCACTCGTGACGGACAGTTTCATTGCAGCCTTTTCTGGTGAGTGTCAAATGCAGGCTGAAGCCTGCGACTACTGCAACAACCGGCAGACCAGCGGGGCGATGTCGGTCACGTTGGCGTGATCGCTAAGTTTGGCGTTAGCTGCGGCTTTTTCGTCGAGTAACAACACGGCCCAGGTATGCGGGTCGTTATCCACGCGGCCGTGGCTGCCTTTGACGAGCGTGGGGTCGGTGGCGGTTTGGGGTTTGAACGTGCGGGCCATGCGCCGCCAGTCGAACCACAGCTCGCACGGGTCGTAACCGGGTTTGCGATGGATGTCCACGAAGTAAGCGAACTCCGGGGCCTTCGCCCAATCGTCCCACCAGTAGTAGGCGAACCATTCATCGGGTGGCGCGACGGCAATTAGTTCCCCGGCGCGCGGATGAGCAATGGTGGCGAAATCCACCGGATGCGCGCCGGCCAGAATGCCGCGAACCTGTTCCACGACGTTGGGTTTGCAGAAGATGTGCGCCACTTGATGATCCACCATCGCAAACGCGTCGCTCAACTCGTAATCGAGGTACTCCTTGCCGGCAATCTCGCGCACGCGCAGCAGACCGGCTTGGCGGAGGAGCCGGTTGGGATAGATCGGGCGGCTGACCGGCGTGAGCGCGTACTCGCTGCAAACGATGATTGTCGCATCCAGTTTCAACAAGTCGCCCACCACACCGTCAATCTCGCGCAACGCCAGCCGCGCCGGTGGGGAGTCCGGGCCGTATTTCTGCGACGAGTAGTCAAGGTGCGGCAGATAGACGGCCATGAAATTGGGCCGGTGCTTGTCCCACGTGTACCGGGCGCACTTCGCAATCCACTGGCTCGAACCGAGACCCGCCACGGGCCCCCAGTAATGTTGCAATTTGAAATCGCCGATCTTGGTCGCGACTTCTTCGTAATACCCCGCCGGCTTCGAGTAGCACCACTGCACCATGCCGGAATCGAGATGCAGCGGGCGCGGTGTGACGATGATGTCGGAGTTGATGAACATCGAGTTCTGCCAGAACAACACCGCCGTCTTGCAGGACGGGTCTTTTGCCTTGAGCAAATCCCACAGCCGGGGGGCCTGCACGAGCGCGTCCGGTTGCTCCCAGAATTTCACCTCGAACGTCTCGCGGTCGTAATACCCATTCGCCACGATCCCGTGCACATCCGGTGTGACGCCCGACAAGATGGATGCCTGCACCGAACACGTCACCGCCGGGAACGTCGGTTTCAGCGGGCGCATCTTCAACCGCGCCAGATTCGGAATCAGCTCCGGCGTTTCAAAATGTTTGGGCGACAAACCAACGATGTTGAGGAGAATAACGTGGCTCATAGTTCCCCCGCGTTGTCATTCTGAGCAGAGCGAAGAATCTCTGTTGTTGCCGGCGAACAACAGAGACCCTTCGCTGCGCTCAGGGTGACAGGTTTGGAAGTCACAGGTAATGGATGCGCGCCCTGTTCTCTGCGAGCAGCCGTTGATTATACTCATCCCCGCCGGTGGTGTTGGCGCTCACGAATACCGGCGGTTCGATGCCGCGTTCGACCAGCGACTTCACCGTCTCGGCGACGAGCGCGTTGGCGATGGCACAGCCGGTAATCGTCGAAATGGGCGCGACCTTTTGGGCGAAGCCGGGGATCTCGACGACCGCGTCGCCGGGCGGCGCCGCGTTGTCAATCACCACATCGCACAACTCCGCCAACATCTTGCCGCACGGATGTCGGCTGGTCTCCTTGCCGAGGTAGGACCGCGCGGTGATCGCGACGGTGCGGATGCCGCGTTCGCGGGCGAGCAGCGCCATGTCAATCGTCACCGGATTCCGTCCCGACACCGAATGTAAAATCAACGCGTCGCCCGCGCGCGCCGGTGACTGTGCCAAGAATTCCCGGCCCAACCCCACGACCCGCTCCAGTTGTGATGTCAGTGTCACCGGCCGCACGCTCAAGTTCATCCCGTGCGGATAAATGGGATTCACCAACATCAGCCCCCCGGCCCGATACACCAACTCCTCCGCCACGATGAACGCGTGCGACGCTCCGAAGGCAAATATCGTCCGCCCGTTCGCCATCGTCTCCGCAAGCAACTGCGCCCCCGCCTTGATCCGCGCCACGTCCAACGCCT
>CAZJCX010000281.1:2507-2794 GCA_964544425.1 uncultured Verrucomicrobiota bacterium
CATCAATTCGCCGGCAATCGCCTCGAGGTCGTGGCGCAGCGTGCCTTGCGCGATGCCGGCCGGCACGCGCAACCTGGCGACGGCCTTGAACAACAAATCATCCGTCTGCGGCGCCCGCTCCGTGCTGGTTTCGAGTTCCTCGATGTTGATGCCGTGGCGGCGGATGACGCCGGTAATCTGCGCCACGATGCCAGGCCGGTCATGGCCGATGAGTTCGAGTTGCAACCCGTAATGCTCCCCGGCCGTCGCCGGCGAAGCGGTCTGCTCGACCACCACCGACAGGCCGG
>CAZJCX010000281.1:2869-3680 GCA_964544425.1 uncultured Verrucomicrobiota bacterium
GGCCAGCCGCGCCATCCGGCTTTCGAGCCAGTTCCCGCCATGTTCCGCCACCAACGTCGCCAGCCCGCCGACGATGCCGGGCCGGTCGGGACCGACCACTGTGAGGATGAGCGAGGTTTTCATCGTGGCCGCAGGATACGGGAAGCGCGGGAACGGTTCAATAGCCGCGCGCGGCGTACTGCGCGATGGCCCGGTCATACGCTTCCTTGCCGCCGTGCCGGTTGACGCTCTGGAAAACGGTGGCCGGCGTTCCCGCCGCCGCCATTTTTTCCAGCGCGCGCCCCAGCAGCAGCTGACCCGCGACGGCGCACCCGACACCGGAAACCGGCAACAACGCGTGCTCATACCCGGCAATCTCCACCGCCGCGTCGCCGTACGGCGCGCCATGATCAATCACCACATCCACCGCCTCACACAGTTTCTTACCGGACGGATGCAACGATTCCACCTGCGCGGTGTACGCCAGGGACGTGAACCCGATCGTCGCCACGCCGGCGGCCCGGCATTGGATGGCCAACTCGACCGGCTTCTCGTTCTTGCCGGACACCGAGCCGATCAGCACCACGTCACCGGCCCGGTGTTGCCCCTCGTACTTTTTCACTGCCGCCAACCCACCGGCGCGATTGATGAAATCGCCTTGGATGCCGTGGCCGATTTCGGCGCACCAGATGGTGCCGCGCCGTTGCAGCGCGGCCACGATCAAATCCGCGCCGCGCTCCAGGGCCGGCAGTTGCGTCCGTTCGAGATGGTCAAGCAGACGGCGAACCGCCGCCAGATAATCAACGGGTGTCATGTTGTAAGAATCTCCGGA
>CAZJCX010000282.1:0-1576 GCA_964544425.1 uncultured Verrucomicrobiota bacterium
TCACATCCACACCGCCATCGCCGCCGCGGCTGTACCCATTGTCATAACCGCCGCCATTGATGCTGGCTGCTCCGGGTGCGGGCGGATTGTCCGAGCCGCCTTTGTCCACGGTGATGTCTTTGTTGATGGTCACGGTCTTCGTGTCCGTCACCGTCGTGTTGTCGTTGACCGTCTTGTCATACGACTTGCTGTTCGACGCATCGGCCGTCGCGGTCGAGGTCGAGACCGACTGGGCGTCGGAGGTCGAGGTCGCGTCACCATTGGCGGTGCTGGTCGCGTCGCTGTTGATCGTGCCGGTGATCGTGACGTTCGGATTGAACTCCTCGTTCCACGTCTCGGTCTCGGACTTGTCGATCGCGACTGTCTTGTTGTACGTCTCCTCGCTGCTCGACGCGCTGCTCTTGCTCTTCGTCTCAGTGGACGAAGCGCTGCGGCTCTCTTCGCTGGTTGAGGTGGAGGCTTTGCTCTTGGTGTCCACCTGGGTCCGGTCGAGGAACGCGGCCTTGCTCTGATCAATCTCGTTGACCTGCTCGATCGTGTCCTCGGAACCGCCGCCGCTGCTCGCGGCGTTGACCGTCGCGGCGACGTTGTTCTCGCCCGCCGCGTTGATCAAGTTGCCGGCCACCGCGTTTGCTTGGACCTTGTTCTCGTTCAGCAGCACGTCATCCGACTCTGTCTTCTGCTTGTTGTTCAAGGCCTGTTCCTGCGGGCCGACACCGTTGACGATCTGTCCGCCACCCTCTTGGCCGCAGTTCTGGCAGCCCGGGTTGGAGCCTTCGGGATACACCACCCCACCGTCGGTCTTCTGATAGTCCGGCAGGTTGTGGATGGTTTCGTCCTTGCCGACCGTGTCCTTGAACGACAGGCTCGCGGTGGACTTGTCTTTGATCGTCTGATTGCCCAGACCCAATTGAACCGCCGACTGGCCTTTGGCCGTCGCTTGGTCCATTTCCTCGTCGCTCATCGCCTTGGCGGCGAAGCTCGACGTGCACAGGCTGGCGCTCAACACGAACGTGATGCCGCCTGCGACCCATTTTTGAGTACGCTTCATTGTGCGTTCTCTCCTTCGGCCCGACGGTCAGCGCGTCGAGCACAATCTCTGTTCATCATGCCGATCCGTCGTGGATCGGTCACGGCTGACAACATTTTTCAAAACAACCACTACCGGCGCAGCCACCCCGCCATCTGCGGGTGGCGCGCTGCAAAACCGTCCAAAGCCACTTGATGGCGCGTCAAGGCCCGGGTCATCGCCGCGGAGGTCCGCACCGCGAGATTCAGGTCGCCAGTCAACCGCACGTTGGCATCCACGACGCGAATCTCGACCGGCCGCAAGAGTGCCACGTCCGCCGCCGCTCCCGGCACGCGCACTTGGACGTGCGAGGGCCGGTCGGTCTCGATCCGCCACGCCAGGGAGCCGTTGATCTGGGCCGTCGCGCTGCGATGGGAGAAGTCCATCACCAGCCGGTGAATGGTGGCGTAGTCGAGCGCGGACCCGGTAGTTCCTTTGGCGCAAACTTGGTCCATCTCCTCGTCGGTCAACAAGCGCGGGCGCGCCGATACTTCGACAGTCGCGATC
>CAZJCX010000282.1:1586-3666 GCA_964544425.1 uncultured Verrucomicrobiota bacterium
AGCGCGACGGTCAACGCGAGCCAGGTTCCGCTGATCCTCATGACGCCTCCAGAGGCTGCGGCTCCGTCGCCGCCACAAGATCTCGCAGGCGGCGCAGAATCTTGTGCCGGTGATGGATCACCGCGGTGTGCGAGACACCCAGTTGCCGGGCCGCGGATCGGACTCCGATCCCGGTCAGCAACGTGTTCCACACCTCTTGTTGGCGGGGCGCAAGTCGTTGCATGACCGGCCGCACGACGAACTCGCCGACAGAAATTTCCGCGGGCGCAACCGATTGGGATACGAGCAATAAGTGATGAATGATCGAGACAACCAAGTCGCGGTGTTCGCGCGGATCGTCCGTCAGAGTGGACGCGACTGCGTAAATGTTTTGGACAGACTCCATACCCTATTCCCCGCCCGACGACGCTCCGCCCAACCTAAACCCAAGGGGACGCACCAATGCCCACCTCTGACATCACCAGCCAATTTACCCTAAGAGACGGAGCCACCAGCCAGAGCAGTCCGTGTTCTCCAAGCGCAAAAAAGACATAGCCTATGGTGTGCCAGTGATTTTGCGACCACTCGTTGGATGCGAGGTAAAACGCTCCCGGACTGGATTTCGGCTAAATTGAATTACTCCGAATGACAGACAAACACTGGCTTCGGCGGTAACCCTACTGTTCAATCTCACCGGCAGATTCGAATTGACTGCCGGATTTTTGGACACAGCCGAGGCGGTGGTGACTGGTAACCTCATCTACCCTGGCCGACGCGGAACGCTCTGACGCTGGACGTGGGTGGCGAGATGTTCCACAAACGCGCGCAACTCGCCCAGTGGGATGGCTGCCTCGAACCCCGTTTGCGTTCGAAAAACAAAGCCGGTCACTTGGCCGCCGCCTTGAATCGGGCGCACATGAAAATGCGCCACCGCGTCCCGCAAACTGCGCACGACACCGCGCAAGGTTTGCGGCTGAGGATTATTGCGCGTCGGCGCGCCGAAGTTCCGGACACAAGACGGCGTGATGCCCCACGAGTTGAATGAAGTGAACGGCTCCCGGTCAATTTGATCAATCAGCGCTTCGCGCGGCACAATCAGCAGTCCCAGCAGACAATTCAGCAGCAGCGTCGCGTCATACGGGCCTGTATACTCTTGGAGAATCCGCAACGTCCGCTGCATGAAGTTGCGTTCGAACTTGCGCGCAGGCCCCGCGCGCGGACTGGTCAGGTTGGTTGGTGTCACGCTCATGGGCCCCGTCGGCGGCGCGTCAACGGTTTGAAACGTGTGGTTTGATGAGGAAGATCAACGCCTTCAGTCCGAGTTCCGGGAACAGAAACGGCTTGGCGATCAAATCGTTGCCGCCTTTGAGGACCGCCTGCGCCCGATTGGCGAAGTCGGTGATATTTGTCACGAACACCAGCGGCGTCGTCCCGTTGGTGGGCGTGGCGCGGATTTTCTCGCAGAGCGCGAGGCCGGTCAGGCCGGGCATCTCGATGTCGGAGATGATCAGATCAAACCGCCGCTCCCCGGCCGCCCGCAACGCGGTCATCGAGTCGCGCGCGCTGACCGGCTTCACTTTCACCTTCTCCAACGCGAAATCCACCGCCCGCCGCGCGATCTCCTCGTCGTCCACCGCCAGCACGTGAAACCAGTTCGGCACACGTCCGTCCACGGTGGCACCCGCGCGATGCAACTCGTCGAGCAAGTCAATGCTCTGCGCCACGGTCCGTAACACCGACGCGGTGATCTTGTCTGGCTTGGCCGTCAACTCCTTCAGCAACATCTCCAACGCGCCGGCGACCCGGGCAATTGTCTGCAAGCCCGCCAGCCCGGCATTGCCGGACAGGGAATGCGCTTCGCGAAATAGATTCTGCAACGCCTCGGCATCGGCGTCGTTTTTTGTCACCGCCTGCAAATGTTGCCGTGCCGTTTGCAGTTTGCCGGGCCCTTCCGCGAGGCAGGCCTGCTGCAACTCGGCTTGAAACTCTTCGTCGGACGACGGCGTGGTCGTAGTAGGTTCGGCGTTCATGACGGCACCTCCAATAATTGTTGTTCGCACGCGGCTCGCAACCGGCCGCAGTGAATGTCCTCCGTCCCGGC
>CAZJCX010000283.1:0-226 GCA_964544425.1 uncultured Verrucomicrobiota bacterium
GCTGGAGCCGATCGTGCAGGGAACGCTGTCACCTGCGCTCGTGGCCGCGTACGTCGGCAAGACGCGTTTGATCGACAATCTCGTACTGTGATCCGAGCACCGGTACGTTGCGGGAGAGCGGCCCCTCACCATTGCCCTCTCCCCGCAAGCGCGTGATGGGAATCGGGAGGCTTACCGTCCGCCGTACGTGATCGGCGCGCCGGTGTCCGTCTTGGGCGACTCGTAC
>CAZJCX010000283.1:310-3663 GCA_964544425.1 uncultured Verrucomicrobiota bacterium
CGAATCTGCTTGGTCAGACCGGCTTGACCGCTGAAATCTTTTCGGACCTCTTTGCCTTTCACCATCGCGACATAAAACCCGGTGAATTGGGCCGGTCGCGGCGCAGCGGTTCCGCCCACGCTGATCCCGAACTGCCGCGGCATGGCGGCACGGGGCGCGACCTGTTCCTCCGTCACGGCGCTGAAGTAATACCCGTCCGGCTTGCGGCCGTAGGGGATTTCCATTTTGTCGGTCGTCCCTTTTTCCGTGAAGGTGACGACGACGGCGCCCGCCAGTGGCAAATTCGGCCGGTAACGAATGCCTTGGACGATGGTTTCCTTTTTCTGCGTGACGCGACCGAGGGCGACGCTCTTGATTTCCTTGCGG
The DNA here is from genome assembly GCA_964544425.1 of uncultured Verrucomicrobiota bacterium. GTDB lineage: Bacteria > Verrucomicrobiota > Verrucomicrobiia > Palsa-1439 > Palsa-1439 > OMJI01. The sequence continues at coordinate 677 of CAZJCX010000283.1, forward strand.
GTCAACTCGTCGAGCATCATCGCCGTCGTCGTGCGCATGCTGCTCGAGACGCCCTCCCATTCATACAGCTGCACCAAGGCCCGGAGGTCTTTCGCTGCCAACGCCTGTTCGAATCGTTCCTGCAAGTCGCGGGGGCTGGCCGGGGCGGCGGCTTGAGCCGCGCTAGCCACGAGCAGACAAATCGTCATCAAACGCATGACGAGACGCTACGAAAAGTCTCGTTGCGAGTCAATCGGCGGTTGGTATCATGGGACGCATGGCTGGTCAGCAGAACTTTGATTTCCTCGTCATTGGCAGCGGAATTGCCGGGCTGACCTTCGCGCTCAAGGTTGCCGACGCCGGTCGCGTCGGGTTGATCACCAAGAAGCACCGGGCGGAGTCGAACACCAACTATGCCCAAGGCGGCATTGCCGCTGTCATGAGCGCGGAGGATACGTTTGACCTTCATGTGCGCGACACGCTCACCGCGGGCGCGGGATTGTGCCGGGACGCGGTGGTGCGGACGATCATCGGGGAAGGCCCGGCGCTGATGCGGGAGTTGATCGAGTGGGGTGTGAACTTCAGCCGTCGGGAGGGCGGCGTGGAATACGATCTGGGCCGGGAAGGCGGCCACTCCAAACGGCGCGTGTTGCACGCGGGCGACATTACCGGCCGTGAGATCGAGCGCGCGTTGCTGGACGAAGCCGCGCGGCAATCGAACATCACGGTGTTTGAAGACATGCTGGCGATTGATTTGATCACGTCTCAGAAGATCGGCGTGGCCGATGCGAATCGCTGCCTCGGCTGCTATGCGCTCGATGAAAAGCGCAACGTCGTCGAAGTGTTCGCCGCACCGATCACCATGCTGGCGACGGGCGGTTCCGGGAAGGTGTACCTCTACACGAGCAACCCGGACATCGCGAGCGGGGACGGTGTCGCGATGGCCTACCGGGCGGGGGCCAGCGTGGCAAACATGGAGTTCGTGCAGTTTCACCCGACGTGTCTTTACGAGCCGCGCGCGAAGACGTTTCTGATCAGCGAAGCGGTGCGCGGTGAGGGCGCAGTGTTGCGCGGGGCCGATGGCCAGCCGTTCATGAAAAAATATCATCCGCAAGCGGACTTGGCGCCGCGTGACATTGTGGCCCGCGCGATTGACTCGGAGATGAAAAAGACCGGCGCGGAATTCGTCACGCTGGACATCACGCACAAGGACGCGGCGTTCGTGAAGGAGCGCTTCCCGAACATCCACGCCAAGTGCGCCGAGTTCGGCTACGACATGACGCGCCAGCCATTGCCGGTGGTTCCCGCCGCTCACTATCAATGCGGCGGCGTCGTGACGGACGTGGATGGCCGCACGGAGATTGCCGGACTGCTGGCCGCCGGCGAAGTCGCCTGCACGGGGCTGCACGGGGCCAACCGGCTCGCGAGCAATTCCCTGCTCGAAGCGCTCGTCGTGGCCCACCGGGCTGCGAAGATCGCCAGCCAGTCACCCCGCGCCATCGTACCGGAGTTGCCCCCGTGGCAGAGCGGCAACGCCAGCGACCCGGATGAGCTTGTGGTGGTGACGCACAACTGGGACGAAATCCGGCGCTTGATGTGGGACTACGTGGGGATTGTCCGGACGGACAAGCGCCTCTTGCGGGCGCGCGCGCGGATTCAGAACCTCCAGCGCGAGATCAACCAGTTTTACTGGGACTACAAGGTCACGCCCGATTTAATCGAGTTGCGCAACCTCGCCCAAGTCGCGGAACTCATCATCGAGTGCGCTTTGCAGCGGAAAGAATCCCGCGGATTGCACTACACGCTCGACTATCCCGAGTTGCTGCCCGACGCGCGGGACACCACCGTGCGCAAGCCGTGAGTGGAGAATGGTGGGCGTGACAGGACTCGAACCTGTGACCTTTCGGGTGTGATCCGAACGTTCTAGCCAACTGAACTACACGCCCAACCGCGGCGGCAGACTATCAGCGTCTCCGGTACCTTTCAAGCACCCACTTCGTCGTCTGCGCGATTCCGGTCCCGGCGAGTATGGCGACGAAGGCGGTGATGGGCAGACTAAAGCGAAACTCCACACCGGGCTGAGGTCGGTCGGCCATCACCATGTCCAGCGGCAAGATGAAAGCGAACGGGAGTTGGGCGACGAAACCGGCCAGTGTCACAAAACCGCGGCGTTGCCAGTCCCACATCACGCCGAGCGGCCACAGCCACAGGAGCCACCGCCCCTCGAGAATCCTGGGGACGTGCTCCCACAACGCGATCCAGTAGCCGATTGCATACCGCCCCGCGACCTCCGGCAGCGAATGCATCCCCAAAACATACTTCGCGGACGTCGTCGGTTCCCCGCCGTACGCGTTGGCGAGCACTTCGTCGCGGGTGAGATGGCCGGGCTGACCGGCAAACTCGTGATTGCGCCAGTACCGGGCGTGCGTGTTGAGCGTGTAAAACGCGCTGCCAAACTCGCGCTGGCAGTTCAGCAAATAGGGCATGACAGCCAGCCACGCGACCGCGCTTAACACCACCGCTTCAAGCACCGCTGCTTTGCGCCACTGCGTGATCGCCCAAACACCGGCAAGGAGCGGGACCATGACCAGTCCCTCCATTCGCAACAGGGGGATCGCTCCTGCGACCAACGCACCCGTCACTCGGATTGGCCACGTTCGGTCGCAGAGGAGCACCAGCACCAGCAATAGCACGAGCACTGCCATCAACCCCTCACGCAGCCCGCTGACGCCGTAGTACGACGTGAGCGTCGTGCCGGAGTAAATCCACGCCGCAAACGCCCCGGCCACTGGCCCCGCCAACTTCGCGCCCGTGACTCCGATCACACCCACCAACACGATGCTGATCCAGCCGGTCAGTCGCCGCGCCTCCAGATCATCCGCCGCCAACTTCATCAACGACGGAAACAGCGGTTCCCGAATATGCGCTGAATAAAACGGACTGGCCTCGCGCGACCGGTCGAAATATCCGCGCGCATCACCGCGCAACGTAGCGCCGTCCGGCAGCTC
>CAZJCX010000284.1:0-3591 GCA_964544425.1 uncultured Verrucomicrobiota bacterium
GCCAGCCGCCCCAGAGCACGACCGGCGTGGCCAGCGCAAACTGCAGCCAGTCGAATCCGTGAAGGTGCGCCATCGCGATGACGAATACCGGCAAGGTCAGGGCCGTGCTGATCCAGAACCGCCGCTGCATGTCCCGGTATTCGGTGTCGTCTTCGCCACTGGGGACGACCGGCTCCAAGGCCATGCCGCATTTCGGGCACGAGCCGGGTTTGTCCGAGACAACTTCCGGGTGCATGGGACAAGTGTACTTGCCGGCCGCGATGGTCGGCGCGGGGGTGTGGTGGTGGCAACTATGATGATGATGGTTTTTCATGGGCGTCAGCTTTCTGGGGGGTGTCGCAGGTGCAATCCAAGCAACCATGCTTGGCGCACATTCGACACGAAGTTTCCAGTCGGTCTTTCAACTGCTGACGAGCGCGATGGAGTCGGACGGTGAGGTTGTTGCGGGTGAGACCCAGACCGGCGGCGACGGTTTCCGGCGACTGGCCTTGCAAGTCCACCTGGCGAATCAACGCGGCGTACTCCGGTTTCAAGGTCGGAATCAACCGGTCGAGGCAACCGCACACGACGCGTTCTTCTTCCGCCGTGGGTGTGGCAGCGAGTTCGGCTTCCAAAACCGCCGCGCCGCGTTTCCGCACGTCTTGCCGGCGATAGAGATCAATCAGCGTGCGCCGCAGGATGCGGTAGAACCACGCTTTCGCATCCTGAATCTTCCCGGCGTCTCCCCCGGTCCTCAATGCCTTGAGCAAACTGTCCTGCACCACGTCGGCGGCGAGTTCGGGATCGCCGACGCGTTGGCGCGCGAAGGCGACGAACTCCGCCAAGTGCTCGACCAGTTTGTGTTCCAAGGCGCTCATCTACCCCTGCTGACGTTGCTACAGAGGAATAATTACAGTGAATCTGTCTGTTGCCAATCGTCCAGCCCGGCCCAGCGAACTGCTGAGAGGAAGCAGCCACGACGGAGCGCGGCCCTCCAAGGCGAAAGTTGTCGTCCGCGTCTTTTCCCAACAAAAGTGCTGCAAATGCCGTGGATGAAGCTGGTGCAAGATCAACCCGGTAAAGGCAGACTCAGTCTGGCTTTTGCCGGAGCGATTGTAACTCACCGAAAACAAGCCTAGTTGCGGAATGAAAATCCGTTGCTGATGGCGAAGCCAATTCGGCATACCCTCCGCAGTATGGCCGAATACATATGATAGGCGACAACATGGATGAGCACAGCGATTGGCAGCCACCGTTAACGGGATATTTCCAGAAGAAGGGATGAAGTGCAGAAAAAGCCGATGGAACTTACCGAGTCCCGTGCTGACGCGCGTGCGCCAAACGGGAGAGCACCGGCAGCACGAGCAGCGTGAGCAACGTGTTCGTGATGATCCCGCCGATGACTACGGTGGCCAATGGCCGCTGCACTTCGCCGCCGACACCGACGTTGACCGCCATCGGGATGAATCCGACGGCCGCGACGAACGCGGTCATCAAGACCGGGCGTAACCGGATGAGGCAACCTTCGCGCACGGCTTGCTCCAGCGGTTCGCCCGCATCGAGTTTTTGTTTGATGAAGGTGACGAGCACGAGTCCGTTCAGGATCGCCACGCCGCTCAACGCCACAAAGCCGACCCCGGCGCTCACCGTGAACGGCAGGTCGCGCAGCCACAATGCCACCACCCCGCCCACCACGCCCAACGGAATACCAGTCGCCACAATCAGCACGTCGCGCAGCGATTTGAGGCTGAAGAAAAGCAACACTCCGATCAACGCCAGCGCCACGGGCACGACAAACATCAGCTTCCGGTTCGCCCGTTCCATGTTCTCAAACTGGCCGCCCCATTCCACCGTGTACCCTTCCGGCAGCTTCACTTGTCCGGCAATCTTCGCCTTGGCCTCGGCGACGTAACTGGCCACGTCGCGCCCGCGCACGTTGGCCTGCACCGTCGTCCGTCGCCGGCCCCATTCGCGGTTGATCGTGGACGGGCCTTCGGTCAGCGTGACCTTCGCCACGCGTTCCAGCGGCAACACCTGGCCGGTCGCCGTCGGGATCAACGTCGCCGCCAGCGCATCCGGGTCGGTCCGTTGCCGGTCGGGCAAGCGCACCGCCAGCGGAAACCGGCGTTGGCCTTCGCGGACTTCGCCCACCTTTGTCGAGCCGGCCGCCTCCACCATGCTCAACACGTCGCGCGTCGAAACGCCAAACCGCGCGATGGCTTCCGGGTCCACTTTCACGCGCAGCACCGGCTGGCCGCTGATCTGTTCGCCGTTCACCTCGCCGGTGCCGGGGATGCCTTCGAGCAACGCCAGCACTTCGTCGGACAACCGGCGCAATTCATCGAGGTCGTCCCCGTAAATCTTGATCGCCACGTCACCGCGTACGCCGGCAATCATCTCGTTCATCCGCATCTCGATGGGCTGGCTGAACGCCGCCGTCATGCCGGGCACTTTGGCGAACACCTTGCGCATCGCCTCGATCAACTCCGGCTGCGTCCGCGCTTTCTTCCACTGCTCGCGCGGCTTGAGGGCGATGAAGATGTCGGACAGCTCGATCCCCATCGGGTCGGTCGCCACCTCGGCCGTGCCGAGCCGCGTCCAGATGTGTTCGATTTCATCCGGGAACTCCGTTAGCAGTTCCTTCTCGATGCGGTCGTTGAGCGCGACCGCTTCGTCCACCGACACGCCGGCCAGCCGCACCGTGCTGACCGCGAGCGCCTGCTCGCCGAGTTTGGGAAGGAACTCGCCACCCATCCGCGTCGTCAACAGCGCCCCGCCGATCACCAATCCCAACGCGCCCAGCAAAGTCAGCGCGCGGCGGCGCAGCACCCAATCCAGCGTCGGCGCATACAGCCGGTGGGCGAACCGCACGAGCCACGGTTCGCGTTCTGAAAGTTTCTTCGGCAACACCAAGCTCGCCAACACCGGCATCAACGTCAGTGACAAGATCATCGAGCCGGCCAGCGCGAAGATCATCGTCAGCGCCATCGGCCGGAACATTTTTCCTTCGATGCCCTCCAGCGTCAGGACCGGCAGGAAGACGATCATGATGATCAACTCGCCGAACATCGTCGGCTTCCGTACCTCGATGGCCGCATCGCGAATCGTGTCCATCCACGGCTTGTCTTTGCGCTGCGCGACGTGACGGACGCAATTTTCGACCATAATGACCGAGCTATCCACGATCAGCCCGAAATCAATGGCACCGAGGCTGAGCAGGCTCGCCGCAATCCCGGCCTGCAACATGAAGTTACCCGCAAAGAGCATCGAGAGCGGAATCGCCGCCGCCACGACCAACCCCGCGCGCAAGTTGCCGAGGAACGCGAACAGCAACGCGATCACCAGCAACGCCCCGGCCAGCAGGTTGTGTTCGACGGTGCGGATGACCTTCTCGACCAACTCCGTCCGGTCATACAACGTCTCGACCACGACATCCTTCGGCAAGGTTTGCTGCACCTCGGCCAGCTTCGCCTTCAACGCGTGCGTCACCACCGCGCTGTTCTCGCCCATCAACATGAACCCGAGGCCGAGTACCGCTTCCCCTTTGCCCTCGGCGGTCACCGCGTGCTGCGCGAAGATGTCGAGGATGAGCTGTGTGCGATCGACGACCTT
>CAZJCX010000285.1:0-3570 GCA_964544425.1 uncultured Verrucomicrobiota bacterium
CAGAGGATCTTGATTTGGCGGTCGGGGAACTTTCCGGCAATACCGCGGATCACGTCGCCTGGCTGCCGAACGCTGGCCGGGTCCCTGACCCGCGCCACGTAAATCTGCGTGGCATCCGCGCCCTTTACCAGCCTGCCGTTCGGCACACCGGCCACGCCGTCGAGGTGGAGCGAAAACGTCGCCGCGTCCTGCGCGGGTTTGTCGCCTTTGGTAAAATCCGGCAAGGTGGCGTTTGCCGCCATGCACCAGCTCAACAACCCAACCACCACCGACGGGCAAAAGGATCTCACGATTTTGTTCCTTTCATCATTGCGCGCCGACAAACCGTTTCATAAGCGCCGCCAGATTCGCGCCCATCTCCTGCATCCCTTCGTCGCTGGGATGCACCAAGTCCGTCCGCAAGCCGGTCGGGTCAGTAAGAATCTGGCGGCCATCAAGATGAATGACCTTGCCGGTGCCGATCTTCGCCGCGACCTCCTTGACCACTTCGCGGAAGCCGACGCCTTTCGTGGTGTTCGCGTCGAAATCGGCGTCGTTCGTAAAGAGATCAATGCAGAAAATGTATTTGTCCGGATGCGCGGCGGCGACGATCCCGACAAACTGTTCGACGACTTCCCGGAATTTCTCCCGTGGCCATTGCCGGATGTTGATCCCCATCTCGAACGATGCAAAATCCCAATCCGTGCGCGCCGCGATGTGTTCCGCCACCGCCCGGTCCATCTGCGCCGAACCGCCGACACCGAGATTGATTAGGTCGCACTCGAGTCGCCGGGCACATTGCGCGGCGTAAGTTCCCTCGGGAGCAATCGCGCACGCGCCGTGTGTGATCGAAGACCCATAGCTCAACATTGTCTTCACCGGTAAGGCCTCGCGCGGCGGATAGGTCCAATCACCTTCAATCACTTCAATCCGCACCGTGTGGATGTTCGGCAGCCGCACCCGAATCAACCGGGGATCAAACGAGAGTTTGTTGCCACCACTAATCTGGGACAATGCCGATAACGTGGCAGGGTGTTTGATGACAATTTCCGTCGGTTCTTTCCCGACGTGAACCACCGGACCGCAAAAACAACCGTGATACACCGTGACCACCGGCGGGGTGGTGTTGCTGTCCACGACGCGCAGCACGACTTTGGCCGTGCCGCCTTCGGGAAGCAGCCCGCGAATCTCGCAGCCGGCACCGTGCCGCGCCATGTTCTGCGCGCCTTTGTTGATCTCACCCAAGATCGCGCGCGGGAAACGCAGCACACCAAACCCCGGCAAGCCATCGCCTTCGATCAGGTCGCAGACGTTGTGCAGTTCGACTTTGCCGTATCTCATTTTCCAGTCTTCAATCCGACCATGGCCGTGCCGAGCGCTTCGCCCACGAGGTAGTAGGTCTCGGCATTGCGGTTGTAGTGGAAACCTTGATTCTTGGGCGAAACATCCACCTCCCGCCAGAAGGGAGCGGTGTTGACCGTCTTCACGTTGCCCTTGAACTCCGGGTACTTACCGGACTCGCCGCTGACGGCGAGTTGGGCTTCCGCGACTGCTAAGGCAGCGCCCTCCGTTCCCGGACTGCCGCAGCCGGTGCCGATGGCCCACGGTGCGTTCGGGGCTTTGAACTCTTCGCGCCAGGCTTTGATCAGGCGGACGAGATTTTGTTCGTAGCGCGCGATGTGCGCCGGGCTGCCGGTGTCTTTGTGCCCCTGCCACCAGACGAAACCGGCAATCTCATAACCGCGGCCTTTGAACTGCGGGAACAACGTGTCGAAGTTGTTGAGCACATCGTGAACGGCTTTCGTGTACTCGTCGTATTGCTTGCCGGCATACCAGCTACCGGGTTGCGGCTCGCTGCCTTCTGGCCAAGACGACTGAGGGTCTTTGTAACCGGCATAAACTTGTCCTTCTAACGTGTAGCGTTCGCTGCCGGGCGGCAGGATGTCCCAGCCGAGGCTGCGATTGCCGATGGATGATTTGATCAACAAGACCGGCTCGTCGTGGAAGTCGCCCATTACCCAACCAAACCCCAACTCCGGCCCGATGGTGTTACCCTGGATTCCGACCTTCAGCGGGCCTTGGCCGACGGCCGAGATGACGCCCTTGTAAATCACGTCGTCGCGCGCCTGCCAGTTGCCCTGCGCGTCCAACAAGTGCGGAAACTTGCCCTGCACCTTGACCAGCGTGTGCATCGTGCCGGGCACGTCGGTCCTGATCCACCAACCCAACCCGTTCGCGTCATTGGTCAGGTACGTGATCTTGAAAGGAACGTTCTCCCCGGCGGACAACTTGATCGCTTTGGACACCGGCTCCTTGCCGGTTTCGCGGCGATAGACCTCAACGCCGTTCACTTCCATGATGTTGTACTCGCCGTTGCCGTAGCCCGGCCGAAACTCGTAGATACCGGTCTGCTTGGGCTGGATCTGCCCGCGCACCACTTGCGTGCCGCCACCGGGATACGGCGTGGGGGTCACTCCGCCAAACGACTCCAGTTTAAGTGTCTTGACCGGGGTCAACTTGTCGTAGTTCGTGGTCGCGTCGTAGTCTCCCGCATAGACCGACAACTCGGGATCGAGAAATTCTTTCCCCCAACGCTCGCTGCCGCCGGAGATGTCACCCATGCCGACCATGTTCGACTGGCCGGACATGATGTACACCTTGACCGGCTTTTCGGCCGCCAGAACAGGCCATACAAACAGTAACGCGGTAATGACGGTAAGAGTTCGTTTCAACATTTCGTTTTTCCTTTCGTTTAACTATCCACGCTTCATCACAATCCACCGCGGCTTGGATGCCGGGCCATTCTTTGTGGCAAACCCACCGGCTTCGATGAACAGGTGGTCATTCACTACTTTCATTTTGAGCGCCTGATTCGTGTTGAGATGCAGCAACAGGTCACCGGTGTAATAGAGCAGCGTGTCATCCGTGCGGCCATTCTCGCCAAACGTCAGCTTGGCCGGCAACAGCGGATTTGGCCGGAGCTTCGCCGTTGGAACAAATTCTTCCACCGTGGCCACCTCACCGAGTTGCGTCCACGTGCCGGCAACTTTCTCATTGGGAGCAAACGTGCCGTCCCATTGGTATTGACCCACCTCCGGATCCAATTCCATATTGTCGGGGTCTTGCAACGCCTGCCACGCCGCGCTCCGCAGCGGCACGGCCTTGACCGACTGGAGAATTTCCGTCTCGCCGAACGGCGGGCACTTCATCTCCTGCAACCAGATCAGGAAAATGTTGCGCGTGCCTTTCTGGTCGTTGCGCAGAAAACTCTTGGCGGCAATCGTCGTGTTGCCGTTCTGGAAATCCAGCCACCACGCCTTGTCAATGTCGTACACCAGTCGCGTGCCGCCTTCCCGACTGGCGAGGCCGCGATTGCGTTCCAGCATCAGCTTGCCGTTCACGTACACCTGAAAACCCTCGCCTTCGTTGACGTGTTGCATGCCGCCAAAGACCAGCCGATACCGGTGCCCTTCCTTGAATGGCGGGAACGTGAACTTGCCCTGCGTCAGCAACACCTCTTTCTCCCACAACGTCTGCATCGGCTCGCCGCACCGGCATTGCATCGCCCGGCAACCGCGCTTCAACGTGGTC
>CAZJCX010000286.1:0-3563 GCA_964544425.1 uncultured Verrucomicrobiota bacterium
GATGCCGTCGATGCGGTCGACCTGCGGCTTGTCCATCCGGTCGAGGAACTGCCGGGCGTAGGGCGAGAAGGTCTCGACGTACCGGCGTTGCCCCTCGGCGTAAACCGTGTCGAACGCCAGCGAGGATTTACCGGAGCCGCTGACGCCGGTGACGACAATCAACTCGCCCAACGGCAGCTTGAGATTGACTCCTTTCAGATTGTTCTGCCGGGCGCCGACGACTTCGATAAACCCGTGACTCATTTTGTAACAAGGCCGTTAGAATCGCTGCCAGTTAGGCTTGTTGTCGTACACCCAGCGGTAGTAAGCCGCTTTCTCCAACTGGCCGGCGGCTTCTTCGTCGAGGCAGACTTTGGCCACCGGATGCATCTGCAAAATGCTCGCGGGATTCATCGAGGTAATCGGGCCTTCGACGGCTGCGGCAATCGCATCGGCTTTTGTTTTGCCAAACGCGAGCAGTACAACCTGCCGGGCTTCCATGATGGTGCCGATGCCCATCGTGATGCAATGATGCGGCACCTCGTCGGCGCTCTTGAAAAACCGGGCGTTGTCCTGCCGCGTCCGCGGGGTCAGCGTTTTGATGCGCGTGCGTGAGGCAAGCGAGGAACTCGGCTCGTTGAATCCGATGTGGCCGTCGCGGCCGATGCCGAGCACTTGCAGGTCAATCCCACCGGAGGCGGAAATCATCTGCTCGTAATGTCTGCAGAAGCCGGGGATGTCCTTGGCCATGCCGTCGGGGATGTGGACCTGGTTTTTCGGGATGTTGATGTGTTGGAAGAAATTCTCCCACATGAAGTGGTGGTACGACTGCGTATGCTCGGCCGGCAAGCCCACGTACTCGTCGAGGTTGAACGTGGTGACGCGGCTGAAGTCGAGCTTCATGCGGATGATTTCCCGGTACAGCAGCAACGGCGTGCTGCCGGTGGCGAGTCCGATGACAGCGTTGGGTTTCTCGCGCAGCAGCCGCGCCACGATGCGCGCGGCGATGGTGCTGGCGGCTTCCGGAGTGGGTTGAATGATGATTTCCATTAGCGTCCGAGTCGTTGTGAGAGTTTCTGGCGCACATCCGCTTCCAACTTGCGGACGTAGCCGGTGACGTATTCGATGATATCGAGCTTCTCATCGCGCGCCAACGGGGTCAGGTCCATGCCGAACCAAATCTGGTCGGCCTTGTCGCTGGCGTGGGATTCGAAATAAGTCGCATTGGCGAGCCGGCGGCCTTGGGTGGCGAGGTCGTAGCGTTTACCGCCGGCAATCTGCGAATCAAAAATTCCGTTCAACGCCATCGCGAGATTCTCATGGGCGCTGACGTCCATGACCACCTTGTCGGCATCCGGTAACCAATCCAATCCACGCCACACTTCACAGCCGATTACCTTCGCAGGACGTTGCGCGGACGGTAGTGCGCGGATGGCCTGCAACGTCGCAATCACCACGCCGATGTGTGTGTCGTGTTTGTCGGCGGGGTTGTGGGTGTAGACGACCTCCGGCTTGGTAGCGGCGAGTATATGCTTCAAATCATCCTTGAGTCGCGAATCAGTTGCGCTTTTCACCGCGCTGCTCGGGTAATCGAGTTGCAGCATCACACCGTACCGGCCCACGACAGCGGCGGCGCGCTGTTCGTCGCGCCGCACCTTCATCATCTGCTCGTCCGTGAAATGCGCGTAGGGCCCGACGCGCGAACTGCCCCCGCCATTTGTACACGTCACGCCGCCGAACCATTTGTCGGTCGCATGATAGCAGGCGAGGATGCCGTGGAACGCCATGAACTCCAAATCATCCTGATGCGCGCCGATGCCGAGGTGCGTGACGCGTTCCAAGGCGCCCGGTAACGGCTGGTTGTCCGGTATGAAAACGTCGGCGGTGGAGTTGTGAAGTTTCATTGTTCCTGTGTTGTCATTCTGAGCGGAGCGAAGAATCTCTGCCGCCTCCGCGAAAGACCCTTCGGTGCGCTCAGGGTGACAGGCTTTTCAAATAGGAGCTTCATTTTGTGATGGCCGGCAGGCTGGCGGCGGCGACGGCCTGGCCGACGCGGCGGCTTTTTTCGTCGGGCACATGGAGTTGAATCCGGTCGGCCAGATTGGGGAACTCGGTGCGGAGGACTTCCCGGGCTTTGTTGATGAGAATGTTGCCGCCCTCGCCGGTGGTCACGCGACCGAGGATGAGGGCGTGATTGAAATCATAGAAGTCGGCGTAGTGCGGAATCGCGTAGCCGAGATAGACGCCGATGGTCTCGTAAATCTGCGCCGCCCGCCGGTCGCCCCCAGCCATCAACGTCTGCACTTCCTTGAGGCGTTCCGGTAAGCCCAGCTTGGCGGGGACGGAGATACCGGCGGCGGGGAGGAGTTTGTTGACCGCCTGCTGCGAGAAAGACAACGCGCCCACACCCCGGTCGCCCGACCATTCGTCCGCCGGAGCGTCGGGATTGTAATCCACCGGCGCAAATGCCAGTTCGCTCAGCCAGCCACGCAACCGTCCTTGCTGGTCGAGGTATCCGGCCGCTTCGCTGGAACCCATCGCAATCCCGAGCACGCCGGTCACGCCGAGCGACATCCCACCGGCCAGCGCGGTGACATCACCGTCGTTCAACACTTCGAGCGGCACCTTCCACGCAGCGCGCACGCGGAGGAAAATATCTTTGGCCCCGCTGAACTTGTCAGCCGGTACGGCACGGAACAGGGACGCCGCCATGATCCGGTTGTTCACCACCACGCCCGCAGTGCTGCCACCAATGGCGTCCACGCGGGGCAGGTAGGCGGCCGCCTTCTTCAAGCCGGCCATGATGTGATCGAAATGGTATTGCGGGTCGGACTGGTTTTTCGGGTCCCATGGGAACTCGTCGCTGTACACGACATTGCCGTCCTGCACCGCGGCGACCTTGTAATCGCTCGCGCCGAGATCGAACCCAATCCGGCAGCCATCGAGATGACCGCCGAGCGCCGCGGCCATATCCTTGGCCGGGGGTACCGGGCCGAGCTTGATCTCCACCGGCCGCTCGTACACGCGCGCCATCAACTCAGCGTCAAACGGGCGAATCTGGATTTTCTCACACACCGCGCGCGGACCATCGAGGTATAACCGCCAACCGCCGCGCGCCCAGAGCAGGAACTTCACGATCCGCTCGACGTACCGGACTGTCTCATCATCTGGCGTCGCACGGATGCGCGTCTCGAAGCGGGACAGCAAGCCATTCTCGCGCTCAAGTCCGATGACGAACGGCGTGTCGCCCCGGTAATTCCGGTTAAACAGGACCGCCGGCTGGAAACCGGGATCCAGCGGGGCTTTCATTTCAAGCCGACCTTCTTGAAGGTGTTGTTCACTTCGCGGAAATGGCGGCTCACGTCGAACAGCGCCTCGATGTCGCGCGGCGAAAGGTGCGCCATCAACTCCGCATCCGCGAGCAGGTTTTCCTTGAAGGACTTGTCGCCTTTCCAAGTGACCATCGCATTGCGCTGCACGATCTTGTAGGCGGCTTCCCGGGTCAGACCTTTTTGCGTGAGACCAAGCAACACGGCCTGCGAAAAGGTGAGCCCCTTGCTCAAGTCGATGTTCCGCTGCATCCG
>CAZJCX010000287.1:0-554 GCA_964544425.1 uncultured Verrucomicrobiota bacterium
TAATCACCGCTGACCGGGATGCACGTCGGATGAATCTGTGTAAAACACGGATTGGCGAACAACGCGCCTTTCTTGTGCGCGCGCCAGATGGCGGTCGCGTTCGAGCCGCGTCCGTAGGTGGAAAGATAATACGCATTTCCGTACCCGCCGGTGGCGAGCACGACGGCGTCGGCGGCGTGCGATTCGATTTTGCCGGTCACGAGATTGCGGGTGACGATACCCTTGGCTTGGCCGTTGACGATGACGAGGTCGAGCATCTCCGTGCGCGGATGCAACGTGATCGCGCCCGCGCCGATTTGCCGGCTCATCGCGGAGTAACAGCCGAGCAACAGTTGCTGCCCGGTCTGACCGCGCGCGTAGAACGTCCGGGAAACCTGCGCGCCACCAAATGACCGGTTGGACAGTGTGCCGCCGTACTCGCGGGCGAACGGGACGCCTTGCGCCGCGCATTGATCAATGATGTTCGCGCTGACTTCGGCGAGCCGGTGCACGTTGGCTTCGCGCGCGCGGAAATCGCCGCCTTTGATCGTGTCGTAGAACAGCCGGAAAACGCT
>CAZJCX010000287.1:564-3562 GCA_964544425.1 uncultured Verrucomicrobiota bacterium
CCGGCGGTCTGGTAATTTTTGGCGGCGTTGATCCCGCCTTGCGCCGCGACGCTGTGGGCGCGCCGGGGACTGTCCTGGATGCAGAACGATTTGACGTTGTATCCCAACTCCGCCAGCGTCGCCGCCGCGCTGCCGCCGGCGAGGCCGGTGCCGACGATGATGATGTCGTACTTCCGTTTGTTGGAGGGGTTGACGAGTGTGATGTGGGCCTTGTGGTGAGTCCACTTCTGCGCCAGCGGCCCGGCGGGAATTTTGGGATCGAGTTTCATGTTATTTCACCACCTGGAACAACACCGCGAGCGGGATCGAGGAGTAACCGATGAAGATCACCAGCGCGAGGGTTTTGGCCGCGCCGTCAATGCAGGCCCGGTTGCGGTCGTTCTTCAAGCCGAGCGTTTGAAACATTGCGCTCGCGCCGTGGCTGAGGTGCAAACAAAGCAGCGCCATGCTGAAGATGTAGAAGCCGGACACCCAGTGGGAGAATCCGCTGATCAGCATTCGATAAACATCGTGCCGACCCTGCGCGTCACGGAGGTCAGCGAAACTCGGATCAATCTGGAGCGCGGTGTAGTGGAGCAGATGAAATACGATAAATGTGAAAAGGATGATCCCGCTGGCGATCATCGTCCGGGACGCGAAACTGGCGGCGACGAGATCCTTCTTCTCATACTCGGCTTGCCGGGCATCCGAATTCTCCCGCAGCAACAGCGCCGCGGAAAACAAATGCAGCCCGACCATCAACAACAATCCCGACCGGGCACCCCACAAGACTTCGGGACTGGCCTTGAGGAATGCGGCGTATTTGTTGATTGCGTCGGGGCCGAGAAAGACTTGCAAGTTGCCGAGCAGATGGCCGATCACGAACAGCACCAGCGCGACTCCCGAAAGCGCCATCACATATTTTTTACCAAGCGACGACTTGAACAACGCCACCAGAAGATTCATGCGTGCCGCACTGATAGCGGAGCCAGCCGCCCTTGCCAAACATTTTTTCCACAGTCGCGAAATGAGCGGTTGACAACAGCGGGGGGGGGGGGGTATAAGTTGCAACCGTGATGACGCGGAGAAGCATCACGGTGACAGCAGTGAGTGGAGTGATTCTCGCCGGCGTGGTGTGGTGCCGGCCCTATTTCGTCGGTTTCTATTTCGAGCGCGAATACTGGTCGGCTGTAGCCGCGCGCGGTGAGCGCGGCCATTCTTCCGTCCGCCTCGATCCCGCTTTCCACAAGTTGCCGCCGCAACACGCGCTGCTGGCGGATGGGAAATGGGCGACGACCGGCAATGGCGACTTTCTGCTGAAACTGCGGCGCGACTACCCCGGTGACGCTACGCTCCTGGACTACTACCGGGCGTGCTGGGATTTCTGGAACAAGAATTACCGCGATGCCGAGCGGGTCTTCCGCGCCCAAGGCCGGGAGGTGGAATTAGTCCGCACTGTCGCCGCGCGCGGTGAGCGCGGCCCGCTCGAAGCGCTGGCGCAGTCAGCCCCAAGCCACGAAGCCCGCGCGCAGGCGTGGTGGGAGCTTGCCCGTCAGTCCGGTGTAGCGTCCGCCGTCTCGGCGGATTGTTTGGTGCGTGCTCTCTCGTACAGCGGGCGATGCGAGATTTGGGAGGCGGTGCGGGCGCGGGTGGGGAAAGACATTTCGCATGCGGAGTATGCGGCGGCGTTGAAGGAATTGGCGGTGCGGACGCGGAGCGGGGAGACGGCGGAGCAAGTGGCGTTGGAACTGGGGAAACTGAAGGTGGTGAGCAAATGAAACCACGAAATACACGAACGACACGAAATGAGGGACCGCGGATTTCGCGGATGACGCTGATTGTCTTGTTGTGTTGTGGGAGCGCCCTTCTGGGCGCGACAACCGGGTTGGCGAATGTCGCAGGGCCGGTGGTGGGATTTCACCGGGTGACGTTGGCGGCGGGCACGAATGAGATGCTGATCACGCTCGAACCGTTGCCGGTGGAAGTGGACGGACAGTTGGCACCGCCGGTGGTGGCGGAAGATTTCGGGATGCAGTTGGCCGATGGCTACGCAGCGGTGGAGCTACTGGAAGGCGAGGCTCCGTCCGAGCCGTTCGTGGAATACGGGCAGGTGTACCGGGTGACGGTGGGCGAGGATCAGGAGTTGGTGCTGATTGGCTTGGCGGTGTGGGAGGAACGGCCATGAAACCGCGGATGACGCGGATGGCACGGATGAGTTTATTGGTTTGTGGGAGCGCCCTGCTGGGCGCGACGGTGTGGCGGGCCGTGGCGCAACGGGAACCGCAGACGAGTTACAGCACGTTGCCGACGCGGGTGGTGCCGAATGAGGACGGGTCAGTGAGCGTTTGGTTCCAGAGTCCGGTGGGGTGTACGAACCAGATTTTCGCGGCGGACGCGGCGGCGGAATCGCCGGCGTTGATGAACTGGATTCTGGCCGGGCAGGTGGTGGCGACGAATGCGTGGAGTGAATGGGTGGATCGCGGCGATGCGTGGCGCAAGCCGCCCGGCGAGGTGGCCGAACGGTACTACCGGGTAGTGAAACTGGCTACGCCAGAATCCGCCAATCCCCAACCTCCAAATCCCAACCCCCAGTCTCCCACCGGCTTGGAGTTGTTGGCGCAGATCGGGTCGTTGATCGGAGCCGGTGATTGGGATGGCCTGCGGGCGTTGCTGGCGGCGTCGGAATTGTCGGTGCAACAGCTTCTGGATTTGGCGGAGACGCAGCGGCAGTCGGCTGGTTGTCCGGCGATGCGGGTGTTCTGGGAGACCATCACCGGCCCGAAGCGCAGCGCGGCGACGGAGTATCAGTTGGCGAAGGCGCATATCCGGTTGGGGGAATGTGACTACGGCGAGATGCGGTTGAGAGCGGCGTTGCCGCACTTTCTGGAGTGCGCGCGGTTGGTGCCAAACACGGACTTGGGCATGGAGGCTCTCACGGCTGCTGGTCAATGTGAAGTGGCCACTGGGAAGGGAAACGCGGCGCGGCATTACTTTGATCAGGTTGCCGCCTGGCAAGGCC
>CAZJCX010000288.1:0-3531 GCA_964544425.1 uncultured Verrucomicrobiota bacterium
CGGCATCCGCCGCGAAGACTTCCCGGCCATCATCGCAAAAGCCAAGTCCGCCAGCAGCATGAAAGGCAACCCGGTCGCGCTGACGGATGCGGAGCTTGTCGAGGTTCTCGACCGGTCGTGGTAGCGCCCTGCCGGGCGCGCCCGGCAGGGCGTTCCCACAAGGTAAAGACTACTTGCCGGCGTCGCCCAAATCGCGGATTTCGTCGGGCGTCAGGGCGCGATTGTAGAACCGAAAGTCCGCGAGCGAGCCGATGAATTGATGGTTGGGTTCATCGGTGGAGAGCGTGGCGTCAGCGCCGGGACTGGTCGCAAAGCTCCGTTGCATCTGGTGGTCGAGTTTTCCATCAACGTAGGTGCAGAGTTTACCGGCTTCGTCATGAGTGAGGACGATGTGATGCCATTGCCCGTCGTTGACGATTGCATTGCCGGCTTGCTCGGTGGGGCCGCCGCCCCAGTTGCCCATCGCGAGCCGACGCGCCAGAGGGTGGCCATCCTCGAAGAGGATGAGGTAACAGCCGTCACCGGGCTTCTTCGCGCCCCACAGAAAAATGGTTTGGCGGCGGTGGCGCTCGGCGGTCTTGATCCAGCCGGCAACTGACCGGGCGGCATTGCCCGTCGGCAGTCCCTCGGCCGGGAATTTGAGGAAGGGCCTCTGTTCCGTGAACAGGAACGTGACGCCGCGCGCCGGGTCGTGTTCGACGCCCTCCGGCGGCAGATCGGCCAGCCGTTCCGCCGTGATGAGGTGTCGCACCAAACCATGCCGCGAGCGCCCCCCGCGGGCGACGCACCGGACAATTTGGGCGACGGGCAGTTTGACTTCGCCAAATACCGTCCGCAACGGAAACTCTTCAAACTTGAGCGGCGAGGTCAATTCATCGCCGTTGCGAAAGCGGAGGACCATCGCGGCGGCTCCGCTGGTTTGCCAGTCGGTGATCATCGCGAGCTCGACGTTCACGGTCTTGCTCTGAAACTCAATGGGTAGCGTCTCGACGAGCGGGGTTCCCACCAGCCGCGAACCGTCGCGCAACTCCACGAACCAGCTCTCGTTGGTCAACGCGCCGGCGAGTCGCGGTGACAGCCAGCCACCACACACGACCACCAGCGCGAGGCACCACGTCTTCATCGCCGCCGGCGCGGGGCGAAGGTGTAGCCTTTCGACGTGCGGCTCATGTGGACGCTGCGGCGGTCGGGCGGCGGCGCGTCGGCCTTGAGCATGGCGGTGGCGTCGTAACGGAAATCTTCGATCTGGAGCCGGGGGATTTTCTGGCCGATGAAGCGTTCGATGGCAACAACGGCCCCGGCCTCTTCGCTGGTGCAGAGGGTGAACGCGTCGCCCACTTTCTGCGCGCGACCGGTGCGGCCGATGCGGTGGACGTAGTCCTCCGGGTGTTGCGGCACGTCGTAGTTGATGACGTGGGTGACGCCCTCGACGTCGATGCCGCGCGCCGCGATGTCGGTGGCGACCATCACCTCATACTTGCCGGACTTGAAACCTTCGAGCGCCTCGATGCGTTCGCGCTGGGTGCGGTTGGAGTGGAGCACCGCGACGGCGTGATTCGCCTGCTTCAACCGCCGGGCGATCTTGTCCGCGCCGTGTTTGGTGCGGCAGAAGATGAGCACACTGTCGAAGTTCGTCCGCTCCAACAACGTGACGAGGAGTTGGAATTTCTGCGTGGCCGCGACGGGGTAAAACGCGTGCGTGACCGTCTCCGCCGGTGACCGGCGTTCGCCGATGGCGACGTTCTCCGGCTGGCGCATCGCCCATTTCACGAGGCTGTCAATCTCGGGCGGGATCGTCGCCGAGAACAACATCGTCTGCCGCTGTTTGGGGCAGCGTTCGATGATGCGGCGCACATCCGGCATAAAGCCCATGTCGAGCATCCGGTCAGCTTCATCCAGCACCAGAATCTGAATGTCGCGCAAATTTACGTCGCCCTGCCCCATCAAATCCAGCAGCCGACCGGGCGTGGCCACGATGATATCCGCGCCGCGGCGGAGCGCGTCGCGTTGCGCGCCGTAGCCGACGCCGCCGAAGATCACCGCCGTCCGCAGGTCGGTGAACCGCCCGTAATCGCGAAACGCCGTGTCCACCTGCGCCGCCAGCTCGCGCGTCGGTTCGAGCACGAGACACCGGCACCCGCCATGCCGGTCGAGCTTGGTGAGAATCGGCAGCGCAAACGCCGCCGTCTTGCCGGTCCCCGTCTGCGCGGAGCCGATCACATCCTTGCCGGTGAGCACCAACGGAATGGCGCGGGTTTGAATGGCGGTCGGTTCGGTGTAGCCGGCCGCTTCGACACCGCGCAACACTGTTTCGGAAAGACCAAGTGACTTGAAAGGCATGGCGCGGAGAGTACGAGCCGCCGCGCCTCCCGGCAAGCCGCGAGTTGGCCACCCATGAAAAATGATCCCGCTTGTGCAGTTCTTGAATCAAGCCTACGCCTATGATAACCGTAATCGCGTCACGAACATGACCGCCAACGGCAAGAGCACGACGTTCACCTACGATGCCGCCTCCCGGCTCATCGCGCAGGTGTTGCCCAACGGCACGACCGTCACCAACGGCTTCGACAACGCCCATCAGTTGCTCAGCCGCATCCACGGTAGGGCTGGCTCGCCGAGCCAGCCGCTGGCCTCGTTCCTCTACGGCTACGACAGCAGCGGCAACCGGACAAACATGACCACGCTCGAAGGCGGCAACGCCTACAGCTACAACTCCAACAACTGGCTCACCGCCGCCAGCTATCCCGGCAGCAGCAGCCAACAATTCTTCTACGACCCGGTCGGCAACCGGACGAACCTCATCGAGATCACCGGTGCCACCACGAATTACACGAAATCCACCATCGGCGCCGCCAACCGACTCACGCAGTCGGTGGCAGCCGCCGTCCCCGGCGGTCGGATACAGAATAATGAGATGTGACCCGTTATGAAGGCAGAAGCGGGATTGTTAAAGAGAGTAAAATTGCTGAGTTGGTGAAGTGAAATCATGAGTTTCCACATTCTCAGCGTGAGACGGAAACCAACCGTCATAGTTGCCTTAGCCGTTCTTATTGGTTACTTGGCCATGTTTCACACGCGATGGGGGCTTGGGACGCAGTACTTCCTAGCCGAACGGTTTGAAATCCATGGATATTCAAGGGCTTTGGTTCCATGGATGTTGTTGCATGATGACCTTAGGCGGTCTGCTGCATATGCGCTTAGACAAGATGCCATCGATGATCTTCGTCAGGCGCGTGAGGTGCTTGATGGCATTATATCCAATACTCCTCAGGCGAGTGATTACCGAATGCGAGGGCGCATCCACGAAATTTGGGGATCTTATTCCAATGCACTTACGGACTATGAAAAGGCGCTTGATCTGCGCCTGAATCTAGACCGCAACATAGATGTGAGCGTGCAAGGACTTTCAAACTCCATCTTTCGAGTGCGTTCTTTTATCAACACAACTCCATCACCGGAATTGAGGGAGGAGCGGTAGGAAAAGGGGTCACATCTCATTATTCTGGAATTGACATCGGACGACTGGCCTGC
>CAZJCX010000289.1:0-872 GCA_964544425.1 uncultured Verrucomicrobiota bacterium
GGATTACATGTTCTCGGCCGGCATTGATCCGGATGGCCTGGGCAGCACGCTCGTGCGCTGGGTGGACAGCGGCGGTACCACGCGGCCCGACCAGTTGAATGCCGGGGTCAGCATCAACAGCGGCAATACCTTCACCAGCAGTGACACCGGCATCTTTGGCCAAGTGTTCAACGGCACGGAATCCGGTGACTGGCTCGGTGGCGTGAACAACAAGTATGTCGGCTTCCGGGTCAGCCAGGACAGCGGCTCGACGTGGAATTACGGCTGGGCGCAGATTAGCGTTGCGTCCGGCACGCCGCAGAGCCTTGCGTACCAGTTGACGATCCACGACTGGGCGTATGAGACCACGGCGGGCGCCGGCATTCTTGCCGGTGACACGGCGAGTGCCGTCCCCGAACCGAGCACGATCCTGCTCCTCGGTGTCGGCGGCGCGTTGGTCTATCGGTGGCAGAAACGCAACCGCAAGTAACCATCAGCGGTGTCGGTCCGGCAGGCTGGTCAGGCCTGCCGGACCACGCCTCAAGGAGGACGACGTGAATCGCAAGCAATTCATGGTGGCTGTGGCGGCGTGTGTCTGGAGCGGCGTGGCCTTGGCGACAATTGTTCACACAACTGTGAACCAGACCCTGGCGGTGGATACGGATCCGACTTTTGAGTTCGACGCCAGCGCCGGTTACAACGGCGGGGTCTATTCGATGGCGCTGCCGACGTTGACGATGGAGTTCCTGAGCGGCGGCTGGCTGGACGAATTTGGCCCAAATGGGTACGATGGGGTGAAAGGCGCGGACGACTACTTTCAGTCACTTGCCTATAAGGCGTCCGGCAGTGGCAACCTGCAGTGGATCGATGCTGACTTCGACTCGAATATTGAT
>CAZJCX010000289.1:882-3350 GCA_964544425.1 uncultured Verrucomicrobiota bacterium
CACGCCCAAACGCGCCCGGATGAGCGTGGTGGCCGGCACCCCGATCAACAGCGGCTCGGGGTGGAACACGTTCGGTTTAACCGATTACGGCTGGTTCGCCTATTATGACGGCCTCGGCACGGAGTGGGGCCTCTGGCAGGGACAAAGTTCCCAGTTCGCGGGGTTCCGCTTCAGCGACGGGGCCGACTGGCACTACGGCTGGGTCCGGTTGAGTGTCGAACCGCTCACGCCGTATGGCAGCAGCACCTATCGGCTCACGATTCATGATTGGGCTTACAACGATGTCGCCAACAACTCCATTTTGGCCGGTGACACGGCGAGTGCCGTCCCCGAACCGAGCACGATCTTTTTACTCGGCGTCGGTGGCGCAGTGGCGTGGCGCTGGCGGAAACGCAACCGCAAGTAACCATCCACGGGTCGCTCCAGATAATACCCACATGAAATCCTCCCACTCGCTGGCTCACCCCCCGCAGGAAAAACTCACCCGGTCCGAACGTGTGCAAGTCATCCTCAGTCTTTTGTGGCTGGTCGCTCTGGCCGTGTGGACGCTTCAGGCTCCGTGACAGATCAGTTGCCGCGCCTTTCCGTTCACACCCCTTCGACCGGCGCACGAAACCCGACTCGAAGGTAACCGCTCTTCGGCGACGGTTCGGTGCGCTGGCTGGATCAAAGCCGCTTTAACCCGAGCAGTTTGACCATCCTCATTCCCGTAGAAGCGACGCCCTCGTCGCTTCATTTCGGGCGCAGACTACGAAGCGACGGGGGCGTCGCATCTACTGAATTCCGTTCACAGGCTGTTTCGCTTGTCCTGCGCGGGCGCACTTGCTTTGCTCGCACACATTCTATGAACAAACTCATCATTCACGCGGATGAACCGCGGCACACGGTTTCGAAACATCTCTACGGACATTTCGCCGAGCACTTGGGCCGGTGCATCTATGAAGGAATTTGGGTGGGGGAAGATTCACCCATCCCGAATACGCGCGGCATCCGCAACGATGTCGTCGCCGCGTTGCGCAAGCTGAAGATGCCGAACGTCCGCTGGCCGGGCGGGTGTTTTGCCGACACCTACCATTGGAAAGACGGCATCGGCCCGCGCGCCCAGCGGCCCAGCATCGCCAACGTCTGGTGGGGCGGCTCCATTGAGAACAATCATTTCGGCACCCATGAGTTTCTCGATTTCTGCGAGCAGGTCGGCACCGAACCGTACATCTGCGGCAACGTCGGCAGCGGCTCGGTCCAGGAAATGGCCGAGTGGCTGGAGTATCTGACGGCTCCCGGTGACACACCGATGGCGCGGTTGCGTCGCGCGAATGGCCGCGATGAACCGTGGAAAATCCGCCTCTGGGCGGTCGGCAACGAGAACTGGGGTTGCGGCGGCAACATGACGCCCCTCCAGTACGCGCAAGAGTACCGGCGCTACCAGACCTACTGCCGGCACTACGGCGGCGGCGAGTTGTTCAAAGTCGGCTGCGGCGGCGACGACGCGTGGAACGACGTGTTCGTCCGCGAGACCCATCACCTGCTGCACGGCCTTAGCATCCATCACTACACCATTCCCGGCCCGTGGGAGAAGAAAGGCTCGGCGACACAGTTCGCGGAAGAGGAGTATTGGCGGACAATCCAGAAAGCCCGGGAGGTGGAGAAATTCATTCGCACCTCCAGCGGCATCCTCGACCGGTACGATCCCGCCCAACGCATCGCGCTCGTGCTCGACGAATGGGGCACGTGGTGGGACGTCGAGCCGGGCACCAACTCCAGCCACCTCTACCAGCAAAACACGATGCGCGACGCCCTTGTCGCCGCTTTGTACCTCCACCTCTTCCACAAGTACAGCGACCGGCTCCGGGTCGCCAATATCGCCCAGACCATCAACGTCCTCCAAGCGATGTGCCTCACGGACGGCCCGCGGATGATCGTCACGCCGACCTACCACGTCTTCGAGATGCTCAAAGGCCACCAAGACGCCACGCACCTGCCGCTGCACCTGACCGGCTCCGAGCATGTATCCGCCGCCGCCACGCGCGGCGCGGACGGCGTGGTGCGCGTCAGCCTCGCCAACTTCGATCTGCAACCGGTGGATTTGACGTGTGACGTGCGCGGCATCAACCCGGGGAAACTGACTGGTCGCATCCTCACGGCCGACCGGCTCCAGGCGCATAATACGTTTGATCAGCCCGACCGGGTGAGACCGGACGCCTTTACGGACTTCAGCCAGCGCGCCACCACGTTCACCGTCAAACTACCGGCCCACTCGCTCGTGGTCTGGGAGGCGCGGTGAACGATGACGACCACCCCCGACCCGCCCCAGCAGTATGCCGACCAAGGATTTTTCATTACGCCGCCATTATTTCCCCCGCACCCGAGCTTGCCTTTCAGGCGGCAGACGCGGGCTTCCCGCTTGCACATACTCAGCCAAGTTCCATTGTGGCAGGGCAGATTTCCAAGCTGGTTGAAGAACATGGTTT
>CAZJCX010000290.1:0-418 GCA_964544425.1 uncultured Verrucomicrobiota bacterium
CCAACTCCCGCCGGCCTTCGGTAAGTTTGTTCCGCCGAATCAGCGCGAGACCGAGGCCGAGATGCGGCAGACCCGCGGCGTCGTCGAGCGTGATGGCGCGGCGGAAAAAATCCTCTGCCTGCCGGGTTTCCAACCGGGTCAGGTAGGCGAAGCCGAGGACGGATAGCACCCGGGCATTGTTTGGTTCCGACTTCAAGGCGTCGGTCGCGGTGCGCACAGCTTCATTCAACTGGCCGAAGCCGAGTTGCAGTTCCGCCAGCCGGGCGCGGGCAAGGCCGCTACCACGTTGGAGTTCGACAGCTTTCCGCGCCCACTTCATGGCTGCGGGCAACCGGAAGTGCGCTTGCTCGGCATAGGACATTGCGAGCGCGGCGCTGGCGGATTGCTCGTCCGCCTGCGCGGCGCGTTTGGCGGAGTC
>CAZJCX010000290.1:560-3340 GCA_964544425.1 uncultured Verrucomicrobiota bacterium
TCGTTGTAGCGCTTCCTCAGCTTTCTCAATCTGTCCGACCGCGAGGCAGAGCGCGGCCCGGTAGAGATGGAACGGCTCACCGGCTGGCGCAACGCCGTCGAGTTCGCGGAAGGCGACCGGCAGTTCACCGCGTTCGTAGGCGGCGATGGAACGACCAAGCGCGTCGCGCCAGTCGTTGCCGGCAAAACGGCGAGTGGCGGCATCCCAGTCGCGACGTTGCAACGCTTCCCATCCGGCTCGATGGGCGCCATTTGCGCCGTCGAGCGCGTCGGCATAATCCGCGAGATCGAGGACGGCCGGGTAGTAGAGCGCCCATTGCACGGCGTCCCACGGGCGGATGATGATGCGCTTGACCGGCGCTTGGCCGCGTCGGGTGACGACTTGCTCGCCGGACCGGGCGAGGACTGCTCCGAAATCATTTCGGCAATCCACTTCGCCGTCGAGAACAGTGATCACGGTTTGATCAGCGTTGACGACCTCGACGACGAACTCGGTGCCGCGCACAGCCGCGCTGACGACCGGGGTATCTACTCGCGGAAACTTTTTTGGTTCGCGCGTGAAAAAGTAGGCCTTACCAGACTCCATCTTGACTGGAGCCTCACCGGTGAATTCGAGGAGCGTGTTTTCGTTGAGGCGGACGAGGATACTGTCGGTGAACAGGACCGCGCCGCGGCTGTTGTCTCCGGTGCGAACGGCGTTGGCAGGTTCGTAATCAGTCCCGATTCGGGCCGGCCGCCATGCGGCATCGGCACGGAGCCGGTCGTCCACTGTTCCCTGCGCGGAATACAACCGCGCCACAGGCGCGGCGTGAACTGAAAACGTCACCGCCCACAAGGCCATCCCGACACTAAGCCACCTCATGTGGTTGCCTCCAAGAAAAGGGTTCTCCCAGCCTCGCGAATTGGCTACGGTTGTAACGAATCGTGAAACCACTGGCAAGCGTTCACAAATCGGTACGGCGGTTGACCTATGGGTTGTGTTTGGGGTGGGCGGTTTTGTTGTTGGTGGCGGAGTACTTTTCGTTTGCGCCGTTGGTGCGGCAGGAGTTGGCGACGGTGGACTTGCGGTTTCGATTGCGGGGGGCGGAGGCGGCACCGAATGACATTGTGATCGTGGCGATTGACGAGCGGTCGCTCAATAAGTTCTCACCGGAGGAGATGGCGGCGGATCCGGACCTGGCGTTGTTGCGGAGTTTCCCGTTTCCGCGGGCGGTGTATGCGCGGTTGATTGACCGGCTGTGCGAGGCGGGGGCGCGGGTGGTGGCGTTGGATTTGTTGTTCTCGACGCCACGCACCGGGGATGAGGTGTTTCAGGCGGCGATTGCGCGGTACCGCGAGCGGGTCGTGCTCGCGGCGAATTTTACGGATGATGGCCGGCAGGTGATGACGCCGGTTTTCGAGGCGCCGGGGCGGATGGGATTTGTGAATTTTTGGCCGGATGCGGATGGGACGGTGCGGCGGGCGGTGCATGAAACGACGTTGGCCGAGCAGGCCGGCGTGATGGCAGCGGCGGATGAGCCGCGGTGGCCGTCGTTTGGCGCGGCGGCGGCCGGTCAACCCGGGGCACCGGGGTTGATCAATTTCGTGGGCGGAGCGGGGCGGTTCCCGTCGTATCCGCTGTACGAGTTGCTCTACGGCAAGACGTGGGAACGAAACTTGGAAAGCGGCGCGGTGTTTCGCGACAAGATTGTGCTGGTGGGGCCGATGGGAAATTTTCAGCACGACCAGCATCCGACGCCGTTCGGGGTGATGAACGGGGTGGAGATTCACGCGAATGCGATCGCGACGTTGTTGCATCGCGGAGCGCCGGCGGAGGCGCCACAGTGGTTGGGGCAGGTTTGTCTGGTGGCACTGGCGTTGGCGACGGCGATTGTGGTGCAGGCGGCCGGAAATCCGTTGGGCAAGTTGGCGTGGTTGGCGGCGTTGATGTCGGTGTATTTCGCGTTGACGTTCGTTTCGTTCCGCGCCGGTAACACCGTGTGGCCGGTGGCGGGGCCGTTGTGGGCGGTGGCGGGGGGCGGGGTGTTGGGGTTGGCGACGCAGATTGTGGCGGAGCAGTTGGAGAAGCGCCGGTTGCGGTTGACGTTGGAGCGGTATGTGTCGAAGCCGGTCGCGGATGAAATTTTGCAGCGGTCAGATCAGTACGCGGCCAGTCTCGGCGGGCAACGGAAGGCGGTGACGATCTTGTTTTCGGATATTCGGGGATTCACGTCGGCGTCGGAGCAGGCGGACCCCGCGCAACTGGTCGCGCAACTGAACGAGTACCTGACGGCGATGGTGGATGTGGTGATGAAGCATGGAGGGACGTTGGATAAGTTCATCGGGGACGCGATCATGGCGGTGTTCGGCGCGCCGATCGGGCGCGGCCCGGCGGAAGATGCGTGGCGAGCGGTGCAAACGGCGTACGAGATGCGGGTGCGGTTGGCGGAGTTGCAGGAGCGGTGGCAAGCGGCAGGGCGGCCGGTGTGGCGGATCGGCGTGGGGTTGAATCACGGCGAGGTGATTGTGGGCGATATCGGGTCGCCGCAACGGACGGAGTACACAGTGATTGGGGATCCGGTGAATGTGGCGTCGCGCGTCGAGGGACTGAACAAGGAGTTCGGGACGGATATTCTGCTGACGGAAGCGGTCTATGAACTGGTGAAGGAGCGGGTGGAGGTGAAGGTGGCTGGGACGACAACGGTGAAAGGTCGCGCGCAGCCGGTCGCGGTGTACGCGTTGGTGGGTCTTAGAGCGTGTTTGGAAAGTCCTGAGTTTAGGCTAAACGCCGCAACATTAAGT
>CAZJCX010000291.1:0-3288 GCA_964544425.1 uncultured Verrucomicrobiota bacterium
AGGAAGCCGCCCAACAATGGGCTGAGTCGAAACACGCCGCGGCGATGAACGACACGTTCCGCGCGAAGTGGGCGCAAGACGGAAACAAGATGGAATGTCTCGTCTGCCACACCACCCAGTTTGATCGCCAAGCCGGCACGTACTCGCTCGAAGGCGTGACCTGTCTGTCCTGCCACGTGGACATCGGCGCGGATCACCCGGACACCGGCCAGAAATCGCTGCCGGTCACCTCACAAATCTGCGCGAAATGCCACGGCATCACCTTCGGCGAATGGCGCATCAGCGGTCATGGCCAAACGGACATCCGCTGTTTCGACTGTCACAAGATGCACTCGATGGCGCAACGCAAAGAAGACCCGGACCAAATGTGCGGCACCTGCCACACCGAGCGGCTGGAAAGTTTCTCCCACGCCACCCACGCCACCGCCGGCTTGAACTGCGTCACCTGTCACATGCCGGAGACTGTCGGCCACGCGATGAAAGTTCGCGGCACCGGCGTCCGCGGCCACACCTTCGGCGTCGGCGCGGAAACCTGCACGAAATGTCACCGCGACATGGTGCATGCCGGCAATGAAACCGCCGCCTTGCAGGCCGAAGTCAAACAACTCAAAGCCGTCCGCCCCGAAGCGCTCGAACAGCGCGTCGGCGAACTGCAGGAAACGCTGACCAAATCCGAGCAATCACTGAAAGCGAATCGGCGCATCTTCGGCCCGGTCGTCGCCGTGTCGTTCGCGCTCGGACTCGCGCTCGGCTTCGCCGTCCCCCACTTCAACCGCCGCCACCGGGAGGGCAAGTGAACCCTCTCCCGTGCACGCGTCGCAATTTTCTAAAGGCGGGCGCCGCCGGCTGCACGTTGGGAACCTACGCCGCCAACCGCGCCATGGCCGGCACCGCGAGCGAAGAAGTCGGCGTGCTGGTGGACCTCACCCGGTGCATCGGCTGCCGGGCCTGCGAAAATGCCTGCCGCATCCGGTGGGGTTTTGCGGGGTTGCCGCCAGCGCGGGTCGGGTACGGTCGGGGCGATGGGCAACTGACTTTTCAGACGCGGACGGTGATCGAGGAACATTCCACCCCGGTCAAAAAACAATGCATGCATTGCCGCACCCCCGCCTGTGTGTCGGTCTGCCCGGTGGCGGCGCTGGTAAAAACGGAAACCGGCCCGGTCATCTACAAAGAATCGCTCTGCATCGGGTGCCGGTACTGCATCCTCGCGTGCCCGTTCAATGCGCCGAAATACGAGTGGGACAACGCGCTGATGCCGCGCGTCGGCAAATGCAATCTCTGCGCGGAACGCGTCGCCGAAGGACTCTCCCCCGCATGCGTGGCTGCCTGTCCCACCGGCACACTCAAGTTTGGCAAACGCGAGGCGTTGCTGACGGAGGCGCGGGCCCGGTTGCACGCGCAGCCGCAACGGTACAAATCCCTGTATGGCGATTCGGTCGTGGGCGGCACGTCGTGGTTGTATCTGTCGGACACGACGCCGGATCAACTGGGTTTCCGCACCGACTTGCCCCACGCGCCGTTGCCGGCTTTGACGTGGAAAGCGATCAGCAAAGTGCCGTTCGTGATCATCGGCGTGGGGTTGCTGTTGAGCACCGTGTTCCGCTTCCGCCGCAAACACACGGAGGGCATCCATGAATGAGTTTCACGTGGTGCTCTGGATCGCGCGACTGGTGGGCGTGGCGGCCGGCATCGGCATGGCGCTCGGCGCGTGCTGGCTGTTGAGCGGCCGCGAATGGCCGCGCCACGTCTCGTTCCAACTGTTCGGCTGGATCTTTCTCGCGGTGCTCTGGGCGCTGGGCGGCTACGGCCTCGCGAGCCGGTACATGCTGGGCTTGGGCGCAGTGACGAATCTGACGGACGCATTTCCGTGGGGCGTGTGGAAGGCGATGGTCTTGTGCGGCATCGCGTTTGCGGCCGGTGGATTTCTGACCGCGTGCCTCGTGTACATCTTTCGCATCCGGACGTTCTATCCCATTTTGCGGCCGGTCGTGCTCGCGGCGTATCTCGGTTACATGCTGTCGGCTTCGGGGTCATTGATTGTGGATCTGGGGCGGTACCATCAAATCTGGCGACCGATCTTTTTCTGGCAACATCACTCCGTGCTCTTTGAAGTGTCCTGGTGCGTGATGCTCTATACCGGGGTGCTGACGATTGAGTTTGCGCCGATCCTCCTCGAAAAACTCGGCTGGCACCGCGCCGAGCGAATTGTCCATTCGATCACCGTGCCGTTCGTCATCGGCGGCGTGATTCTCTCCACATTGCACCAATCCTCCCTCGGCGGGCTGTTTCTGATCGTGCCCGGCAAACTGTTGCCGCTCTGGTACACGCCGTCCCTGCCGGTGTTGTTCTTCGTCAGCGCCGTTGCCAGCGGGTTTGCGATGGCGATCTTTGTCTCGACGCTCTCCTTCTGGGTCTTTCGCAAGAGCCTGCCGGTGCCGGTGACCATCTCGTTGATCAAGGGTCTGATCCCGGTGTTGCTGGTTTACCTGTTCCTACGCGTGGTGGACCTCACCGCGCGCGGGGCGTGGAGCGACGCGTTTGATCATCCGTTGCAAGGCTTCACTTTCTTCCTCGAATTCGCCCTGCTGACCCTGCCCATGTTCGTCATCCTGCGACCGCGCTGGATCGGAAACCGCGTCGTGGAATTTGTCGCCGCGGGCTCGGTCGTCGCGGGTGTCATTCTCAACCGGCTCAACGTCGCGTGGTTTGGCCTCCTCCCGGCCACCGGGGCGAACTACTGGCCGTCGTGGATCGAAATCATCGTTGTGCTCAACATCGTCGCGTTTGGTGTCGTCGTCTTCGGGATTGCGGCCCGGTATCTGCCCTTGTTCCAACACGAACCGCTCCACACATCCGCCCGTGAGGTTGCCGCCCATGCTTAAACGCAACCTCACCGCCAAAATCCTCATCGCCGTCGGCGTGACGGTCGCGGCGGTGATCGCGATTTACACCTACTTCGTGATCCGCGTTCAAGGCGCGTGGTGGCAGGAACGCACGCTCGGCCAGACCATCATCACCGCCACGATGGTCCGCGAATATCTCAACGGCGTCATGCTCAGCGACCGCCACGAAGAGGTCCAGCGCTTCCTCGAACAACTCGTCAAGTCCGAAGAAATCGTCCGCGGCCGCGTCATCAAGCCGGATGGGGCGATCATTTTCTCGACCGTCACGCAGGAAGTCGACCGGGCCACCCTCACCACCCCGCCGGGACTGTTCGAGACCGACCAAATCCTCCAAGGCACCCGGTCGGAAGCCGACAGCAACCTCGCCATCGCCATCGCGCCC
>CAZJCX010000292.1:0-1864 GCA_964544425.1 uncultured Verrucomicrobiota bacterium
CTTCAATGGCGTGCCGGCGAACTCCCGGCTGAACGCTCGCAGTTGCTGTTCCGATTCCGAGGACGCCACGGCATTCCATTTCTCCTGGTAAAGCCGGTCAAGTTCCGCCCGCGCGTCCTGCAAAAAACGCGAGTCCGGGTTCTGGGCGATGAAGTCCCGTAACCGGGCGATCTGCCCGGACCGGCGAACCGACAGCCATTCCTTTTCTGCCAGCACCTCCTGCAGCCGGTGACGAGCGTCCAGAACGACTTTTGTGTCGGCAAACTCGCGAAGGAAGGCGCGGATTTCCGCTTCCGAAGATGACAGAGAAACCGTGAGCCATTGTGACTGAGCCAGCTCCTCGATGGCCGCGCGAGCCTCTGCCAGATGTTTGCCATCCGGATAGGTTCCAAGATAGTCACGCAGGGGCTGTGCTTCGCCTGAATTCAGGGAGGCGGTCCAAACCGGCTCCTCGCGCAGCTTCCGAAGCTTCTCGTTGGCAGCCGGCGTCCATTTTGAATCCGGATGTCGCTCCACAAAGCGCGCATAGGCTGGCTCGTTATCGCGCCACAGGGCCAGTTGATATTTCGGCCACGGATGAAGACAGACCAGCAACAGGAAAACGACGACGACCAAGGCCCCAACAACCAGTGTCAGCACCCGACGCGTGACCACCCACTCCCCATCGGATGGGGAGAGGGACGGGGTGAGGGGCTGCGCGACGGTTACTGGTGACCTGCCCGATGTGAGCGAATGTAAGACCTGCACGGCCGCCGCACGGTCAAGCCCCCGGTAAACCAGCGCGGCAACGATGTCCGCCTCCGCCCGCCGCGCCTGGAGCAGCACTTGGGCAACCTCGAAGTCAGATTGTTCGATTTTGCGTGGCATAATCTGCCGGACTTTGTCCACTGAGTAGATCCACAGCCGTTCTTCCTGGGAATTCGGAACGGTTGGCTACCTTCCCAAGACCCAACAAAGCGGTGCAGACTGTGAAGGGTCAGTATGGTACAACTCACCTTGTGAAGACACGTAAAGAGCCCGGGTATAGTAGCCTATCAGGATTGGGCTGGGCGGAACTGGCCAATCCGATTCCGTCTGAAATGCCGACCCATAAGCCGCTGCCTCGCTGCTGGTGAGTCTGAAATCCGCGTTCAGATCGGCGGGATGTGGGCCCATGTTCTCCGAAGAAAACACCAACACGCGGTAGAAGCGTTGGTTGGAGGTGTTCACGATTGCATCCGTGTACTGGAGCACGCTCCCGGTGCCCGTCGCGCCATGAACCGCGGTCCAGTCGGTGAGATTCGTTGATGCTTGAATCCAATAGAGCTTCCCAGGCTGTGTTTCAATACTGAGCTGAATAGCCTGGCTTGAGGGGACGGCGATAGTCACGGGAGAGGCAGCGTTAGGGTCACTTCGTTCGATTACGTAACCGAAGATCCTTCCCTCCCCGTCAGCGCGCAAGTCGTTCCAAGTCCCGGCTGGTGCCCAGAGCGCGTGGAAATGCAAGGAGTCTTCCGCGCCGTCGTAGTTGTTTGGCTCGGTCTGCGTATTCCAGTTATTGTAGGTGAAAGCTCCCTCATTACTGACCCACTGCCACCCGCCACCCGGTTC
Organism: uncultured Verrucomicrobiota bacterium; assembly: GCA_964544425.1. Classification (GTDB taxonomy): domain Bacteria; phylum Verrucomicrobiota; class Verrucomicrobiia; order Palsa-1439; family Palsa-1439; genus OMJI01. Next base: position 1,591 of record CAZJCX010000292.1, read on the forward strand.
CGGCGAACCTGCGGGCTGAAAACCTCCGAGCCAAGGCCCATACTGGAGCAGAGCGGACGGTCCCCATGCACCGGGGTTAGCAACGGCTAGTGAATAGACGAAGGTGTTTTCTCCCGCGGAAGTGATCGAGGCCAGATAGCCACCTTCTGCAACCGCATTGGCTTGGGCTGCTGACCAACTAATTGGATTGGGGACAGCCACGACTCGGTAATAATGTCCATTACCGGGGAACTGGGCCCAGAGGAGAAGTCCTTGTATCTCCGAAGCCGAAAGG
>CAZJCX010000292.1:1874-3274 GCA_964544425.1 uncultured Verrucomicrobiota bacterium
ATAGATACGCACATCATCCATTTGGCCGTTCAGATAAGAAAACCCGGAGGCTTGAGCCTCGCCGATTTGAATCGGCTCGTTACCCGGTAGCATAGGCGTTGTTTGCGGGATTACTCCTGCAGGAATGCCATCAATGTAAAGCGAGACTGCCTGGCCATCGAAGGTAACCGCCACATGATGCCATTGCGTGTCGAGAATGCTCGTGGTTGATTCAGCTCTTACCCACGCTGAAACATAGTAATTAAAGTTGAGCGTGTCGTTGGCCTGGACAGTGAATTCAAAATGTGACGTGCCGTTGGGCTGATGATCATCTTTGCACACGATGGGGCTCAGGACACCGGTTTGGTTTCGTTTCAGCCAGGCCGCGATGGTGATGTTCGTGCGCACCTCAAACGCGGGCGAGGAGGGGATGACGATCCGTTGTCCGCTCCCTGCGAAAGCGTATGCCTGATTTGGGATCCCAAAACGATCGGAGGTGAGCGCGGCGCCATCCACGGTGCCATGGTGGCCGTTACCACTCGCATCATTGACATTTCCGTTGAATGGATAGTGGGCAACCAAGCCAGACGTGGGGAAAGAAGCGGCGGTTGGTTCAAACTCGACGATGAAAGCGTCGGGATAGCTATCCGTGTCGTTCCATTTGCCGTAGAAGAGGGAGATTTGACCATACAGCTGCAAAGAGTCGTGGGCCCCGGCTGGAAGGCCATCGTTGGGCTCGCCGCCGTTCCAGGCAGTGAAGGTAAAGGGTTCGCCCGTGATCCAGCGCCAGCCGCCAGCCGGCTCCACTCCATTGGGATCCTGAAAGCCCCCAACCCAGGCAGTGCCGACGGCGAGGAGCCCCGCCACAAAGTCGTTTTCAGTCTGCGAGGTGAGAGTCACCAGATGGCCGATCCACCCGTTGTAGGTCAATGTCTCGGCGAACGCCCGGGCTTCCGCCCAGGTCATTTGATTGGTGAAGACCTGGTAGTAGTGACCGGTGAGTGGAAAGAAAGCAAACTCAACACCCGATAAGTGCTGGCTGCCCGTGCCCGACACGCTGTTGGTGTTGATGCCACTGGTGGCATCGCTGTTCACAGTCACGGTTCCGCCATAACTCTGTACAACTGTCGGGATGAAAGTCACAGTGACATTCTGGAAGCCGTTTGGTGGAATGCTTCCACTCCAATCGCCACCAAACCCGGCGGGATAGGTGATGCTGAAGACGTTAAGCGGCGAATTGCCGCTGTTGGTGATAGTCAGCGTGCGTAGAGCGGTTGTATTCGTGACTACCTCACCAAACTCCAAATCCCCGATCAAGCCTATGATCCGGCTCGGAATCGCCTGCACGTGGCCGGTGTCTAAGTTGCTAACAGGTTGTTGAAAAAGTCTCACAGAAATTTGAACACGCTGGATTGAACTGC
>CAZJCX010000293.1:0-569 GCA_964544425.1 uncultured Verrucomicrobiota bacterium
GGCCAGATGGCCGCCTTGGCGGGTGAAAATCGTGCGAATCTCGGAGGCGGCGCGGTTCTTGTTATCGGTGAGCACCTCGACCAGCAGCGCCACGCCGCCGGGGGCGTACCCTTCGTAGGTGACCTCCTCGTAGACCACCCCGGGCAATTCGCCCGTGCCCTTCTTGATGGCCCGGTCAATGTTGTCGGCGGGCATGTTGACCGCCCGCGCTTTCAGCAAAATGGTGCGCAGCCGCGGGTTGAACCCGGGGTCGCCCCCGCCGGCCTTGCAGGCGACGGCGATTTCCTTGGCGATCTTGGAGAACATCTGGCCGCGCTTGGCGTCGGCGATGCCCTTGTAGTGTTTGACCTTGGCCCACTTGGAATGACCAGCCATAGCGAGCGAATCTTACGGCGCAACGAGGCGCGCGCAACAGTTTTTTAATGCGTTGGCGCCGTTTCTTAACTCACGGCGGGGGGCGGGAACGTGCGACAGTTGCGGCGTGCAAACGCATCATCATGGCCGCTGGCGGCGGGTCCTTGTGCCGGTGGATCTGACGGACGCATCGCGCGAGGCGTTGCGGCGGGCGG
>CAZJCX010000293.1:592-1947 GCA_964544425.1 uncultured Verrucomicrobiota bacterium
GGTGCGCCTCAACATCGGCGGCGAAGAAATCGGCGTCCCCCGCACGCGGCTGCTCAACGAACTGGCGGACGCCGCGCGAGCGAAGATCGCTGCGTGGGTCGCGGACTTGGAATCGGCGCCGCCGGTGGTGCGGATCGTGATCGCGGAAGGCCAGCCCGCGCGGGAGATCGTGGGCGAGGCGCGTGATCGCGGCGCGGACTTGATCGTGTTGGCGCGGCGACCGCGCGCCGGGTGGCGGTGGTTTGTGCCGCACACTGCGCCGCGCGTTTTGCGGCGCGCACCGTGTCCGGTGCTGGTGGTGAACCAACCACGAGCCGGGGAGGCGCGATGAGCTTTCGGGTTGCCACGTTGTATCAAGGGCTGACGCCGCTGCAATCGTTGGCGCTGGGTTACGTGGGGTTGAGCTTGGCCGGCGGCTGGATTTTGGCATGGCCGGTCTGCTCGACCACCGGTCAGTGGACGCCGTTGTTGGACGCGGTTTTCATGGCGACTTCCGCCGTCTCGACCACCGGGCTGGCGGTGGTGGACACGGGGTCGCATTTCAATCGGCTGGGGCAGAGCGTGATTCTGTTGCTCGTTCAGGTGGGGGGGTTGGGATACATGGTGTTCATCGCGCTCGCGGTGCTGGGGTTGAGCGGGACATTGTCGCTGAGCAACCGGATTTTGTTGCGCGAGTCCATGGGGCGGCCGACGACGGTGGAATTGGTGAAGTTCGCCAAAGTGATGATTCTGTCGTCGCTGCTGATTGAACTGGCCGGTGCGGCGGCGTTGACGGCGCTGTTCGCGCAGCGTGAGCCGGTGGGCACCGCACTGTTCTCCGGTGTGTTCCATTCGGTCTCGGCTTTTTGCACGGCGGGCTTCGCGTTGGCGGCGGACAGTTTTGTCCCCTATGCGGATGATGCGGGCTGCCAGGCGATCTTGTTCGGGTTGATGTTGACGGGCGCGTTGGGGTTTTTCGTGTTGTACGACCTCCACGCTTTCGCGCGCAAAGTCATGCGCCGCGACTACCCTCGGCGGTTGGCAACGCACACGAAGCTGGTGTTGACGTTGATGGCAGCGGCGACGGTCTTGGGCGCACTGGGCATCTTCTGCCTCGAACGCGGGGATGCCGGTCTGACCTTGGGCGGGCGGGCGTTGCGGGCGGCGTTTCAGTCGGTCACAACCATTTCGACAACGGGTTTCAACTCGGTTGACATCGGGAAGATGAGCGTGCCGAGTCTGTTTCTGATTGTGCTGTTGATGTTCATCGGCGCGGCGCCGGGCGGCACGGGGGGTGGCGTGAAAGTGACCACGGCGGGGGGCATTGTGATGTCGCTGGTGGCGCAATTGCGCGGGCGGTCCGGGGTGCAGATTTT
>CAZJCX010000293.1:2036-2403 GCA_964544425.1 uncultured Verrucomicrobiota bacterium
ACGCTCACGGTCGCGGAGGCGGCGGCGTTCTTGGCGATTGTGTTTGAGGTGGGATCGGCGCTGGGCACGGTGGGGTTGTCCATGGGACTGACGCCGGAACTGTCGGCTCCCGGTAAGATCATCATCCTCCTCACCATGTTAGTCGGACGGATCGGGCCGCTGGGGATCGGTCTGTCCCTGATTCAGCAACGCAAGTCCGGCACCCATCAATACGCCCCCGGCGAGGTGCTCGTGGGCTGAACGGAGGTCAGGATGGCGGAATACGTTGTCATCGGCTTGGGAAACTTTGGGTCGAACGTCGCCACGACCTTGGCGGCAGCCGGGCAGGAGGTGCTGGTCATTGACGCCAACGCCCAACGCATCGAAC
>CAZJCX010000293.1:2477-2823 GCA_964544425.1 uncultured Verrucomicrobiota bacterium
CCGCGGCGGCAGCGGTCATCGTCAACCTGGGCGACACGATCGAAGGGAGCGCGTTGGCAACGTTGCACCTCAAGGAACTTGGCGCCACCAACATCATCGTCAAAGTGGCCGATGAAACACAGGGCACCATCTTGAAAAAACTCGGCGCCGCGCAGATCGTCAACCCCGAGCAAGACACCGCGCACCGGCTCGCGGAACATCTCACCACCAACAACCTCGTCGAACACATCCCGTTGGCGGCCGACTACAGCATCGTGGAGATCGCCGTGCCGGATGCGTTGGCCGGCAAGTCGCTGACCGAATTGCGGCTGCGACGCGATTACGGAGTTGAGATCATCGCCGTGAA
>CAZJCX010000293.1:2925-3247 GCA_964544425.1 uncultured Verrucomicrobiota bacterium
GCAAGTTCGTCGCCTCTTCGGATAACGCGCGCTCGGCGGCGCGGCAAAACCGGCGTAGGATAGCGGCATGGATCGGGCGGCGTTCAAACGAGTGTTGAGTCATTGCGGCTGGGCGGCGCTGGCGGTCGCGCTCGTGACCGGACTGACGCTGTTGTTGCGCGCCCGTACCGGCTACTGGGCGATCTCGTTGGTGTACCTGCTCACCGTGGTCGTGCTCGCGCTCAAACTAAACCGTTGGGCGGTTCTGCTCGCCGCCACCCTCAGCGCGGTGTGTTGGAACTTCCTCTTCATCCCGCCGCGCTTCACCTTCCACATCGAGTTG
>CAZJCX010000294.1:0-1300 GCA_964544425.1 uncultured Verrucomicrobiota bacterium
TGGGCGTTTCAACGCGGCATGACCGACCGTGGCGCGCCCGGCGGGGCGCTCCCGCAACTCTTGAGGGATGCGAAGGCAGCCGGGCTTGCGCACGTGGAGGAGATTGTGCAACATGCCGGGGATGCTGCGCCGGAGTTGCTGCGGGAGTATTATGCGCGGTGCGTTTGGTATGATTTGGGCGACGCAGAGAAGCAAGGGATTTGCCGATTTCACAATTACCTGAAAGAGTTCGGGCTACTAGGGTCGAGCCATGATTTACGATACGTCACTTGATGTGATTCAGGACAAGGTGCTGGCCGGGGAACGCGTCACGCCCGACGAAGCGCTGCGGCTGTACCGGGCGCTGACTTTACCGGAATTGGGCGCGCTCGCGGATGCAGTGCGGCGACGGTGGCATCCGGAGAGTCGCGTCACCTACATCATAGATCGCAACATCAACTACACCAACATCTGCAATGTGTATTGCACGTTCTGCGCGTTCATGCGCGAAGAGCAGGACGCCGATTCGTATGTGCTGACGAAGGAACAGATCGGCGCGAAGATTCAGGAGTTGGTGGACATTGGCGGCGTGCAAATCCTGATGCAAGGCGGGCATCATCCGAAACTCGGCATCGAGTACTACCTCGATCTGCTCCGCTATATCCGCAAAACATTTCCGCAGGTGAACATCCACGGCTTCTCCCCGCCGGAGTTCACCCACTTCGCCGAAGTGTTTCAGATGCCGGTCGCGGACGTGATCCGCCGCTTCAAGGAAGCCGGTCTCGGTTCGATACCGGGTGGCGGCGGGGAAATCCTCGTGGACAAGGTTCGCAAGCGGATTGCGCCGCTGAAATGTTCCGGTCAACAATGGTTGCACGTCATGGAAACGGCTCATGGACTGGGGCTGAACTCGTCGGCGACGATGATGTTCGGGCACGTCGAGACGGTGGAAGACCGGATCGAGCATCTGCGGATGTTGCGCGACGTGCAGGATCGGACGCGCGGATTCACGGCCTTCATCTGCTGGACATTCCAAAATGAGAATACTCGTCTCCGCGTGCCCTCCGTCGGCGCGCACGAATATCTGCGGATGCAGGCACTGGCGCGCATCTTTCTCGATAATTTTCCGAACGTCCAATCGAGTTGGGTCACGCAAGGTCCGCAGATCGGGCAGGTCGCGCTGCAATACGGCGCGAATGATTTTGGGAGCGTGATGATGGAAGAGAACGTCGTCTCGCAAGCGGGCGCGACGTTCCGTATCAACGAAGCAACCATGTGCCGGCTCATCCGCGAGCTCGGGTACGCGCCCCACCGGCGCAAC
>CAZJCX010000294.1:1322-2030 GCA_964544425.1 uncultured Verrucomicrobiota bacterium
TGCTTAACTGAGGTGTCGTCATGGCCAAATACAAAACCATTCTCATCTTCGGCGCGCCCGGCAGCGGCAAAGGCACGCAGGGCAAAATGCTCGGCACCCTGCCCGGCTACAAACATCTCGCTTGCGGCGACGTGTTCCGCTCGATTGACCTGAACAGCGAAGTTGGCAAAGTCTTCCTCAAATTCTCCAGCAAGGGCGAACTCGTGCCGGACGACTTTACCGTCCGTCTCTGGAAAGAGCACATTGACAAGCTCGTCACCATCGGCGCGTTCAAGCCCGACCAGACCATTCTCGTGCTCGACGGCATCCCGCGCAACGTGCACCAAGCCGAAATGCTCGACGAGCACATCGAAGTCATCAAACTCATCTGCCTCCGCGCGGTTCACAAACGGACGGAGATGGTCCGCCGCCTGAAATCCCGCGCCCTCAAGGAAAACCGGCTCGACGATGCCAACGAGGAAACCATCCGCCACCGGCTCGAGGTGTACGACAATGAATCGCGCCCCGTCCTCGCCCACTATCCCAAGGAAATCCGGGTGGATGTGGACGCCATTCAAGAGCCGATCGAAGTCGCGCACGACATTCTCAGCGCCATCCTCGGCCGCACCGACGAACTGCACGCCATTGACCTCCCGGCTGCGGTAACCCCCGCCAAGCGCTGACGCAACTTTCCCCTTGATTTGGTGTTTGAAACCACGACCCCGCAAG
>CAZJCX010000294.1:2059-2290 GCA_964544425.1 uncultured Verrucomicrobiota bacterium
GGAAAAAGGGAAAAATGAACACCACCAAAATCGTCGCCACACTCGCTCTCAGCGCCGCTATTTCGATACCGGCGCTCTCACACGCTGCCACGAATGACGTGTTTCGCACACGTCTCTTCTTGCGCGGCGCGTATCAGGATACGAACCAGTTCACCCAAGTATTGCGCATCGGCCGCGCGCCGTTGAACAACGCCGCCATCATCAATCTGGCGCGCGGGCGCGACATCACGA
>CAZJCX010000294.1:2300-2935 GCA_964544425.1 uncultured Verrucomicrobiota bacterium
GTGCCGCGCAATGAAGTCCTCGCCATGATGCGCGACACGGACGACCACGACCGCAAGCTGATCGTGTTCGACAAGAACACCCAGAGCAACCTCGTCACCGTCGCGGACATTGACGGCGAAGGCCGCGTCCGCAAGCCCGGCCAAGCCGTCTTCATCTGTGACCTCGACATCGAAGAAGCCGGCAACGCCACCAACGGGCTGACCGATGGCGACTTTAAGGTCGCCGGCGTGCGCACCCGCACCAACTCGACCTTCCTGATCACCGGCAAGCTGATCGGCACCATTGACGTGAACAGTGACGGTCAGAGCTTCCACGTCATCGTCCCCGAGGGCGCGCTGACGATCCGCGGTCCGGCGCTCGGCCAAGTTATCGAAGACAACTGAATCCGTCGTTATCAGGAGGGCGGGAACCATTGGTCCCCGCCCTCTTTTCTTGTCCGCGCCAGTGCGTTCTGCTACTGCTGACCCGACATGCGCATCGTTTTCATGGGAACCGCCGCCTTGGCGTCTCCCTGCTTGGAAGCCATTGCCGGGCACGTCGTCGGCGTCGTCACCCAACCTGACCGGCCCAAGGGCCGGGACCTCGCACTTGCGCCACCCCCCGTCAAGATGACGGCGGCGCGACTCGACCTCCC
>CAZJCX010000294.1:2953-3234 GCA_964544425.1 uncultured Verrucomicrobiota bacterium
AAATCCGCGACGCCGTCGCGCAGGTGCAACGGTACCGGCCCGACCTCATCGCGGTTGTGGCGTATGGCCAGATTTTGCCGCGCGCGATTCTCGATATCCCGCCGCGCGGCTGCCTCAACGTCCATACCTCGCTGCTGCCGCGGTGGCGCGGCGCCTCCCCGATTCAACACGCCATTCTTCACGGCGATGCCGAGACCGGTGTGACGACCATGTTCCTCAACGAGCAAATGGATGAGGGGGACATCATCCTGCAGTGCGCCTGCGCGATCGACGACAGCGAA
>CAZJCX010000295.1:0-3201 GCA_964544425.1 uncultured Verrucomicrobiota bacterium
GCACCACATCCCACTCCATCGCCGCTTCCCAGCCGTAGTACTGCGCCCGACCGGAATTGGAACGCTCGCTGTTCCCGCCGCCCAAGTCGCGATTCTCGATGAAGTCGTTGTAGTCGATGAAGAACACGCTCGTGTCGTAGTTCCACCAGTCCATCGGCGAACCGCGGACGCCAATCTCATACGTCCACGTCAACGACGGTTCCAAATCCGACGGCGCAAGTTGCGCGTTGCTGGTCGGGTTGGCAAGGTCATCGTATTTCGTGGGCCGGTAGCCCGCGGAGACGTTGGCGTAAACCTGGTTGCGCGGCGTGAGGTCGAACGTCACCCCGATCCCCCCGAGCGGGACCACTTCGGTTTGCGATTCGTCGATCAACGCACGCGAGACGCTGGTATTGAACTTCTCCCGGACTTCAATCGAATAGACATCCAAGCGGACCGCCGGGATCACCGCAAACCGGCCGAAGCGGAACAGGTTCTCGGCGAACAACGCGCCGTAAGCCGTGCTGCGGTCGAGCTCGAACACGGGCGTACCGGATGTCGCGGTGCGCGGCGTGCCGCGTTCGCGAGTCCGCGGACTGTCCGCGCCATAAGCAACAAAGCCGCCGGTAAAGGTGTGCTCATTCTCCCACGCTTCCCATTGATGCCGTAGCCGGGCATCCAGACCGCCGAAGTAAAACTCCTGCCGGTCGAGATTGTTCGTCAGCGAATTGGCCTGCCGGCGACTGAACCGGTCTTGATAACCGCCCCACGTTTTCACCGTCACGTGCGTCTGCTCCGACATCTCATGCTCCAACGTCAACGTCGGCACATACCGCTCGATCCAAACCCGGTCAAACGGCGTCCGTGTAAAATCCCGGTCAGCTTGATACTGCGCTACTGAGAGCCGCCCGGCTTCGCCAACGTCTTTGGAGAAACCGTCAAACGTGAACCGCAGCCGCGTAGCGTCGCTCAATGCCCACACCAACTGCACCCCACCGGCATCCACCGTGTAATCCGCGTTAGGCCGCGAACCATCGGCCTGCGCGTGCGAGTAGTAGGCTTGATACCCGAGTGAATCCACCGTGCCGCCGATGGTGTTGTAGCTCGAAAACAAATCGTATGAGCCGCCGATCTGTTGCGAGGTGAACCGAAACTTCGTGGCGGTCGGCGGACGGTAGGTTATGTAATTGACCACCGGCCCCGGTTGCGGCCCGTACAGCAACGCGCCGCCACCGCGCACAAACTCAATCCGTTCCACCGATTCGAGCGGCGGCGTGTAATAGACGGTCGAGTAGCCAAACCAATCCGACACAATCGGCGCGCCGTCTTTCATTGTCAGCACCGATTCCGATTCATGCGGATCACCGACGCCCCGGTAGTTCTGGTTCAAGTGCGTCGGAACCGCGGCCTCCGAAATCAACAACCCGGGAATCCGCGCCGCCGCTTGCCGGTGGTTGTTGATCACCACGGGCGGTTCCGCCGCCAAATCCGCGACCGTCGTTTTCTTGCCCTCAAAAATTCGTGTCCCCTCCACGGCCGGCAAGGCCGATGGCGTCACTGCGGGAACATCCCCGCGCACCTCCAGGGCCGGCAACCGCGTCACCTCATCTGCGTTTCCTGCTGCTGTCATCATCACGAATACCGCCGCAGCGGCCATCCACTGTTTCACTGTCAGTCCTCTTTCCGCATGGACTGGCACGATCCGATTTGCTAGTTTCCTGCCAGAGCACGCGCCACGAACGCGTTGCTCGTTGAGGGCTGCGAGTGCCAGGTGCCAACCAGCGCGCAGCCCTCAAATTTTTTCAGCCCAAAAGAGTTTTGATCTCCTGCACGTGCTCGGTTTCCGTGCCGATCTGTTTGCGAATGAAATCTTCGAGCACCGGGTCGCCCACCACGCGCGGGAGCATTTCCTTGTACGCATCCAGCGCCTGTTGCTCCACCGCGAGCGTCTCCTGCAACGCCTCGTTCAACGTGATCGGCCCGCCGCCCGCACTGAGTTTGATGTTCAACTGCGGCGTTTCGCCGAGCGACCGGATTTGTTTCGCGATGGCTTCCGCGTGCTCCAACGTCTCCTCCAATGCGTGCGCGAAAAACTTATCCGCCGCCAGCCGGTCAATTCCTTTCAGCCGGTAGCGCATTTGAAAGTACCGGAGGAAACCCTCCAACTCCTCCGCCATCAGCCGATTCAACTCCTCGACAATCTCTTTCCGTTTGGAATTCATCGTGTGACCGCCATCCGCTCCTGCGTCCGCCATTTCTCCAGAAACTCGTTCAGCCGCTCCAACGTCTCCTCGCTCACCAAATGCTCGATCTTGCAGCTATCAATCTCCGCCTGCATGTCGCTGACCTCGAGCACCTCTCGTAAAAACGCCTGCACCGCCACTTTCTTTGCCAACAAGCCCGCCACGTACTTCTCGCCTTCCGCCGACAACTTCACCATGTGATGCTCGTCCGTATCCACCAACCCGCGCTTCTTTAACCCGCGCAAATTGATCGAAACACTCCCCCGCGTGATGCCGAGCTGACGCGCAATGTCCGAAACGCGCGCCCAGCCGCCGTACTGCCCGCCGAGTTCATGAATGGCGAGCAAATGATGCGCAGCGGAATGCGTCAGCTCATTCGCATCAAATTCCTTCCACGTTTCCATCGTCGGTTTGGCTTATAAGGCATTTGTTTGATATGTCAAACACGAAAACTTCGAGCCGTTCAAAAACCTTGTGATACGCCAGCTACCTCCATATTCTCCGCACGATTTAGAAAATGAAACCGAAGAATATTGTGTTGCTGGGGACGACAGGGTCCATTGGCATCTCCACGCAAAAGGTCGCGGCGGACTTGCCGGACTTGGTGCGGATTGTGGGGATGGCGTCGCGGGAAAGCGTAGATGGGATGGAATCAGCCATACGGCAATTCAAACCGCTGAAAGTCGCGATGACGAATCCGGACAAAGCACGCGAGTTGGAAGCGCGCGTGAAGATGCCGGTCGGCAGCGGCGAGCGCGGGCTTGTGGAACTCGCGACGATGGCAGAGGCGGACATTGTGCTCGTGGCCATCGTCGGCACGGCCGGGCTCGAACCGGCGTTGGCGGCGATTCGGGCCGGTAAGGATATTGCGGTCGCCTCGAAAGAAATCCTCGTGATGGCCGGGGAGTTGGTGATGGGCGAGGCCAAAAAGCACGGAGTGAAGGTGTTGCCGGTCGACAGCGAGCACTCGGCGATTTTT
>CAZJCX010000296.1:0-3198 GCA_964544425.1 uncultured Verrucomicrobiota bacterium
CCCCCAAAGGCCGGCCAGCCAGCTTGCCGGCGGTGCTCGTCGTCACCGCGCTGGCCGGGGGGCTGTGGTGGTGGCGCGGACGCCGCAACGTCGTCCTCGGCGTCGGCCTCGCCCTCCGCATCGCCGCGTGGGCCGCCATCCCGTATGACTACCTCGCCTACGATGTGGACGGTCATCTCGACTACATCCGGTACGTCCGCGAACACGGGCGCATCCCCCCGGCCGACGCCGGGTTCCAATTCTACCAACCCCCGCTCTACTACTTCCTCAACGCCGCCGTCAGCACCGACCCGCGTGCCCTCCAAACCGTCAGCCTCCTCCTCGCCGCCGCTACGCTCGTCACCGGCCTCGCCATCATCCCCAAAGGCATCGGCGCATGGCTGCTTGCGCTCCATCCCGCCCTCATCCTCCCCGCCGCCCGGATCAACAATGATGTCCTCGTCACCCTCTGGCTCTTTCTCGCCGCGGCGTTTCTCTGGCGCTTCTGGCAAACCGACCGGCTCGCGGATTGGTGGCCGGCCATCGGCGCCACCCTGGCCGGGGTCTGGACGAAAAACACCGCGCTGCTGTTCATCCCGGTGCTGGCCGGGGTCGCGCTGTGGCACCGCCGGCGTTGGTGGCTGCTGCCGGGCATCCTGCTCATCGTTCTCGCCCGACCGCCCGGCCTCGGGGCCGGCAACGTCGCCGCGCTCAGCCCCGCGCTCGCGCTCGACATCACGCCGCTGCATCTGATCACCTTCAACCCGCTGCGCGTCATCGCCGAACCCTTCGTCAACCCGCTCATCCCCGGCCCCGCCCGCGATCATCTCTGGGAATACTGGGTGCGCAGCGCGCTCTTTGGCGAATTCAGTTTCAGTTGGCCGCCCGGCCTCGCGAACGTCCTCATCACCGGCTGGCTGCTCATGCTGGCCATGGCCGCGTGGGGCCTGTTCCGCACGCCGTGGCGCGCCGCGTTGCCATTCCTCCTCCTGCTCGCCATGCTACTGGCCGGCCAAGCGTGGTACGTCTGGCGCGCCCCGTTCAGCACGTCGCAGGACTTCCGTTATCTGGTGGTGGTACTTTTGCCGATCGCCTTTTTCTGCAACGCCGCTTTCAACCGCGGGTCCTGCCACTCCCACGGCAGCGCGTCGAATTGGTAGGTGTGAGTTCCCGCCGGCCAATCGGGATTCAAGTGCAACGTCGAACCTGAGCACGATTCAGGGTGTGTCTGTGATCGGGCCTGGCGCATCGGTGCTGCTGCCTGTCTTGTACGTGACGCCGGTGATCTGGTCAGCGGCGTCGTAGGAGTAGGATTCGGAACAGACTCCGAAAGCATTCGGAGTCCCTACCGCGACCAGGTTGGTGCGATTCCCCGCAGCATCGTAGCCGTACTCGTATCGGCTGATGAGATTGGTGACGCCTCCGGTTGACCGCTGATGGCTGATCGCTGAAAGCTGATCCGCATTATCGTAGTCGTAGATCGTGAAGGTTGAGTTTTCGAGCGTGCGCTTGGTGCGACGACCGGCGGCATCGTAATCGTAATTCACGATGCTGTCGCAGAATCGGAAGCGCGGCCGTACTATTTCGTGTCCCATTCCCAAAACCCAGCTTTTGAGTGATACCAATAGACGGGGTCTCTGTCAGTTGGCCCCGAGAACTTGAGCAGGAAATCATCGTCTGATGCAGCGCCGATATAAGTCCACTTCGCGGTTGCGACGGCAGGTTGGGGAAGGCTTGCCAAATACTTGGGGACAAGCTCTTCTAGCGATTTTGGATAGACTCCCTCGTTTCGCTTAATTTTTTCCAACGCTTCTATGATCTGGGCTCCGCGCCGCTTGCTTTCCTCGACATTTGCCGTAGACCAATTTGACCCCCTCTCACAGGAAAGCCAAGTGCAAGACAAGCACACAGCAAAGAATGCCCAAACAATTGCACTTATGCCTTCTTTGGAAAATTGAGGTGTCATTTGTCGTCAGTAATATAGCGGCGCGATATTATCTCGCCCCCGGTCTTCCTGAATGTGGTAGGATGAATCTCGTGCTCCCCGGATCCTCGGGTCTGGCAGGCGGTGAATCAGCCGACCCTGCTCATAGAGTTCTTTGGCGCCTCGAATGGCATCCCCCAAACGCGTCGTTCTCAGACCCAACTCACGACCGAGCATATTGTGGTACTGATCGACTTGGCTATCGTACGTGTCTTCCTCTCCTAACTCATGAAGATTGCCGACCCGCTTGGCCTTACCAGCACCATGCGCCTGCGTCAACATTGCCTGCCAAATAACATGCCTGAACGCGTTTCGAATGCGTTCCTTCCTTGCTTCATACCCGGCCTCCGTTTCACACGGCAATTTCGGCTGAGTTCTTGCAAACGCGTTGGCAAGCTGGAACGCACGGCTGCCGAGGCGCCCTGGCCCTGCATCCCACGCGTCCCATGGACCGAGGACGATTACGCCGCCCACCTTCTCTCGCAACTGGTTTAACTCACCGGCGGCAAGGCCGTAGGGATCGATGTAATTCGGTAGAGAGTTTCGGGAGTACCGGTAAAAATTCAGGTCTCCCCCCATGACCCCAATCGGATCAGGCTGCGAGAATCGTCCCAAGCTCGCGTTGTAGTAGCGGTACCGGTAGTTATACCACCCGGTATCCGGATCGCGGTCGCGGCCAGTGAACATAAGTCTATTAGCGGTTGCAGAATTGTTGGTCACGACGCCACTGGAATTGTAGATGGTCGGTGCGCCGTAAACGTCGTAAGAATAGCTCTCAGCTTTCAGCCCTGAGCTATCCGTGATCTCCGTCGTACTTCCGAGTCCATCGGCGTGGTAATAGTAGTTCGTGCCGCCAGTAGTCATCCGGATCGGTTCATCAATGCCGGGGCCGTACACGTACTTGCGCTGCAAACTCCCGGCCCCGTTGTATTCCGCAATGAGTTGCCACCCCGCATAATAGAGCCGGTTGGTCGTGACGCTGCCGGAAGTTCTCCGTTCGATCAAGCGACCGAGCGCGTCGTAATTGTAATTCACCGCGAGAGACGCTGAGGACGCAGAGACTAACCGGTTCTCCCGGTCATAGCTGTAACTCCACTCCGCGTCGTTCGTCTGGTTGCCGTTCCCATCGTAGCCGAGTGCGGTTGGGGCGGTGGCGACGGTGATGTTCACGACTTGGGTAGCGATGTTGCCGCTGACATCTGTGACGGTGACTGTCAGCGCGTTGGCACCACCCG
>CAZJCX010000297.1:0-3145 GCA_964544425.1 uncultured Verrucomicrobiota bacterium
ACTCAACGGTGCCCTCGACCGTCGGTTGATAGAACGCCGGGGCGCCGCCCGGCCGCCACACCGCGTCGTTGGGAGTGGGCAGACACAGATCGAGCGCCCCCGCGGGCACCGCGGCGGCCAGAAACAAAATTACCCCGCGCCGCCTCACTTGCGTTTCTTCGCCAACCGATTCAACTCCGCCACCAAATCCGCCGCTTCGGTGTCGCTGAGGTCGCCTTCCAGAATGAACTGCCCGCTGAACAGCCGCCGATCCACCAGCCAAGCCATGACCGGCCGGTCGTTCACGAACACCACGAGATAATTCCCCCGGTTCCGCGTCGTCGCCTCATCCAACGCCAGCGCTCCATGCGGATCGAAGCGCACAACAACCGCTTGCCCCCCGGCCGTCTCGCGCAATTCCGCGCCCGCCACATCGCGTTCGGTCAACGTCGCAAACGGGCTGACCGGGATGCGGAGGTTGGCGCGCGGAATCTCGGCAGAACGGCGGCGATTCTCCGGCAGCACGCCGGGCACTTGTTCGTGGAACCGCAACGTCATCTTCGGCGCGGTCTGACACCCCGCCAATGCCACCAGACAGAGGAGCAACAATTTCATGCGCGCGACTGTAGCCGCGCTTGCCCGGCGCGGCCACAGAAAAAACTCACAGCGCGCCCGGATTGGCCATCAACGAACCGATGCGGGTGAGCAGCCGTCCGGCCGCGCCGCCATCGAGCACCCGGTGGTCGAAACTCAACGTGAGTTCCGCCTCCACCACCGGCACGAACTGGCCTTTGGCTTCGTCCCAGTTCGGAACTTTCCGGCCGGCACCCAAGCCAAGGACGAGCGTTTGCTCCGGTAACGGAATCGGCGTCGCCCACGTCAGGCCGAATGTGCCGTAGTTGGTCACCGTCGCGATGCAGGTGCCGGTGGCTTCGGGCGGCAGGCGTCGTTGCCGGGCTTGTTCAAGCAACTGGTTGTAGGCCGGCACGAGTTCGCGCAGCGTCTTCTTGTCCGCGTCGCGAATCACCGGCACGAGCACGCCGTCCTCCGCTTCGACCGCGAAACCGACGTGAATCGCTTCGGGGTGCACGATCTTATTCCCGATCAGCCGCCCCGCCGGGGCGCTGTTCTCCGCCAGCGCCAATGCCAAGGCGCGCAGCGCGTACAACGACGGCCCCGGTTTCGGTTCGCTGGCTTTGCGATGCGCCAACACCGCATCCATTCGCACCGGCAAGGCGACGGTCGCCAGCGGGCGCGTCCAGCTCCGCCGCATCGCATCCGCCACCGCCACCCGCATCGAGGAGGCGGGGCTGAGCTTGCGTTTTTCGAGGTCGGCGATGAACTTTTCGAAATCCTGCACCGTCAAGCGCCCCGCCGCGCCGCTCCCGGCCACGCCCGCCAAGTCCGCCGAATGCAGGCCGAGTTCGTTCATGCGCGCTTTCATGCGGGGTGTCATGTAACTGACCCCGGCCGCGTGCGCCGGCACGGGCAGGCCGCGCACGGTCGGTTCCACTTTCGTCACGCGCTCCGGTGTGAGCGGACGTTCGCCGGTGGCCGGTGCGGGGGCGGGCGATTGCAGCCCGGCCCGGGCGGCTTCGTCGGCGGTGACTTCGAGGTAACCCAGCACTGCGCCCACCGGATAGCTCAAGTCCGATTTCACGAGCCATTTTTCCACGCGGCCCCGGCAAGGGGCGGAAACGTTCATGGTGGCTTTGTTCGTCTCGACTTCGAGGACGTCCTGGTCTGGTTCGACGGCGTCGCCGGTGTTCACCAGAAACTTCAGGATGGTGGCTTCCGCGATGGATTCGCCGAGTTGCGGCATGATGATGGGAATCTGGGGCATGGCTAGGTTCTCAATAACCGGCGCGCGGCGGCGGCGATGCTGTTGGCGGTGGGCCGGTGGGCGGCCCAGAGGTTGGGATGGTACGGGACCGGGGTGTCTTTGGCGTTGAGCCGTTGCGGCGGCGCGTCGAGCAGGTTGAAACCTTCACTGGCGACGCGCGCCACCACTTCCGCCGTCACCCCGCCCCACGGAAATGATTCGCCAACGCAAAGCAACCGGCCGGTGCGGGCGACGGACGCCATCACGGTGTCGGTGTCCAGTGGCTTGACGGTTCGCAGATCCACGACTTCGACTTCGTACCCGTCGCCGGTGAGTTCCTCGGCAGCGGCGAGTGATTCGTGCAGCATCGCGCTGTACGTCACAATCGTCATGTCGCGACCGACGCGGGCGAGCCGGGCCTTCCCCACCGGCAACGCCTCCGTGGGCAACGCCTCGGCTTTAAGATGGTAGTAGAGCAGTTTGTGCTCGCAGAAAATCACCGGGTCATCAATCGCCACCGCCGCGAGCAACAGGCTGTACGCATCTTCTACCGTGGCCGGCGTCATCACCACCAGCCCCGGATAGTGGGCGTAGATCGCCTCCATTGTCTGGCTGTGAAACGGCCCGCTGCCGGACGTGCCGCCCGAGGGCAACCGGATCACCAACGGACAGGACACCTCCGTCCGCCAATGCAGCGTGGCGGCTTGGTTGATGATCTGGTTGAACCCGCACGCGGAGAAATCGGCAAACTGCATCTCGATGATCGGGCGCATCCCGCCAATCGCCGCGCCGACGGCGGAGCCGACGATCGCATCTTCGCTGATGGGCGCATCGAGCACGCGCCCCGGAAACTCTTCCGCCAGATTCTTGGTGGCTTTGAACGCGCCGCCGAATGCGCCGACATCCTGGCCGTAAATATAAACGCGCGGATCATCCGCCAGAGCGCGGCGCTGGGCCAGGCGAATGGCTTCGAGATACGTGATGCTCACGATTCTTTCGGCGTCTCGCGCAACGGTTGTGTGCTGAGCGCGCACCAGTCCTCATGGAACGGATCCGGGGACGGTTCCTGTTGCGCGACCGCCACCGCTTCCTCAACTTCGCGGCCCGCGGCGGCGTGCCAGGCGGTCAACTCCGCGGAACTCGCCCAGTTCTGCTCGCGCAGGTAATTTTCCGCCACCACGAGACAATCGCGGCCGACCGGCGACTGTTTCAATTTCGGGTCCACGTAACCTGCGTCGTCATGCTCACCATGGCCGCAGAGGCGCAGCAACCGGGCGACCACCTGCGGGTGCCGCTGGCGATCTTCCTGAGGACGCCGGACGGGCAGATGCTGGCGCCGGAGGC
>CAZJCX010000298.1:0-3140 GCA_964544425.1 uncultured Verrucomicrobiota bacterium
TCACTTAATGTTGCGGCGTTTAGCCTAAACTCAGGACTTTCCAAACACGCTCTAACAGATTCGACCGCGACAAAACCAGACTAAGATTACGCGAGACGTCGAGCATCACTCTCGGTGGCGAGCGTCTTGTGTTGCCACCGAGGTCCGTTTAGGGTGGCGCTATGAACTGGTTCAGCCGGTCAGCACTGTTTGTATTGGTATTGGTTATTCCGGCAACGGCTGCTGAGCCGGTCTGGGAACGACTGAATCAACATTTCTTCCAACGCTCTGACGCGGCCGGCAAAGTGTATGGTCACGACGCGTTGGACCCGTTGCTGTGGGCGGAAACGAAATACCTGTTGCACGGTGAGTCCCATGCCAGGGCCATCCGTCTGCTGGACGAATTTCTCGCTTTGCCGGCGGAAGCGCTACCGGCCAGCGCTTGGCAGCGCGCGTTATTGCAACGGGATTTGTGGGCGGTGTTCGATTGGGTTGCGCAGCCGGACGCCTCCCCCGAACGCCGCCAGTTGCAGGAGAAGTTGGCGCGGGTGCTGCACCGGTTGCGATTGTCCGCCGCCGACCGCGCCGCCTTGCCGGACAACTACGCCGCGGCCGTTCGCGCGGGGAAATTCCCGCGATTGCCGGTCAGGATGTTTGACCGCGACAGCTCTTGGGTGATGCTGGGGCGCAACGGCAGCAGCGTGGCGGCGCCCGTGCATGCGAATCATTTCGGCGCCCGCTCGGTTTTTGCGGTGTTGGTGCGACTGCCCGAGGGCCGGGCGGCCGGGATCAAATTCATCAAAGAATTGGCCGGTGCACCCGTGGACAATTCACCGCCCATGCCGGCCGGTGCGGAGTGGGCGTTGGTTCGGCGGATGTTGGTTCTGGGAGATGACGGAAAGATTTATTCCAGTCCGGTCACCGAGAGCATTCAGGTGCGGCGTTATCCCGGGCAACCCAATGTCCAGGAAGTCGCTGAGTTCATCATGAGTCGAACGTCAAGCGGGGCTTTGCGGCCGGTGGCCAATGATGAAACCGAGTTTGTCCAATTTTTATCGCACGGTTATGACCCATTTGAGAATGAACATGGTTCTGTCCGACCGATTGTGACGTTGGATTCTTGCCAGAGCTGTCATACGACTCCGGAGCGTGGAAAAGAATTGCGGTCCGTCCTCAGCTATTCGCGAGTATTCGAGGGCCGGTATGCCGAGCCGCCGCCGGTGAGCGATTTAAGTTTCGACCGGGAAGTGAAGCTGACGAGGGGTATCAAGTATGACCGCTTTGATTGGGGTCTCTTGAATGGCTTGTGGCGTCGGCCCTGAATCCAGTCTGCAAAGGTTATCGCTGCGTCCGGGACCCGTCTTCCGGGTAGTTGGCTTCCCGGCGCCAGACATCGAGCATCAATTCATACCGGCTGAGACGCATGCCGGTGTAGATGCAATTGCTCGTCGAGAAAATGTAGCCGCCGCCGGGCATGCCGTGTTGCAATGCATACCGGGTCGAGGCGATCACTTCTTCATCCGTACCGGTATCCAACAGGCCGCAATTCACATTGCCGCACAACGCCACCCGGTCGCCGACGAGGCGCTTGACCTCGGTAATGTCCACGCCCCCTTGCGGGTCGAGCGAGTGCAACGCGTGCGGGCCGGTCTGTACCAGTTGGTCGAGGATGGGCATGATGTTTCCGTCGGTATGTTTGATCACGTAGAAGCCCATGTCCCGGTACGCCTTCGTGAGCCTGGCAAGATACGGCGTGATGAGTTCACTGAACAAGGCCGGGCTGAGAAATGGGCCGGTATTGAAACAGTAATCGGAACACAGTGCGAAGCCGTCGAGTCCACCATGTTGCCGGTAAAGCTCCGCGTCGCGGATCGCGGCGTCCACGCGCGCGGTGGCTTCGGCGTGGACCTTCTCCGGTTCGTCCGCCAGCCGGTAACTGAACGCTTCCATGTTCTTGCCGCTCGGCACATCGAACGTGGCGTCGCCGTGCCGCAGCAGGAAATACCGGTCGCCGGTGCGTTCGCGAATGAGGTCCACGAGCCGGCAGGTTTCCTCGACGCTCCACGGGTTGGGATGAATGAAGATCGCGCTGTGCTCGAAACGTTCGGCGGTGGCGATGTAAATGTCAGCCATGTCGCGCCGGTGAAGTTCGCGTTCCTTCTCCTCCATCTGCAGCCACTGGCCGTAGCTGCGATGCGACGGATGAACTTTGCCGAACGCTTCCATCGTGAGGAAGAACACCAACTCGAAATGCGGCACGCGGCCCGTTAGTGGCCGGCGTTCGAGGGCGGCGATGAAGCGTTCGCGCGAAGTCATTTTTTCCAAGATTCATCCAACGTGCCGACGGCTGTCTTGCGATCGGTCAGCGGGTTGATACCGCGCATCATCAGGCCTTGCGCGTGCGAGCGGTGCGCGTCGTTGGTCGGCTTGTCGGTTGGGTCGCGGAATTGCACGAGCACGGTCTTGCGCGGGCGGTTCGAGCGGTTGATGTCCGAGCCATGGACGAGCAGATAACTGAAGATCACGACATCGCCGCGCTGCGCTTCCAACGGTGTCGATTTCTCGATCGGGTACTGCTCGGTATCGAGATAGAACGAGCGCGGGTGAACCGTCGCCAACTGCCCGAGTTTGTGGGTGCCGGGGTACACGGAGAAACACCCCATCTCTTTTGTGGCGTCGGTGAGATGGATGACGGCCGCCGCCATGCTGTGTTTCTCGTGCGGAAAATAGGGCACGTCCTGATGCATCGGAAACGCCGAGCCTTTCTCCGGCGGCTTGACGAACGCCTTCGTGTGATGCAACTGCACGTTCGGCCCGACGACATCCGCAAGCGCGGCGGTGAACTTGTCGTGAGTCAACACGCGCGCCCACGCCGCCGAGTACGCCTGCACATCGTGCGTGTGCAGGATCTCCGTCTTCGGCATGTCCTTCTTCCAATCGCCGCCCCACGTCGCGTCGAGGTTCGCCTTTTGGGAGAGCCGACGCTGGATGATGTCGTCGAGTTCGCGTTCGAGTTCGTCGAGTTCCGCCGTGGTGAAAATCCCGCGGGCGATGCAGTAACCGTCGTCTTGGTATTGCTGAATTTGTTGGCGTGATAACACCCGCCATCTTAGAGCGTGTTTGGAAAGTCCTGAGTTTAGGCTAAACGCCGCAACATTAAG
>CAZJCX010000299.1:0-3127 GCA_964544425.1 uncultured Verrucomicrobiota bacterium
AAGCTCAACGCCCGACCAGAGGCGGTCCACGGGAACTTGGCGACCTCGACCGGGATGTTTTTCGCTTTCGCTTCCGCTTCGGTCAGACCGCACCACGCCACCTCGGGGTCGGTGAACACCACCGCCGGGATGATGATGTCGGTGAACTCGCTGTACTCGCCGGTAATCACTTCCACGGCGACGCGCGCTTCCCGTGCGGCTTTGTGCGCGAGCAACGCGCCCCCGACCACATCGCCGATGGCGAAGATGTGCGGGTCGTCGGTTTGCTGCCGGGCGTTGACCTTGATGAAACCCTTGTCGTCGCGTTTGACCTTCGTGGCTTCGAGGCCGAGATCGCTGCAATTCGGGACGCGCCCGACGGAGACGAGCACCCGGTCGTAGAACTCTTCCTGGCCGTCTTCAAAGATGACTTTGATCTGCTTGCCGGCCGTGGCCATTTTGGCGACCTTCGTGTTCAACCGGACTTCGCGGAATGCCTTCTCCGCATACTTCGCGACGGGACGGACAAGATCGGGGTCGGCCCCGGCCAGAATCGTCGGCAACGCTTCGACCACGACCACGCGGCTGCCCAGCGCGGCGTACACGGTGCCAAGTTCCATTCCGATGTACCCGCCGCCGACGATGAGCAAGTCCGTCGGCACTTCCTCGACTTCCAGCGCCTCGGTGGAGGTCATCACGCGCGGGTTGCCGAGGTCGAATGCTTTCGGCATCGCGGACTTGGATCCGACGGCGACAATCGCCTGTTCAAAATGGATGAATTGTTGTCCGGCGCTCGTTTCCACGCGGAGGGTCGTGGAGTTCTCAAACAATCCCCGTCCGTGCAACACCTGCACGCCCCGCGCCTTGGCAAGACTCGTCACGCCGCCTGAAAGTTTGGCGACGACGGCCTGCTTCCAGTCCCGCAGCTTCGCCAAGTCGAGCGTTGGCTGACCGAAGGTGATGCCCCGGTGGGCTGATTCCCTGGCCTCATGAATCATCTTGCCGGCATGGAGCAACGCCTTCGACGGGATGCAGCCGACCCGCAAGCACGTCCCGCCGAGTTGCGACTCCTGCTCCACGAGAATGACCTGCTTGCCCTTGTCCGCCGCATAAAACGCCGCCGCGTACCCGCCCGGCCCGCCGCCGACAACGACAACCTGCGTCTTGATCGGTTCCACTACTCCAACCCTCCGGCACTCCCGTTCTCCAACCCGGCCACCAGATCCACGATGAACCGCGCCGCGCTGCCGCCGTCGGCGACCCGGTGGTCATACGACAACGCGAGCGGGATCATCACACGCGGTTCGATGCGCGTCTTGTCTTTGACCACCGGCTTCAGCGCGCCGCGACCGAGGCCGAGGATCGCGACTTCAGGCCGGTTGATGATCGGCGTGAAATGCGCCCCGCCGATGCCGCCCTGATTGGAAATGGTGAAGGTGCCGCCCTTCATTTCGTCGCCGCCGAGTTTGCGTTGTTTGGCTTTTTCGGCAACCAGTTCGAGTTCCTTGGCGAGTTCGAACACGCTCTTCTTGTTCACATCGCGGATGACCGGCACCAGCAACCCTTGCTCCGTGTCCACGGCGACGCCGAGGTGATAGTACTCTTTGAAAACAATCTCGTTCGCCGCCTCATCAAGGCTCGCATTGAACAGCGGATGTTTCTGCAACGTCGCGGCCACCGTCTTCATCACCAATGGCGTCAACGTCAGCCGGACACCCTTCGCCTCAAATGCCGCTTTGTGCTTTTTCACGAGATCAAGCAACCCAGTCGCATCCGCCTCGTCGAACTGCGTGACGTGCGGGATGTGACTCCACGACTCATGCATCCGTCGGCTGATCGTCCGTCGGATGGGCGTCAGCGGCACCTTCTGGACCGGACCCCATTGCGAAAAATCAACGCTCTCGACCGGCGCAGGTGCCGGCGCTGCCGCAACAGCCGGTGTCCCGGCCTGCAACTGTTGAATGTACGCCCGCACATCGGCCAGTGTGATTCGCCCACCGGGTTCGGAACCGGCGACGCGCGTGAGATCAATTCCCAAATCCGCCGCCAGCCGCCGCACCGTCGGCGACGCGGCAATCGGGATACCGGGGACGTGGCGGGCCGGTCCTGTAGCCGCGCTTGGCAAGCGCGGCGCGGTGGGGGCGGGTGCGACTGCCGGGCCGCGCTTATCAAGCGCGGCTACAGACGCCGGTGCGGGAGCGTCGCCGGCTTCCGCAATGGCGAGGATGTTCTGTCCCGCGCTGAGTTTGTCGCCGATCTTCGCGTAAATCTTTGTGACCGTGCCGGCGGCGGGCGAGGGGATGGAACCAACGGCCTTCTCCGTCTCCAATTCCAAAATGGGCTGCTCGGCCTGAACTTGGTCGCCCTCTTTGACGAGAATTCCGACGACCACACCCGAGTCAGCGCCCTCACCGAGACGCGGCAGTTTGATATCCATATCCCCTCACAATTAACGGTTGCGCCGCGGAATGTAAATAGCCGAGACAGATTTGGCAGGTTTGTCAGTACACGTCGCGCTGATAACGCCGCTGGGACTGAAGTTGCGCGAGGTACTCACCGGGGTCGCGGCCGGAGCGGCGGACAATTTCGCGCAGCGCAGCGTCCACGTCCGTTGCCATGCGGGTGGCATCACCGCAGACGTAAAAATGCGCGCCCTCTTCCAGCCACGCGAACACCGCGGTGGCGTGCTCGAGGAGCCGGTGTTGCACGTAAATCTTTTCCGATTGATCGCGCGAGAAAGCCGTGTCGAGCCGCGTGGTGAGTGCGGTCAGTTCCTCGCGATAGTGGAAGTCGGTCGTCGCGTGCTGTTCGCCGAAAAAGAGCCAGCTCTGGCCGGTAGCACCGGTGGCCCGGCGGTCTTCGAGGAAAGCGCGGAACGGCGCGACGCCCGTGCCGGGGCCGACCATGATGATGGGCGTGGCGCCACTGGCCGGTAACCGAAAATTTTTGTTGGGTTGCACAAACACCGGGACGATCTCGGCCCGGTCGGCAAGAAACGTGGAGCAAACGCCCGGCACCGGTTGGCGCACGATGGACACGGTGAGATGGACCTGACCGGGATGCGCTCGCGGGCTGGAGGAAATCGAGTAGAGCCGGGGTTGCAGCTTGCGGAGCGACGCGATGAATTCAGCGGCGGGCACTCTGTCGG
>CAZJCX010000300.1:0-3123 GCA_964544425.1 uncultured Verrucomicrobiota bacterium
ACTCATCTTCGCATCGAGCGCCATCACCTGATTGTCTTGGTTGATGATGAGCGGGTTGATTTCCACGAGCGACGCGTCGGTGTCGGCAAACGCGCGGTACACTCCCGTAATCAACTCGACCGCGGGCTTGAAATGATCCCCGGTCAACCCCAACGCGAACGCCAGCTTGCGGGCTTGATACGGTTGCAGACCCACCGCCGGATCCACAAACTCGCGGACGATCTTCTCGGGGAACTTCGCCGCTACCTCCTCGATGTCCATCCCGCCCTCCGTGCTCGCTAGGAACACCGGTCGGCTCGTCCCACGGTCCACCAACACGCTCAAATAAATCTCCCGCACCGGCGTCTGACCGACCGCGATGAGAACTTTCTGGACCACGCGACCCTTCGTGCCGGTCTGTTTCGTGACGAGCGTTTTGCCGATCAGTTCTTTCGTGGCGCGACCGGCTTCGGCGGGTGTTTTGACGATCTTGATCCCACCGGCTTTGCCGCGTCCGCCGGAATGAATCTGGGATTTGACCGCGATCTCTTGGGCCTTGAGCGAGCCGGCAATGCGTTCGGCTTCCGCGGGATCGGAAGTGACCTGGCCCGCTGGCACCGGCACACCGTAGCGGGCGAGAATGTCTTTGGCTTGGTATTCGTGGATGTTCACAGCGACTTGGCCGCGTACTCTAGGGACGGCCTCCGGCAGCGTCAACGCCAAACATCACCGCGACCGGTGGGCCAAGCGTCCACGCGAGGCCAACGGCTCCCGCTCGCGGGGACGCTTGCTCCACCACCGCAAGGATCGCGGTAGGGCTTTTACGGCTGCGGGAATTTCCGGTTCAGGAACCGGCCGCTGCGCTGGATCACTTCGCCGTCAACGATGATTTCCCCGCCGCCGCGCAGGTCACACACCATGTCCCAATGCAGACCGCTCTGATTCTTGTTCCCGGTTTCAGGATAACCCGCGCCGAGCGCGACGTGGATGCTGCCGCCGATCTTCTCGTCGAACAACGTGTTCTTCGTGTAACGCTGGATGTTGTAGTTCGTCGCGATCGCCGCTTCGCCGAGGTAACAGGAACCTTTGTCCATCGCCACCATCGCGCGGAGAAACTCCTCGCCCTTGCGCGCCTCGGCTTTCACGACCTTACCGGCCCCAAACGTCAGCCGCGCACCCTCGACCTCCCGGCCATGATGCACGGCCGGGAAACCGAAGGAGATCGTCCCATTCACGCTGGACTCGACCGGCCCTGTGAACACCTCGCCGTCGGGAAAGTTGTAATGACCGTCGCAGTTGATCCAGCGGCGGCCTTTGCAGGAGTACCGGAGATCCGTCCCGTCCGCGACGATCCGCACTTCACGCGACTTGTTCAGAAAATCCGTCAACGCCTGCTGCGATTTGGAAATCCGTTCCCACGTCTTGATCGGATCCGCATCGTCGAGATGACCGGCCCCGTACACGAAATCCTCGTATTCCTCCAACGACATCTCGGCGTCCTGCGCGCTGGCCTGACACGGCCACTGCGTCCCGACCCACCGCAGCGCGCCGCTGGCGCTGCGCGCCATGTAGATTTTGTTGAGCGGCTTGCGGGCCGCGGATGCGGCGGCCAGTCGTTTCGGATCCACGTTGGTCAACGCCTTCGTATTCTCGTCGGCCCAAATGCCGAGCGAGGCGTCAATTTTCTGGAGCTTGTATTTCGCGAAGGGCGACACCCACCGGAGTTGATCGGGATCGGCTTCCGCGTAGAAGATTTCGTCGAGCGACTCGATCCGCAAATCGGTGACGACATACGCCCGGCACCGCAGCGCCTCGCGATAGCAGGCGCGGATCAACGGCGCTGCAATCGCGTCGCTGTTGATCGTCACCACATCGCGCGGTTTGAGTTTGAGGGAATACCGGCACAGGAGCCGGGCCAGCTTTTCAATCCGGGGGTCTCTCATGGGGCGGGGACGTTAGCTGGCTTTGGCTTTCGCGACAAGCTGCTTCACGCCCTCCGTGTCCAGACCGGTAACCGTGCCGACTTCCTTGCCGGTTCTGTCAAACACGATGATGTGGGGGATGCTGCTCACCTTGTATTGCTCCGAGAGCGAGGCGTTGCGGTCCACGTTCACCTTCCGCAACACCACGTCCGCATCGTCGCGCGCCATCTTTTCCAACTGCGGCCCAATAACCCGGCACGGCCCGCACCAATCGGCGTAGAAATCCACAATCGTCACCTTGCCGCGCGGGACGTGTTTCATCAGATCGTTCCCGGTCACTTGAGCAATCGCCTTGACGCTGACGCCGCCCCCGAAATTGACTTCGCGGACCATCGTCGTGGAAATCCGTTCCTCGCCGCTGCCAGTCTTCAACAGGAACTGCGCGCTCTCGTAGCCGGTCAACACCCCGCGCACCGACCCGCGGTTCACCGTCGCGATGCTTGCCTCGCCCCCGGTGAACTGAATCCGTTTCACCATCGCCTGCGCGTGCCGCGACACCGCGCCCTTCTCATCCGCCACCTCAAACGTCATCTGCGAATACCTCACCACCCGCCCGGTCACCGTCTTTCCATTGGCGAGATAAATCATATCGCCCGCAGCCGTGCTGACCAACACCAAACCCAACCAAAACGCTTTCATGCGCTCACCGTAGCAAAGCCCCGCTCACAAGGGAGAAAAATCCACAGCCGGCGAAGGGGGGTAATGCCCAGTCATGGATGCATCGGTGCGCGTCCCATCCCTGAAGTGGTGCGTCCGAATCGAGTCACACAGGCTAAAGCCTGCGGCTACTTTCCCGTAGCCGCACCCTTTACGGGTGCGTCCGTCCAATCGGCTTGAGTGCAGCGCCACAATCCACGAGTGACAACGGATTCGTAACCTTTTCCTCGCGGGGTTGTACGATTAGGGTGCGCACGATGAGTGGGCTGGCG
Source organism: uncultured Verrucomicrobiota bacterium (assembly GCA_964544425.1). GTDB lineage: Bacteria > Verrucomicrobiota > Verrucomicrobiia > Palsa-1439 > Palsa-1439 > OMJI01. The sequence continues at coordinate 2,891 of CAZJCX010000300.1, forward strand.
ACATTTCGCGGGTCGTGGAACAAGACGCTGGCGGCGCATCTTTTGAACCGCGCGGGATTCGGCGGGACACCGGCGGAGATTGACCGCTTCACCGGGCTGGGGATGGAGCGGGCCGTGGACACGCTCGTGGATTTCGAGCAGCATGCCGAGAGTTTCCCGTCACCCGCCTTGCCGGATAATCCCGACTCGCTGCGCGAGTTGCGCGACCTCACCCAAGAGCAGCGGCAGGCGCT
>CAZJCX010000301.1:0-3104 GCA_964544425.1 uncultured Verrucomicrobiota bacterium
TCTTCCTCAAAAACCTCCCCCGACCGGCTTTCGGCGCCGAGGCTTTCGACGGTGCGACGCTCGGCGTTGTCGGAGGTGACCACGAGCAGTTCGGCACGGTTGGGCAACAGCCCCACGACACGTTCGATGACGTCATCCGCGGTCTTGCCCGATTCGGAGTACAGCACTTCGATACCGGGCGTAACCTCGGCGACGTCCGGTTTGCGTTTGGCCGCGTAGCCGTCGAACACGACCGTCACACGCCGCCCGGTCGCGTCGGCATATTGCCGCAACACCCGGACGAGTTCGTCGCGCTGTTTGACCAACAACCGGCTCCGACCGGCCCGCGACTGAAACCGCGTCCACGTGTGGAGCACGCTGTAGCCGTCCACCAGCACCCAGCGGATGGTCACGCAGCCTCCCGGCGGTGGAGCGGAGCGAAATTCATTGGCTCAGTCCAATGCGATTTGCTGACCGGCGCGGACGGCTTCGATGACGTCGGCCGGGGTGTTGGACTTGCGGAGGCGTTCGACGACGTATTCGCTCTCGAACAGCCCCACGATGTCCGCCAGCAGGAGCGGTTGTTGCCGGGCGAGACTGGTGGGCGTGAGCAGCATGAAAAACAATTCCGCGCGCTCCGTCGAGCCTTCCACCGGCACGCCTTCGTCGGAACGCGCAAACGCCAGCACGGGACCCTCGATGCCGTCCACGCGGGCGTGCGGCACGGCGAGGCCGTGGCCGAGGTAGGTGACCATGGTGGCTTCCCGTTCGAGCGCGGCGCGGCTGATGGTGCCGGTCGGCACCGGCCATTCGGCAGCGGGCACGCGCGCGACAATCTGGCGAATCGCATCGGGAATGGAACTGGCGGTCAAGTTGAAGAGCACTCGGCCGGGACTGAGCGCGTCCGCCAACGAGACATACCGGCCCGCGCGACCGACATCATATTCATCGCCGATCTTGCCGACGATTTCTTCGAGGATGTCCTCGATGGTGATGATCCCGACCCACTCGCTGCGGTCGTTGACGACGATGGCCATCTGCTCGAACCGGCGTTGGAACCGGCCGAGCAAATCTTCCAGCGGCACATCGTCGCGGATTTCGATGTACGGCCGCGCCAGCTTCGTCAACTGATCCGGCGTGAGCGCCGTGAGGTTATCGCCGGTGAGCAGGTCTTTGACGTGCAGAATGCCCAGCGGCTTGGGCGTTTCGCCGCGCACCACGGGGTACCGGGAAAAACGCGTCTCGCGCAGCAGTTGGAGGTTTTCCGGCCACGGGCGAACGAGATCAACGACCCGCGCTCCCTGCCGGGTGCGCATGGCGTCGCGCACCTTGAGGCTGCCGACATCGAGCACATTTTCGATGAGCAACAAACGCCGAAACGGAATCAGGCCGAGCCGCTCCGTGCGCTCGAAGAGCAACTTGAGGTCGGCACGCCGCGGCCGCAGCAGGGAAACGATGATGCAGACCAGCAGAATCACGATGATCAGCACCAGCGACAGCCCGACCGGCATCTTGTACACGTCGGTCAGCAACATCTTCACGCCGAGAATCAGGATGATCGAGGCAAACCCGTAGTGCAGTGCGTGGAACATCTGCATGAACCCGCCCACGGCAAAATACAGCGCCCGCAAACCCAGCATCGCGAAAATGTTCGAGGTGTACACGATGAACGGATCCGGCGTGATGGCGAAGATGGCCGGAATCGAATCCACCGCAAAGATGATGTCCGATGATTCGATCGCCAGCAGCGTCACGAACAACGGCGTCGCCCAGCGGCGGCCGTCCTTCATGATGAAAAACCGGTCCCGATGAAATCCCGGCGTGACCGGGAACACGCGCCGGAACTGGCGGATCACCCAGTTCTTGGCCGGGTCGTACTCGGCCTCGCGTTTGCGCATCATCCCGATGCCGGTCGCGACGAGAAACGCGCCAAACACGTACATCGTCCAATGGAACCGATCCATCAACGCCACGCCGCCGATGATGAACACCACGCGCAACACAATCGCGCCCACGATCCCCCAAAACAACACCTTGTGTTGATACGTCGCGGGCACGTGGAAGTACCGGAAGATCAGAATGAAGACGAAGACGTTATCAATGCTGAGCGATTTCTCGACGAGAAACCCGGTGAAAAATTCCAACCCCGCTTCCCCGCCGCGCGGATGCCACAGGATCACGCCCACGTTGAACACCAGCGCCATCCCCGTCCACACGCCGAACCACCCCAGCGCCTCCTTCATCCCGATCACGTGCGGCCGGCGCTGCATCAACCCCAAGTCCACCGCCAGCATCGCGAGGATGAAGAGCGTGAATCCCACCCATAACCAGATTTCGGGAATTGCCATACAATGCCTGCTTCAATCGCAAAACCGCGCCGACTCGCTCACGGTTGATGAAAGATTACCTTCACCGGCGTGCCGACCGGTGGGACAACCGCGGTGTTCGCCTCGAACCCCGCTTGATCGCCTTGATATGGATTGCCGTGTTCGCCCATGACGTTGACCGGGATGGCCGGGTTCCACCACAAACCCACATGCGCCTCCTCCGCATCCGCAATGAACAACTGATGCCCGTTGAAATCCTCCGTGAAATACGAGCCGGAAAAAATCCACTCCAGCTTCGCCGGGGCCTGCCCGGTCTTGCGGTCGCGCAACCACGCGCTGACCGGCACCCGCCGCGTCTCGCCGTCCGCCGTCCACTCCACTTCGATCACCAAACGGGACCCGCGTTCAAAATCCGGCAGGTGCGTCTTGGGCATCCCGGCCTCTGGCACCTTGCCGGGTTCCGCCCCGATCAGCAGCAACGCGAATTGCAGCGCCGACGGTTTCGCCGTGATCGTCAACAGGCTTTCGTACTCACGACCGCCCGGCATCACGCTCACAAACTCCAAAATCCCGTTCGTCAACGCCACCGCCCCGGTCGCCTCCACAAATTTCTTCTCGCCGCCGACGATCTTCAGGCCGGTCAACTCCACCTTGTCGTCCGCCCCGGCCAAAGTCGCCGCCAACACCAACGCCGCCCAATATCTACTCATATCCGCATCCTACTCCCCCCCCGAAGTTCAATGCAAGGATGGGCAGCGAGCGCGCCAACGGCCCGCGACCGGGGGCCAGGTCGCGCGA
>CAZJCX010000302.1:0-3099 GCA_964544425.1 uncultured Verrucomicrobiota bacterium
GTGCGAACGATTCTGAGTCGGGGACCCAAGGGAAATACCAACTACAATTCCGAAACGCACCCAAAGCCAGGGAAAGGTTGGGTTACGCCTTTCATGCTCGGATTGCAGAAATCGGCGCTTGGCAGTCTTCCATCAGACGAGTCCAAATTTCCAGTTTCCACGTGGCTTAAAGGGATACTCACGGAGGGCGTGCAGCCGTTCATCCTGAACAGCCTCATCATTCGGCGTGCAAGTCCACCGCATCATCGCCGCGGCTTCCGCACAGATGGCTCCAATATCCCGTGGGTCATCAGGGAACTCAAGAAAGACCAAGAGCGATTCCGCGGCTGGCTCGCACACGTCCAAACCGCTCTCCCGGAAATCCAGAACATCGACGTCATCGATCGACCCGACGACAACCATTGCTATTTACAAGTTCGCTATAGGAGCGGGCTGGAAGTGCCTTCATGGGTGGTCTCTGACGGCACGCTGAGGCTAGTCGCGTTGACGCTCCCAGCGTACGTCCCGTCTTTCAAGGGCATTTACCTGATCGAGGAGCCGGAGAACGGCATTCATCCCAAAGCCGTCGAAACCGTCTTTCAGTCCCTGTCCTCGGCATACGACGCGCAGATTCTAATCGCGTCGCACTCCCCCGTAATTCTAAATATCGCCGACCTTCGTAGCCTGTTGTGTTTTGCGAAAACGCCAGAAGGCTCCACCGATATCGTAGCTGGCCCCGATCATCCGCGATTGAAGGAGTGGAAGGGAGAGACAAACCTGGGTCTTCTATTCGCCGCTGGGGTTCTGGGATGAAACAAAAGAAAACGAAGACCCCCGCCGAACCGCCGCCGACCGATCTCGTTGTGCTGGTCGCAGACAGAAACACATCTGCCGCCATTACCGGGATATTGGAACGTCCCCGGGTCCATTCCCAAAATGGGGTGAGTTGAACCGGAACTTATGATACCATCGCCGATCAGGAATTGCGCTCGAAAATCAACCAAGTCCGCAGGAGGATGGACATCATGGAGGTTCGCATGGAATCCAAGAAGGGGATGGTTGTCGCCGGCATTGATCCGGTGCTCAGCCAAATTCAGCAACGGCTTCAGGCCGGTCCCAAAGAGTGGTTGGTCGCGTTGCAACAAGACCCTGGCAAATTCGCCGACGTAGAGAAGGAAGTTCATCGCGCGTTTGCGCAGATGGCGGACCAAGTCGTTGCCGGGCTGCTGGCGGAAGCGACGGCAGACGCCGAGTTCGCCAAGACCGCTCAAAAAAAGTAGCGCCGACCGATCCCAAACGAAAATTGCGTGGCGGTGAACCACGTCGGCTGCGTGTGCGGTTGTTGGGCGGATTGCTGTTGTGGATCACCACGCTTTACTGCAGCCCGGCGTTGCGGACCGGCAAGAAGCGCGGCCGCGAAGGTTCGGGGTTGTATCCGGAGCTGGGCGTTCTCGGCATTCAAGAAGGCAAGAGTCCGGCCTTGGTGCGCGAGGTGGGTCGGCTGACGGCGCTCTTGCCGTCGTATGAAGCGGTCCAGCACGAGTTGGTCGAGCGCGGCATGAAACTCAACATCAAGGAAGTTCACGGCATCGGCCAGTACGCGGCGGAAGCGGCGTTGACGTTTCGCAAACGCGAGTTGGAACTCTATCGAGAAGGGAAGTTGCCTGCCGCCGATGGTCGCGGCAAACGATTCGGCGCCATGATCGACGGCGGCCGCGCGAAGATTCGCAAGACCAAACGCAAGCAAAAGGGCCAGGGTAAAACCAAGACGCAGAAACGCCGCTACCGGACCGACTGGCGTGAACCCAAGCTCATCATCGTGTTTGAGATGGACGAGCAAGGCTGCATGAAGAAGGGCGCCAAGCCGATCCTTGACGGCACGTTCCAAGGTCCCGATGAAATTTTGGAAGTGCTGGCGATGCGTTTACACCAAGTCGGCGCTTCCCAGGCAGAAGTGGTGGCGTTTCGGGCCGACGGCGCGCCGTGGATTTGGGATCGGCTGGAGTGGGTGACCAAGCGTTTGGGATTGAAGAAACACCAAGTGTCTAACGGCTTGGATTGGTGCCACGCGGTGCATCACGTCAGCTTGGCGTTGGAGTCGTTGGTGGACGAGTCGGAGCGTCCGCGCGTGTTCAAGAAGTTACGCAAGTGGCTCAAGCGCGGCGAGTGGCAGAAAGTGGTGCGTGAACTGATCGACCTGATGTTGGCAAACGGCCTGGACGAGAATGCGCCAGTGTGGACGGAAATCAACTACCTGGAACGCCATGGCGACGCCGGGCACTTGGCCTATGCCAAGTTTCGCCGCCGCAAACTCCCCGTGGGAAGCGGTGCCATTGAGAGCGCGATCCGGCGTGTGATCAACTTGCGCATGAAGGGCAACAGTGTTTTCTGGAAAGAGGAAAATGCTGAAGGCATGCTGGTGTTGCGTGGGTTGGTGCTAAGCCGGCGCTGGCCGGAAACCTTTGCGAAGATCACCAAGAGCATAGCTACGGATCGTCGGCTGACGTGGAAATGGCAATCCCCCGACATGGTTGCCGAACTGAACGCGACCCTCGAGGTCACGCCGCCAACGTCGCAACCTCCACCAACTTCAGCTGGTTACGCCGCGGCTGCATGACCCCAAAACGGGAATGGACCCAACAAGACAGTCCAACAGTACAATCCAAGGAACACAATCCATTGTAAGAGCTTGCTATTCTTGTCGCTTTGTTCAGCCATGACACTTGTCTCCACGCCGAAAAATATAGAAATATATCGATAAGCTACGGGCAAACGATTTGAGGGGGACAAATCGCTGCCGCCCAAAGTCTTGGCCCACGACCATTTCCGAGAACTATGCTGTGTTCGCCACTGGTGCCAGCAGCACCGGCAATCCGACGGCCTAGATGTCGAAGTAGCAACCGACGAAGAAGACCGATTCCAATATTACCAGCGCCTTGAATATTGAAGATCGGCGTAAATTCAAAGTTAAAATCAAGCGTAACATTGCTCGTTGCCCAGTCATAGCAGAGGTCAATTCCAGCATTCAAACGAGCACCGACACCGAAACGCCCAAACACACCGGTAAGGGAAAAAGCACCTGAGATTACTCTCCAACAAGTCTTGACACTGCTGACACCA
>CAZJCX010000303.1:0-257 GCA_964544425.1 uncultured Verrucomicrobiota bacterium
GAGCACACCAGCCGCGACTTGATCGTGCAACGCGCGGGCGTTCGGGTCGAACCGATAGGAGAAATTGATCATGATGCGCTTGCCGGCTTGGGCGGCGGCGGCGAGCATCTGCGTCGCTTCCGCGGCGCTCATCGCCATCGGCTTCTCGCACAACACATGCGCCCCGGCCTGCAACGCGGCGATTGTCAGCGGCGAGTGGAACTTGTTCGGTGTGCAGACGCTGACGATATCGAGTCTCTCCTGGGTCAGCATCTCTT
>CAZJCX010000303.1:274-1604 GCA_964544425.1 uncultured Verrucomicrobiota bacterium
TACCGCGCATCTACGCCGTGCTTGTCTCCGATCTCGCGTAACCGCGTCTCATCCATGTCCGCGATCGCCACGACGTCCGCCCGCGGATGCGTGTGATACCCGGCAATGTGATGCCGTCCAATTCCCAACCCGATAACACCGATTCTGAGTTTCTTCATTGAATGATTCCCGCGCGGCCAAAAGTTTGCTCCTTCTTCTTGATTGGTTCCAACGCCGGTGAGTTGGGACACTTGTCCGGGATGGTCACGCGGCGACGCGCCCACCGGCAGGCGTTGGCGATGACGCGAATGACCGTCTCGTTGTGATACGTCGGGTACGTTTCGTGCCCCGGTCGAAAATAAAACACGCGCCCATGACCGCGCTCCCAGCAGCAACCGCTGCGAAACACCTCGCCCCCTTCAAACCACGAAATGAAAATCAACTTGTCCGGCTCCGGGATGTCGAAGCGCTCGCCGTACATTTCCTCGACCGGCAACTCGAAGTAATCGCCGATGCCCTCCGTGATCGGATGACCGGGCGCAACGTTCCAGAGCCGCTCCTTCTCGTCAGCCTCACGCCACTTCAATGAACAATTTGTCCCCATCAACGCGCGGAAGATTTTCGAGAAGTGACCGGAGTGCAGGACGATCAACCCCATGCCCTCGAGCACATGCCGGTGAACTCGCTTCACCACCTCATCACTCACGTCCCGGTGCGCCACGTGGCCCCACCACGTCAGCACATCGGTCTTCGCCAACACGTCCTCCGTCAACCCATGCTCCGGCTCCGGCAAGGTTGCCGTCCGACACTGCAAGTCCGGGAACTGACCGAGTCCCCGCGCGATGACGGCGTGCATTCCGTCCGGATAGATCTTGCGCACCGCCTCGTTCTTCTTTTCGTGAACGAATTCCCCCCAAACGGTGACCCGAATCGCGTGGCTCATTGACTGCGCTCATAACAAAGCCGTCTGGCGAGCGCAAGCAGCAGAAAAAGTGGGCCAAGCTTCCCACTTGCCCATTCTTTCGCGGGCCGGTACTCTCGCGGTGTTGGGTTGGGGGGCTGCAAGGAGGTTCGCATGACGACGACAGCACCGGAGATTCAACGTCAGGCTACGCGCATTCTCGCCGACGCGGTCCGACCGCGCGCGGGCCGGGCATTCTTTGGCGAGTTCTTGCCGACAATGATACTGGTCGCCGCCACGTGGTACCTGGGCGCGGCGGTTTTCTATCCGCGGATGGCGGCTGGTAGTCTGCTGTGGGCGTTGCCGTGGGCGGTGAGTTGTGTGTTGCTGGCGACGTGGTTGGCGCGAACGTTTGTGGTGATGCACGATGCCGGGCACGGCGCGCTCGCA
>CAZJCX010000303.1:1638-3083 GCA_964544425.1 uncultured Verrucomicrobiota bacterium
CGGCCAGATCTCCGGCGCGCTCGTATTCACGCCGATGATCCACTGGAGCAAACTGCACTGGCACCATCACCGAACCAGCGGCAATCTCGAACAGCAGGACGGCCTCGGCGACATTTACACGATGTCCGTGAGCCGGTATCGTTCCCTGCCGGGCTGGCAAAAGGCGCTCTATCGGGGGTTCCGGCACCGGCTGCATTTTTTGTTGGTGATCCCCTCGGTGATGTTCTTCTTTTTCCACCGGCTCCCGTTCCTCTATTTTCCCTGGGCCGGTATCTTCCGGAAACCGAAGCCGGTCGAGTTGATCAACATCGCCGCGCTTGATGCGTTCTACGTGGCGGTGGCCTGGTGGACGTGGAGCAATTGGGCGGTCGCCAAACCGTGGGCGATCACGTATGCCGTGGCGATCTTGATGACGGTGACGATTGGAGTGATTCTGTTTTACACGCAACACCAGTTTGAGGACTCCTACTATGCGTCCGATGACGAGTGGTCGTTCTTCGAAGCGGGCGTCAAGGGCAGCATGACGCTGCGGCTGCCATTTTGGTGGATGGAATGGGCGCTCGGCTACATCAATTTCCACTCCGTCCACCACCTCAAACCCACCATCCCGCTCTACAACCTGCCGGCCACGCACCGCGCGCTGCAAAACCTCGGCATCCAATTCACGGAATGTCGCGTTGGCGATCTGCCGCGCGCCTTCCGCTGCAACCTCTGGGATGAAGACCGGCGACGCATGGTCAGCTTCGCGGAGATTGACGAGCGGTTTTCGCCGCCGATATAGTCGCGCCTCATGTCAGACCAGCCCCAACCGCAGGTACGGCGCAAGTATCCTTTTGATGTCATCGAGCCGAAGTGGCAACGCTACTGGCTCGGCAACAAAACCTTTGCCGCGAAAGAGGATCCCGGTAAGCAGAAACTCTACGTGCTCGACATGTTCCCCTACCCGTCCGGCGCGGGGTTGCACGTGGGACACCCGGAAGGCTACACGGCCACTGACATTTATTGCCGGTACAAGCGGATGACCGGCTGCAACGTCCTCCACCCGATGGGCTGGGATGCGTTCGGCTTGCCGGCCGAGCAGTACGCCATCGATACCGGCACCCATCCGGCCGTCACCACGAAGAAGAACATCGATACCTTCCGCCGGCAAATCCAGATGCTCGGTTTTTCCTACGACTGGGACCGGGAGGTGGATACGACCGATCCGCAGTACTTCAAATGGACGCAATGGATTTTTCTCCAGCTTTACAAGAAAGGTCTCGCGTACGAAGCCGAGATTCCCGTCTGGTGGTGTGATGGCTGCCAGGCCGTGCTCGCCAACGAGGAGGTCAACGCCGACGGCACCTGCGACCGCAAAGGCCACAAGCAAGTCTACCGGCGTCCACTCCGGCAATGGATTCTCCGGATCACAAAGTACGCCGAACGGCTGCTGAAAGATTTAGAGT
>CAZJCX010000304.1:0-3080 GCA_964544425.1 uncultured Verrucomicrobiota bacterium
TGTTTTGCGATTGCGACAAGCCCACGTTGGCGGAGGGAATGTCTTCGGCGCTGAGTTCGAGTTCGGGATTCGGCCACGCGCGGGCCTGCACCGCGCGACCGGTCGCCGCGGCGACTTGCGCGCGTGCCGACTTCAATTCGGGATTGTCGGCCAGCGCCGCTTGTATGCCTTGCGGCAACGTCAACAACGGCTCGGCGGCGACCGCCGACCACGCTGCGGACAACCAGAGTACACATCCAACACAACCAAGTTGATTCATAGCACCTGCCGGCAAACGAGTTGATTGAGGACGGAAGCGGACTTGGCCGGGCCAAGCCCGCGGGGCACACCGCGCCTGTCAGATCAGGCGCGGGCTTTCGGCGGGGGCGTCAGTTCCCCGAGGACGGGGCAGACCGGGGGCAATATCGTTGTTGAAACCGCCGTGCCGGCTTGCGGGAAATGATGGAGGATGATGGCTTGTTCCACACTCAGAATGCTTTGGGAGCACGTGGCGCACATGGTCGGCGTGCAATCGTCGTTAGCGGTGGCAAAACACTCCAACTCACCTGCCAATGAAAACAGCACCACGGAGAAAACCAAGATTCTGACGACCCGAGTCACGCCGCGACGTTAGTGCGCCAGCGCGCGCCCGTCAAGCAATTGGGCCGCTCGTCTCATTCCAGTAGATGACGCAGCCGCGCGCGCAGTGTTTGCTTGGCGCGATAGAGCCGGAGTTCGACGGATTTTCGCGAGCACCCCATCACCCCGGCAATCTCGGCATCGGGGAGGTCGTGATACTCACTCAGCACGAAAGCGGCGCGCTGTTCCTCCGGCAAGGCGGCCACCGCCGCGGCGATTTCATCCGCCATTTCGCGTTGCCGGCCGCTGGCGTCGGACGTCGCCAGCTCCGGCGCATCGCTCAACGCGACCGAGTGCCGCCGTCTTCGCTGTCGCAACCGATCAATGCACTGCCGCCGCGCGACCGTGAACAGCCACGCCGGCAAAGGCCGGTCGGGGTCGAGCTTGGCGCGTTGTTGGTGGAGGCGCACAAAGGTTTCCTGCGCCACGTCGTCCGCGTCCGCGGCATTACCGAGGAGCCGGTAGCAAAAATTGAGCACCGCCCGCTGATGGCGTTCCAGCAACGCGTCAAAAGCGGCTTCCTCACCGGCTTGGAGCCGGCGGACAAGATGCGAATCGTTGAGTTCGAGAGATTCCATGACCAACCTGACAGGACACACCACCGGCGCGGCGGTTGTCTCAAATCAGGAAGGCATGGGTCTGAAGGAAGAGCAGGAGAGCAACACCGTGAAGCGCCGCCGGCATCTCGTCCGGACGGGATGATAGGCGGAGGGGCGGTTGTGTCCACACCGCAACGGCGGCGACCGCCCGGCCATCGTCGCGGGCGGTTGGTGAGACGACTGGATTCGCGGCGGGCGAGTCCGGCGCGGTCCCCAACGCGCACGAGCAATCCGCGCATGGGACCGCTGCCGCGCAACACTCCATCGCCACCGTGTCACAACTAGCGGGCTCGCTGGGGAGACTCCCCACCAACACGGCCAGCAACGTGGCGATCATCCACCTCACGGCAAAATAGTACGCCGCGCCCACCGGCGCGTCAAGGTCGTGCGCCCGACGCTTTCACCAGATTGTCACACGTTCCCCACCGCAGTTTCACAGAGCCAGACGAAGGTCTGGGCGAAGTTTGGGAGTCGCCGGCTGCGGATCGTCCTGAGCTTCTGCCTCGCCGAATAGGCTCTCGGGGCGTCGCGCAGGGAACAAGGGGCGCGACGCCCCGCTCCTTTTCGTGGTCGGCTCCCGACTCGTTTGTTATCCTGCCTCCATGCACATCCTTATCGTCCACGCCCGCGTGAAACCCGAATCTGTGGAAGACTTTCGAGCCGCCACCCTCGAGAACGCCCGTGCCAGCGCGCAAGAACCCGGTATCGCTCGCTTCGACCTCTTGCAGCAACAAGACGATCCCACCCGCTTCGTCCTCTACGAAGCCTACCGGACTGCGGACGCTCCTGCCGCACACAAAGCGACGGCGCACTATCAGAAATGGGCGGAGGTCACCGCCGCCATGTTCGCCGAGCCGCGCACCCGCGCGCTCTATACGGAAGTCTTCTGGACCGGCTGACGGCTTGCCGCGCCGGCCTGTTTCAGGCAGGATGATCACATGCAGCGAACGGATGGGACATTCAGCAGCAGGTTTCGATGCCGCCAAGGATGCGCGCGAGGGGGCGCGATCCCCAGATCGTCACAACTAACTCTAACCCCCTTGCAGTCAGCGGCTGGCCCGGCGGTCCAGCCCGACCGCAGAAAATAATGTGTCGGGTCGGGCGTGACCGCCGGGCGCGCCGAGCGACAGAGACCCTTCGCTTCGCTCAGGGTGACAGAGGAAAACAACTTTCCAATGAACTTCGAGTTCGCCACCGCCGCGCGGATCGTCTTTGGGGCCGGCAAGGTGCGTGAGATTGGGGCGCTGGCGAAACCGTTTGGCAGCCGGGCGCTGGTCGTCATCGGCAAATCGGCGGGCGCGGTGCAGCGTGTCGAGCCGGTGTTGTCGGCGTTGACGGAAGCCGGGGTGGATTACGACACATTCTCCGTGGCCGGGGAGCCGACGCTCGACACGGCGCGAGCCGGTCGGAAACCGTGCGATCTCGTGATTGCGTTCGGCGGCGGCAGCGTGCTCGATACCGGCAAGGCGATTGCCGCATTGCTTACGAATCCCGGTGACCCGCTCGACTACGTGGAAGTCATCGGCAAAGGGCGGGCGATTACCAACCCGCCGGTACCGTTCATCGCGATTCCCACCACCGCCGGGACTGGCTCCGAAGTCACCCGCAACGCGGTGCTCGGTTCACCGGAACACAAAGTCAAAGTCAGCCTCCGAAGTCCGCTGATGTTGCCGCGGATTGCGCTGGTGGATCCCGAAGTGATGCTGGCCGCCCCGGCTTCCCGGCTGGATGCTCTAACGCAACTCATCGAACCATTCGTCTCCTGCAAGGCGAACCCGATGACCGACGCCATTTGCCGGGAAGGAATGCGCCGGTGGCGCGCGGGCGGCAACGATAACTGGGCGCTCGCCGCGCTGTTCTCCG
>CAZJCX010000305.1:0-3037 GCA_964544425.1 uncultured Verrucomicrobiota bacterium
ATTGGGATTTCGGGCCGGGGATGGACGTCTTGAGAGAGATCGCGCTCATGACGCCGCGAGTGTAGCCGCCCGGCGCGCCCAGCGCAACTTGGCGGGAGCCGACCGCGGATTCTCGCGCCGTTCCTCCGGTGACGGGCGGATCACTTCCTCCGCCCGCGCCGCATACGCGCCGCTCTCAAACGCCTTCTTCACCCGGCGATCTTCACCGGAATGAAACGTCAAAATCGCCACGCGACCGCCCGGGTTGAGACAAGCCGGTAGCACGCGCAACAGCGACTCCAGCGCGCCCAACTCGTCGTTCACCGCAATCCGCAGGGCTTGGAACACGCGGCGCGCGCAATCCGCATCGTCCCCAATCGCCTTGGCCAGCTCACGCGTGGTTGCGAACAGCTTGCCGGCCAGGCGCGCCGCCAACTCTTCCGCTGCCGGCTCGTCGGCGTTCTCCCGCAACAGCTCCGCCAATTTCTCGGCCGAAATCTTCTGGAGCAACGCGCTGGCCGGTTGGCCGCGGTGCGGATTCATCCGCATGTCGAGCGGCCCATCCCATTTCATCGTGAACCCGCGCGCCGGGTCGTCGAGTTGCATGGAGGACACGCCGAGGTCGGCCAGAATCACATCCACGCCGGTCAGCCCTTCCGCCGCGAGCACCTGGGGCAACCCGGCAAAGTTGCTGCGGTGTGCGGAGAAACCCTCCCCGGCCAGTCGCGCCGCAGTCTTCGGCAATTCAATCGGGTCAGCATCCAGTCCGATCAACCGTCCCCCCGGTAGTACGCGCTTGAGGATTTCGCGTGCATGCCCGCCGTACCCAAGCGTGCAATCCACCGCCACCTCACCGGGTTGGGGCGCGAGCACCTCCAGAATCTCCGCCACCATGATCGGCCGGTGCATGCCCGCCGGTGTCTTGCCGGAGGCGATGACCTTTTCGATCGTCGCCGCATACCGGCTCGGGTCGTGTTCCTTGTACTTCTCCGCAAACTTCCGCGGATACTTCCCGGCATAACGCGGTCGCCGCCGGTGCGGAGTGGGGGAGGCGTTCTCGGTCATCTTATCGCCGCTTTGTCAGCAGAAGACCGATAACGATGATCCCCGCGAGCACTCCGAGCAGCAGATAGGTATCGTGCTGCGTCCAATCCGTCGTCAGCCGCCGCCACCAATCGCCGCCAAGTAATCGGATGTATTCGATCATGGCGGGTTAATACCAGCCAATACCAGCTTCGTTGAGGTTGATGTGGACTTGTTTGGTTTCGAGGAATTCCTCGATGCCGTGCAAGCTCATCTCGCGGCCTTGGCCGCTTTGTTTGTAGCCGCCCCACGGGGATTCGACGTAGCAGGGTTGCATGGTGTTGACCCAGACGATACCGGCTCGCAGATGTTTGACGACGCGGAGACATTTGAAGATGTCGCGCGACCAGACCGCGGCGGCGAGGCCGTACGGAGTGTCGTTGGCGATGCGCAACGCGTCGGCTTCGTCCGTGAAGGGAATGCACGCCACGACCGGGCCGAAGATTTCTTCGCGGGCGATCTTGGTGGTGTTGTCGGTTTCGAAGATGGTGGGTCGGACGAAATAGCCGCGGCCTTTGGGCTGGTCGCCGCCCATCAGTAACTTCGCTTCGCGTTTGCCGATTTCGATGTAGTCGAGCACCTTTTGCTGGTGCTCGGCGCTGACGAGCGGGCCCATCTTCGTCGCGCGTTTCAACGGATCGCCGAGTGTGATGCGTTTGGTTTTCTCCTTCATCCGCGCGATGAATTTGTTCCAGATGCCTTTCTGAATGAGCACGCGCGAGCCGGCGCTGCACACTTCGCCCTGGTTGATGAACACGCCGAAGAGCGCGCCGTCGGTCGCCGCTTCCAGATCGGCGTCGGCGAAATAAATGTTCGGCGATTTGCCGCCGAGTTCGAGGCTGACTTTTTTCAAATGCGTGCTGCCGATGCTGCGAAGGATGGCTTTGCCGGTGTCCGTGCCGCCGGTGAACGCGACTTTGTCCACGTGCGGTGATTCCACGAGCGCGCGGCCGGCGACCGGGCCGTCGCCGGTGATCACGTTGAGCACGCCGGGCGGCAATTCGGGGATGTGCTGCTGCACGAGCCGGCAGAATTCCAGCATCGTGAGCGGCGTTTGCTCGGCGGGCTTGACGACCACGGTGCAACCCGCCGCGATTGCGGGCCCGAGTTTCCACGCGGCGAGCATGAGCGGGTAATTCCACGGGACGATGAGGCCGCAGATGCCAACCGGCTCCTTCAGCGTAAAGTTCAGCGCGTTGTCCGGTACGGAGAGCGTTTCGCCATGCACTTTCGTCGCGAGACCGCCGTAGTACTCGAAGCACGTGGCGGTGTCGTTCATGTCGAATTCGCTTTCGACGATCGGCTTGCCGGTGTTGCGCGTTTCCAATTCGGCCAGCCGCGCGAGATTCTTTCGGACAAGCTCCGCCATCTTGAACAGAATCCGACCGCGCATCTGCGCTTTCGACGAATCACGCCAATCCGTGTTGTCGAACGCCGTCCGCGCCGCCGCAATCGCGCGCTCCACGTCGGCCGTACCGGCTTCCGGCACGACGGCAAACGGCTCGGCGGTGGCGGGATTGATGATCTGGCGGGTCTCCGCGGCACTGACCCACTCATTGTTCACGAAGTTTCGGAATGTTTTCATGCGACGCCCTCCGTTTACCGCTAGTCTGCGCCGGACCGACCGGCATTTCAATCCTTGTACGGATCCACGATGTCGCGGCCGGCCATCGCCACGCCGAGCGGGCGCAACGTGTGGAGAATGCGGATGGTTTCCTTGTGCGCGGCGAGAACTTCGGTCAGCCGCCGGTAGGCTTGCGGGGCTTCGTCGAGATCGCCGCCGCGCAAGGTGACGCCTTTTTCGCGCAGCCAGCGTTTCATTTCGTCGGGACGCACGCGACCCGGTTGGCCGCGTTTGCCTTTGGCGGCGGTGCGCGACATGATGCGGCCCGCGCCGTGGACGGTGGAGTAGAGGGCTTGCCGGGAAATCTTGGAGTCCACGCCTTCGATGATGACCGCGTCGTCGCCCATGCTG
>CAZJCX010000306.1:0-3017 GCA_964544425.1 uncultured Verrucomicrobiota bacterium
CGATCGACAGCGCGTAGATGGTCGGGTTGTCGTGAGGCGTCGTGGCCGGTCGCCATTGGTAGCCTTCGAGCAAGATCCGGCAATTCGGACCCGTGCTGCGGGCGGACGCGGAGAATTTGTAGCGACCGCCCGGCTTGATGGGGATCGGGAAGGAGTCGGCTTTCACGCCGGGATTGTCGGCGGTGAATTGGTCTTTGACGTGGAGCCGCAAGACGGTTTTACGACCGCTCTCCAGCGGCACGACGGAGACGTGCTGGTGGTTCTCGGTGTACCAGCTTTCGCCCGGTTGGTCGTAGGTGGTTTGCCAGCCGGTCAAGCCGCCAACAAAACTGCCGTTGGCAACAAGGTTGGCGGCGCTGGCGAGAGCGGGCGCCAACAATAGAGATACACAACGCAACGGCGTGACCATCATCGCGTCGCACTGTACTGCCCGATGGGACGGCGCACAAGCGCGGGCCGCTGTCGCGGCGGCAAGAATATCGGGAGTTGGAAACGGGGGGAGATTGTTGGTAGGATGCCGGGCATGAAATGGTTGTGGGTCACGGTCGTGGCATGGGCGCTCGTCCAGCCGGTCGAAGCGGCGAGCCAGAACGAACGCACGCGCGGCGCGGAGGCGGCCAAGGCAATCACGATGATTACGGGGGTGGCGATTTCGCCGTTGCTCGGCGTGAGCGCGGTTGGGGCGTGGGATTATTTCAGCACGCCATCGGGTCAAAAGGACAAGCTGGTCTGGTACGCGAAGCCGGCGTTTTGGTTGCCGGCGTTGCTGCTGGCCGCGGCCGTGGCGTTCAAAGACGTGGCGGGCGCGGCGGTGCCGACCGGGTGGAAAAAGCCGCTGGATGCCGCGGAGACGATCGAGAGCAAAGTGAGCGGGCTGGTGGCGACCGGGGCGTTCGCGCCGATGGTGGCTTCCATTTTTTCCCATTCGGGACTGACGGCGCACGGGTTGAACACGCTTGGGTTGGGGGCGTTGGATTTGGCGCCGTTGTTGAACATTTTGACGATCCCATTTGCGATGGCGGCTTTTTTTGTGGTGTGGCTGGTGGGGCATGTCATCAATGTGTTGATCCTGATCAGTCCGTTCGGGCCGGTGGATGCGGCGTTGAAGGCGGCGCGCACGGCGTTGATGGGCACACTCACGGCGATCCATTTGATTGACCCGTGGCTGGGCGCGCTGTTGTCGGCCGTGGTGATCGTCATCGCCTACTTCATTGCCGGCTGGTCATTTCGCGTGATGATCTTTGGCTCGGTGTTCACGTGGGATTTCTTCACACGGCGGCGCAAACGATTCCAGCCGGCACCGAATGCGAATTGGATGTTCACCGCCCGCAAGGTCGAGCACGCGCCAATTCGCAGCTACGGCAAGCTTCTCAAACACGACGACGGCAAGCTGACGTTCGAGTACCGGCCGTGGCTGGTGTTCCCGACGCGCACGGTCACATTGCCCGCCACGGCGTACGCGATTGGGCGCGGGTTGGTGTACCCGACGATCATGACGGTGGACGGCGCCAAGCCGAAGGCGATTTTCTCGTTGCCGCCGCGCTACCGGACGCATGAGGAGGCGCTCGCGCAGATTTACGGCATTCGCGATGTTCAGGACGTGGGCATCCTGAAAGGGTTCAAGGCGATCTGGCGCTGGTTTGCCGGCGGCGAGCCGGCCCCCGCGCCCGCGACAGCCGTGTAACCTTCGCGCGCCGGCCGGCGTCTGGGGGTGTGAAAGGAACACCCATGAAAACAGTCCTCATTCTTCTCTTGGCCGGTGCCGTACTCGGCACCGGGGTCATTGCTACGCAGGCGGCGGAGCGCGGCCGGTTGGCCGAGCGATTCGCCGCGTTGGGCGTGACGGAGGAACAGAAGTCGGAGTTGCGGGCGGTGTTGAAGAAACATCTCCCGGAGATCGAACCGCTGGTGCAGCGCTGCGTGGCGGAACGGCGGGCGTTGCGCGACCGGATCCGCAGCGAGTCGTTCGATGAAGCGGCCATCCGCGCCCAAGCCGCCCGGCTGGCGGCAGCGGAAGCGGATCTGGCGGTGGTGCGCGCGAAGGTGGCAGCCGAAGTCCGGCCGCTGCTGACGAGTGAGCAACACGCGACGCTGGAGGAGATGAACCGCGACGCTCAGGACCACGTGGACTACGCGCTCAGTCGCATTGCCAAACACATTGCCGGGGACTAAAACACCCCCGATGGAGCCGACGGATGAACGCCTCATCGCATCCACCCTCACCGGTGACGATGAGGCGTTCGCCGCGCTGGTGGCGCGGCACAAGCGGCGGGTGTTCAGCATCGCGGCCCGGTTTGCGCGGCACGAGCAGGAGTTGGACGATGTCGCGCAGGAGATTTTCATCAAGGCATACCGGAACCTCGCGAAATACCGGGGCGACGCGCCGTTCGAGCACTGGCTGTCGCGGATTGCGGTGCGCGGCTGCTACGATTTGTTGCGGCGGACCCGGCGCGAGCGGGAGAACGTGTCATTGGACGGCGTGGAGGTCGGCGTGACGGACAATGTGGCGGCGCAGGAGGCGCGCCAGGTGTTGGAGGTGGCGTTGGCGCAACTGGGCGCAGAGGAGCGGTTGGTGATCACGTTACTGGAATTGGAGGAGCGCAGCGTCCGCGAGATCGCGGCATTGACGGGGTGGAGCGAGGGCAACGTGAAAGTCCGCGCACACCGGGCGCGAAACAAACTGAAGGAAATTTTGGAGGCCAGCCATGAGCGATAATTTGGACGACCTGTTCCAAGCGGCCCGGCAGGCGAAGCCGGACACGGCGCGATTGGAATTCGGGTTTGAGACCCGGTTGCTGGCGCGGTTGCGGGTGGAGCGGGCGGCGGAAGCGCCGTGGTACGCGCTGGCATGGCGACTGGCGCCGGTGTTTGCGGCCGTCGTGTTCGCGTTGGGGGTGTGGGAGTATGCGGCGGCGCCGTTCGCGACGTTGGACGGCGCATTGGCGGCGCCGGCGACGCGTGAGTTCTGGATGGGAGACTGACATGAAAAACTGGAAGGGGATACTCGGTGTGGTGGC
>CAZJCX010000307.1:0-2025 GCA_964544425.1 uncultured Verrucomicrobiota bacterium
TCCGTGGGCGTTGGCGTGGTACGGCGACCGGTCGGCGTTGTGGATCCCGCCGGAGGAGAAAGATTTTCTGCGCATCAGCGATTCGGTTCGCTACGTCAGCGCGGTGTATTTGACCCAAGCGACATTCAATGACATCAAGACAGTCGAGTTGCTGACCGGCAAGCAGCGGTTTCTCATGCGGCTGTTTCAACCGCCTCCGCCGCCCAGTTTTCCGCTGACGCAAATCGAGCCGGTCACGCCCGACGGCCAGCAGGTTCTGTTGAGCAACCGGGTGCGGAATTGACGTTTGGAAACTCTGCCATAAACTAACCTCGACCCATGAAACTCGGTGACCTCATCGAAAACTTCTTGCCGAAACCCGCCGGCAGCCAACGGGGCGCGCTGGCGTTTCCCACGGACCCGACGGAACGGAATCGCTGGATTTTGGCGGCCATCGCGTTCGGGTTGTTGTTCTACGCCTACGGGATCGACAAGACGTGCGTGGCCAACGAGCGCGCCATGTCGGTCTTCGCGTGGCTCGCGAGCTACTGGGGTTCGGGGGCGGACTTTGCGCATGGCTGGGTGGTTCCGATCGTCTCGGTCGGGCTGTTGATGTGGCGTTGGAAGAAAAAACTCCACGCCATTCCGATGGAGACGGCGACGGCTGGGTTGAGTTTAGTGGGGTTGGGCTTGATGTTGTACTGGGTTGGCGTGCGCGCCGCCAATCCCCGCGTTTTGGCAGTGTCATTGCCGATTTTGTTGTTCGGGCTGATCTGGTATCTGGCGGGCTGGAACTGGGCGAAAGAATTGTGGTTCGCGTGCGCCTTCCTCTTTTTCATGGTGCCGCTGAACTTCCTCGACTCGGTGGTGGCGTTTCCGCTGCGGATGTTTGTCACGACGTTTGCGGTGAAAATCCTCAATGTGTTTGGCATGGACGTGATCCAGAACGGCACGGCGATTCATTCGGTGAAGAAGACCTTCGAGCCACTCGACGTGGCCGACCCGTGCAGCGGGATCCGGTCGCTGATTGCATTGATGGCCCTGACCGCCATTTATGGCTACACCACGATGGACAAGTGGTGGAAGAAATGGGTTTTGTTCCTCTCCTGCATACCCCTCGCCGTCATCGGCAATCTCGCCCGTATCGTCACGATCGCGTTCGTCGCGCAAGGATTCGGTCAAGAGACGGCGATGCCTCTCTATCACGACTACTCGGGCTATATCGTGTTCAGCCTCGCCATCCTCTGCATGATCGCCATCGGCACGCTGATGAACCTGCACTATCGCCAGCTCATCTACCGCTGGACCCAAGAAGAGGTTACCACCCCACGCCCGGCACGCTAAAGGGTGGAAATTTTTATTTACTCCTTTCGACCGGTTGGTATCATCCGCCCCAATCCTTTCGCGCCGAAGGACACACATGCCCACAGCCATTTCCCCGCTACAAGTTCAAACCACACCGTTCTCACGCCTTCCCTCTTGGCTGTTGGCGGTTATTGCGTTGCTCTGGAGCGCAAACACCAGTCCTGCTCAAACGATCAATTGGGGGCCGTTCCGGTTGAATTTGGGCGCGACGGCGGGAGTGACCTACACCGACAACGAAAACACCAGCGAGAGCGATCCGCAATCGGATGTTGAGTTTGAGGCGGGACCGACGGTGACCGGGGCCATCATCGTCTCTCCGACGCTGCCGGGAGGGGAGCAGCTAACACTGAACATCGGCGCATCATACACCATGTCCTACTCGCTAAACGACGGGACGGAGGAGACTTTCGACTCCCCGATTAACGTGGCGCTTGTACTGCCATTTTACATCGCAAGGTGGGACGTTGTGGTGAGCGATATTTTCACATTCTCGAATGACCCGCTGGAGAAGACGTTCGCTTTCAACCGCGACGATGTTCCTGAGTATGTCAACACAGCGCAGTTGAGCGTGGGGCGCAACTTCGGCCGCGTCGGTTTCAACTTCGCGGCATCGCGGCGTGACAATTGGCTGCCCGATGACCCTCAACAGGAAGAGACCGCTTATCAGTTCTCGTTCACACC
>CAZJCX010000307.1:2045-3003 GCA_964544425.1 uncultured Verrucomicrobiota bacterium
CCTCCTACTATTTTCGTGACAATTACTCCGTGTTTTTGCGCAACACGTACGGAATTACTGATCGTCATGGTCTTGGTGAGTCAGACTCGAATGGGTATTCGTCCGAAATCGGCATCAATGGTCAAATCACCCAAAATCTATCTGGGACCGTCAGCATCGGATTCGCCCATACAAACATCGACAGAACGAATGGCACTGATCGTGTGGATGGTATTAGCTCGACGCTCGCTCTCAACTATGTCCAACCCCTGCGACCTAATACCACTTACAGCATCTCGTTTTCGCGCAGCCCCGGCATCACCGCTGCCCTGGAAGACTCAGATATCACAGAGGCAACCTCTGCAACCTTGAACATTGCCCACCGTTTGAGCCGCTTTATCACGCTCAATCCCACGATTGGTTGGACCTATCTGGAAGATATCAGTTCCGACGGCGACGGTGAAAAAGCTCATATCCTCCAAATCGGCATGGGAGTTTCACGGCAATTTACCCGCAAGCTGAGCGGCAGCCTCAGCTACCGGTACCAGACCCGCGATTCGAACTTGGCCGACCAGAGCTACGACGTCAACACCGTCACCGCGACGCTGAACTATCAGTTCTGACCACCGGAAAAAAGTAGTTTTCATCCCCCGTCATTTCCTTTATTGTCGCGGCGTACTTGGAGAAGTCGCGTGCGCTTTTCCCAC
The DNA here is from genome assembly GCA_964544425.1 of uncultured Verrucomicrobiota bacterium. Classification (GTDB taxonomy): domain Bacteria; phylum Verrucomicrobiota; class Verrucomicrobiia; order Palsa-1439; family Palsa-1439; genus OMJI01. The sequence continues at coordinate 2,732 of CAZJCX010000307.1, forward strand.
CTTGGCACGCGGCTGGAGGTTTGATCATGAATAAAGCGCAGTTACTGGCAAAAACCAAAACAGAGTTGTTGGAGATCGCGCAGCGTCTCGGGTTGCGCGGCATTTCGACATTGAAGAAGAATGAGCTGGCCGATCGGGTCTATGACGCGCAGGTCAAACGCACCGGGCCGTTGCCGAAACAGCCGCTCGGTGTGACCGCGCTGGCGAAACAAGCGGCCGATCTCGTGAAGCGCCGCGCCATTCGCATGCGGCCAGGCCCCGCCGCCGTGGAG
>CAZJCX010000308.1:0-389 GCA_964544425.1 uncultured Verrucomicrobiota bacterium
TTTGCTCACGAACGGCACCGTCCGCGACGCGCGCGGGTTGACTTCCAGCACCCACACATCCTTGCCTTTCACGGCGAACTGCACGTTCATCAACCCGGCCACCCGCAGCTCCCGAGCCATCGCGTGGGTGTACTGGCGCATCGTCTCGATCACGTCTTTCCGCAACGAGTGCGGCGGCAACACCATCGCGGCGTCGCCCGAATGACAGCCGGCAAACTCGATGTGCTCGAGCATCCCGCCGATCACCACCGTGTCGCCGCCCACCCCGATGTCCGCGATGCAATCCACGTCCACCTCGGTGGCTTCTTCGAGAAACTTGTCCACCAGCACCGGCCGTTCGGGCGATGCCTCGACCGCGAACCGCATGTACTGCCGCAGCTCGTCGTCCG
>CAZJCX010000308.1:466-959 GCA_964544425.1 uncultured Verrucomicrobiota bacterium
TCCTCATTGGTCGCCAAGCCGTTCGGCGGTTGCGGGATGTTCAACTTGTCGAGCATCGCCGCGAACAGCTTCCGGTCTTCCGCGATCTCGATGCTCTGCGGCGACGTGCCGATGATGTTCACGCCGTTGCGCTGCAGACCGAGCGCGAGATTCAACGGCGTCTGACCGCCGAACTGCGCGATCGCGCCCCAGCATCCTTCCCGCTCGTAAATGTGCAGCACGTCTTCCAATGTCAGCGGCTCGAAATACAGTTTGTCCGACGTGTCGTAATCGGTCGAGACTGTCTCCGGATTCGAGTTCACCATGATCGTCTCGAACCCGAGTTCCTTCAGCGCAAACGCCGCGTGAACGCAGCAATAGTCGAACTCAATGCCTTGGCCGATGCGATTGGGGCCGCCGCCGAGAATCATCACCTTCCGCGCATCGGTCTGCCGCACCTCGTCATCACCGGTATCGTAGGTGGAATAATAGTACGGCGTGTACGCCTCGAACT
>CAZJCX010000308.1:969-3002 GCA_964544425.1 uncultured Verrucomicrobiota bacterium
CAACCGATACGACGGCACCAAGCCGATCTTCTTCCGCAACGCCCGGACTTCGTCCTCGGTCGCGCCCACCAACGCCGCAATTTGCCGGTCGGAAAAGCCCAACGATTTCGCCCGCGCCAACAGAGATGGTTTTGGTCCCGGCATAAACGCGGCGCAGCATAGAGACCCGCCGCCCGGCGGTCAAGCGGTACTGGCCACGGATGCAGATCAAACCGTTGGTCGCTCCGTCATGCTGCGACTGACTCAACCCTCACCCTGACCCGTTGTGGAGGCTGCCGTCACGGTGGTTTACCGGCGGTTATGTAGCTGATCCGGAAAATGTTTCCGCAATTTCGCCAGCTTGCCGGGCACCCACGCGCGCACATACGGATGTTGCGGATGCCGGGCGACATAATCTTGGTGGTGCTCTTCCGCCGGAAAAAACTGTGTCAGCAGCTCGAGGGTTGTCGCAATCGGCTCGGAAAAGGTACCGGCTGCGGTCAGTTGCTGGAGATACGCAGCCGCGATTTCCCGCTCCGGCTCCGCTGCGTAGAAAATGGCGGACCGGTACTGGCGCCCCCGATCCGGTCCCTGCCGGTCCTTCTGCGTCGGGTCGTGCGTGGTCAGAAACACCTGCAACAGCTTGCCGTAGCTGATCTGCTGGGGATCATAGGTGATCTGCACCGCCTCCGCGTGGTCTGTCCGCCCCGCCGCCACCAGATCGTACCGGGCCGTCGCGGCATCGCCGCCCGCATAGCCGCTGACCACGCTCGTGACGCCGCGCACGTTCTCGAAGACCGCCTCGACGCACCAGAAACAGCCGCCCGCCAGGACCACGGTGGCCACCGGCCCCGTCTCCGGCAGGTCGCGCGCGGGTGCCGGCACGGATTCCGCCGCGCGGCCGACCGGCGCACAGCCAACCAACGTGAAAACAACGAGGCTCAGGAAGCGGTTCATGAAGGCACCATTTTCCAAGTCGCGGCAAAACGCAAATCCTGACAAACCCTGACGGGTTGTCTGCGAGGGCGGCCTCGCGGGAACGCTCGGCCCACCAGTACCGTGGCCGGTCGCCGCGCTACCGGGCGACCGGAGCGGCGGGCGTCTCGAAGCGGAAGATGGTTTCGTTGGGGCGGGCGAGGTTGAGTTTCTCGCGGGCCGTGCGCTCGACGAAAGCCGGGTCGGAGCGCAGCGCTTCGATCTCGGTTTTCTGACGCAGTTCGATGACTTCTTGCCGGACGATTTCCCGGTCGAGCCGGTCTTGTTCCGCCTGCATCTCGTGCCGTTGACGCAGCAGCGGCAGGAAGAGCAAGCCCACGCCCAACGCCACCACGCCGGCAAACACCGCGAAGCCGGCCGGCTGCAACCGTTCCCAGATGGTGGCGGGATTAAACATGATCCAGCGCGGGGCGCTACAGTTTGCCTCCGTAGATGGCGTGTTTGCCGAGCCGCTCTTCGATGCGGAGCAGTTGGTTGTATTTGCAAACCCGGTCGGTGCGGCAGAGCGAGCCGGTCTTGATCTGGCCCGCGTTGGTCGCCACCGCGATGTCCGCGATCGTGCTGTCCTCGGTCTCGCCGGACCGATGGCTGATGACGGCGGTGTACCGGGCTTCTTTCGCCATCTCAATCGCGTCGAGCGTCTCGGTGAGCGAGCCGATTTGATTCACCTTCACGAGGATCGAGTTGGCCGTGCCGGTCTCGATCCCGCGCTTGAGGAACTTGGTGTTGGTCACGAACAAATCGTCGCCGGCCAACTGCGTCTTGTCGCCGATGGCGTCGGTGAGCTTCTTCCAGCCATCCCAATCATTCTCCGCGCAGCCGTCCTCGATGCTGATGATCGGGTAGCGTTTCTGGAGGTCGCGGTAGAACGCCACCATCTCCGCCCCGGTGCGCTTCGACCCGTCGGATTTCTTGAACACGTACTTCTTCGTGTCCTTGTCGAAGAACTCGCTCGAGGCCACATCGAGCGCGATGAAAACGTCCTGGCCGAGTTTGTACCCGGCATTCTTCACGGCGGCGGCGATCACTTCGAGCGCGTGCTCGTTGCTGTTCAACTT
>CAZJCX010000309.1:0-2966 GCA_964544425.1 uncultured Verrucomicrobiota bacterium
CGAGCGACGAGCTGCGCGCCGCGACGCAGCACACCACCGCCACCGAGTGGGAATATCGCCGCCGGGAACGCGACCTCGTGCGCGACGTGAAGACCGCGTTCTACCGCGCGCTGGCGGCGGAGCAGAAGTTGACGGTCGCGACGGAACTCGTCACTTTGTCCGAATCCCTGGTGGCCGTGACCCGCCAGCGTGTGGCGGCCGGTGACGCCGGCGATCCAGAATTGCTCCGGGCGGAAGTCGAAGCAGAACGCGCGCGCGGCGAGCAAAGTGAAATCCAACGCGAACTCGCCGAAATCCGGCAGGAACTGGCGGCCTTGCTTGGCCGGCCCGACGATCCGCTGCCGCCGTTGCAAGGCGAGTTGCGCGGGAGCGCCGACCGACCGGAACTCAACGCCGCGCTGTTGCAGCAGCACCCCGATGCGCGCGCCGCTGCCGCGAATCATGAACGCGCCCGGTTGGAACTCAGCCGCGCCCGGCTCGATCCATTCCCAGATGTCACGATCGGCGCGGCGGTCGGACGGGATGAAGCCAACGACGAATCCCTTATGGAATTCCGCGTTTCGTTGCCGCTGCCGATCTTCGATTGGTCGCAAGGCAAACGCCGGGAAGCGCGCGCGTTGGCGGATGTCGCCCGCCACGATGCCGAAGCCACCGGTCACCGGCTGGCGCGGGAACTCGGCGCGCTCGATGTGAAACTCCGCGCCACGGAGGAGCAAGTCCGCGCCTACCGCGAGCGCATCCTTCCGAAAGCCGAGGAAGCCGCCCGGCTCGTGCGCGCCGGTTTCGATGCCGGCAAGTTTGGCTTCCTCGATCTGGTGGACACCCAACGCACACTCGCCGAAACGCGATTGGCGTACTGGGACAAACTTCTCGAACTGAATCTCGCGCTGGCCGACCTCGAAGCGTTGGCTGGCGGAAAGGAAAACCAGCCATGAAAACTCTCTGGATCGGAACATTGTCGCTGGCCTTGCTGGCCGGCTGTTCCAAGAACGACGAACATGCGGGCCACGATCACGCGGGGCATGACCATGCCGGCCACGATCATGGCGCGCACGCGAAGCCCGCCACGACGGCCAAGTGTCCGCACGACGCGCCGAAAGCGCTGTGCTTCCTCTGCGACCCCGCGTTGCGCGACAAGGGCCGGCTCTGGTGTCAGGAACACAGCCGGTATGAGGACCGGTGCTGGTTGTGTCATCCCGAACTGGAAGACAAGCAGCGGCTTTGGTGCAAGGAGCACAGTCTCTATGAGGACGAGTGTTTCCTGTGCGACCCCGCCCGCAAACCCGGCGCACAATCCTCCGCCGGCCCTGCGCTCATGTGCAACGAGCACGGCGTGCCGGAAGCGGAGTGTGGGATTTGCCGCCCCGAAGTGGCCGGCAAACTCAAACCGGGCGAGGCGGTGAAAGTGCGCCTGCCATCCCCGGATTCGACGCGGTTGACCGGGATTACGACCACACCGGCGGCCACGGACGAAATCGCGGAGGCGATCGAGTGTTATGCGGAGGTGGAGTTTGACCAGAACCATTACGCCGAAATCGCCGCGCCGGTGGGTGGCATCATCAAGGAAGTGCTGGCCGACCTCGGCAGCAAAGTCGAAGAGCGGCAGGTTGTCGCGCGTATCTGGTCGGCGGAAATCGCCGAGGCCGTGGCCAAGGCGGTGTTGTCGCACCAGACGTTGGAACGCGAGAAAAAACTTCGCGCCGACGGCATCGCGCCCGCGAAAGACCTTCAGGAGGCGGAGGCCACGCATCGCGCCGCGTGTCAACAGGCGCGGACGTTCGGGTTCAGCGAGAACGATGTCGAAGCGATGGGAAAAGGCGCGGATGAGCCTGTGATGCTGGATCTGCGCGCGCCGTTTGCCGGCGAGATCGTGGCGCGCACGGCGGTGCGCGGCGCGTTGATCGAGGCCGGTAAACCGCTGTTCACGCTCGCCAACCGGGCGACGATGTGGGCGACACTGAACGTGCCGGAGACCGCGCTGTCGCGGCTCGTCGTCGGCCAGGTGGTCGAGTTGCAGGTGGATTCGTTGCCGGGCAAAACCTTTACCGGCAAGCTGACCTGGGTGGCCGCCGAGGTGGATGAAAAAAGCCGGTTGGCGCGCGCGCGGGCGGAGTTTGCGAATCCCGACGGCCTGTTGCGGGCGAAGATGTTTGCGCGGGCGCGCGTGGTGGCGCGTTCCCCGGAGAGCGCCGTCGTTGTGCCGACCTCCGCGATCCAGCAGGTGGAGAACAACCCGATTGTGTTCGTGAAACTCGCCGATGATTTGTACGAAGCCCGCGGCATCCGCGTCGGCGCGAAGCACAACGGCCACATCGAAGTGCTGGCGGGTCTCCAAGCCGGCGAGCCGGTCGTGGTGGCGCAGACGTTTGCGATCAAATCCCAGTTGCTCATCTCGCGGCTCGGCGCGGGTTGCGCCCACGAATGAGGCGGCGATGCTGAATTGGATCATTGATACTTCGCTCAAGAACCGGCTGGTGGTCTGCCTGCTGGCGCTGGCGCTGGCGATCATCGGTGGTCGCGCGCTAACGCGGTTGCCGATTGACGCGTTCCCGGACACGACACCGGTGCAGGTGCAGATCAACACCGCCGTGCCGTCGCTCAGCCCGGAAGAAGCGGAACAACAGGTGACCATTCCGGTTGAGTTGGCCGTCAGCGGCTTGCCGGGACTCCAGAACGTCCGCTCGATCTCGAAGTTCGGGCTGTCGCAGGTCGTGGCCACCTTCGAGGACGACGTGAACATCTATCTCGCCCGGCAACTAATCATGGAGCGGTTGCAGGAGGTCGAGTTGCCGACCGAGATCGAGCGTCCCACGCTGGGGCCGATCTCGACCGGATTGGGCGAGGTATTTCATTACGCGGTGCGTTCGACCGATCCCAACCGCACGTTGACGGATTTGCGCGAGATTCACGATTGGATGGTCAAGCCGCAACTCCGGCAGGTGCGCGGCGTGGCGGGAAAGAGTGTA
>CAZJCX010000310.1:0-2926 GCA_964544425.1 uncultured Verrucomicrobiota bacterium
CCTGTGTGTAGCGCACCTCCCACAGGGTGTCCATCAAAGCGGGGCAGGCTCAGATCAACGTGCTCCGTAAATCTAACCGAGTTGATGAGACTTCCGTTGCGACAGAGCCTGAGTTCTATCGAAAGTTTTTCAGGAAGGTTCAGAAGGGTTTGTTCCTTGAAGCACAGCAGCTGTGAAGTTGTCGTCGCAGCGGGTCGCCCCGATGGGCAACCCCCTGCTGGTGCCCATGCGGAGCCCCTCGAAAAAGCAGCGGGATTGGCCGCAGACCGACAAGGCGCTGATCAACATTCAGCACAACAAGTACGGCGTGCCGATCTACCACGACTTGCCGAACAAACCCTACGAGGTCTTGGGCACGGTGCAGGTGGGCGGCAAAAGCTCCGTCAAAATCGCCGCCGAAGCCGCGCAGGCGCTCGGCGCGGATGCGATTCTCGTCGTCAAGGACGCGGCGTTCTCCGACGCGGGCATCGAGATGCAGCCGGGCATTGGGCTGCGCGGTTCCAGTTCCGCCAAGGTTGATCTGCTCCAAGGCATCCTGATTCGGTGGAAGAAACAGTAGCCCGCCGATTTCACAATCCGCATGCACCGCCGGCCGTCCGCCCGATCGGGGGAGCACCCTTCCGGGCGCGACAGGCCCGACCGGTCGCGCCCAGCCGGAACGATGCGGGCGCTGGCTGGCAGCACGGTGTCGAAACCGTGTCCACCAAGGATGTTCTCGAGCGCGACCCTTCTCGAAGTGGAGACCCCAATTGGTGCGTGGTAGGGCGCGACGTGAGTCAACAACGACTCGGCGCGACCGCCGGGCGCGCCCTACCTTTGTCTGCGTTGTTCCGGCTCAGAAGGGTGCTCTCACTTGGGAGAGTTTGGGGGAACGGTGAATCTCAACCGGCGCAGGGCGCGCCCGGCTTCCGGACCGGATGCGCGGCGGGGCAGCTTCAAGTGGGGCGGCCGTTTCTTGCTTCTCACGGCATGAGGGTTTTGTCCATCGGCGGGCAATTTCTGTCCATGCCTCTGCTGTTGCATTCGGGCGGGTTGTTTCGTAACAACGCGCACCATGACGAAATTGACTTGGGGAATCATGGGCACGGGGATGATTGCGCGTGCCCTGGCCAAAGCCATCCATGAATCGCAGACGGGCCAATTGGTGGCCGTGGGCAGCCGGTCACAGGCGACGGCGGACAAGTTTGGCGATGAATTCCAGGTGGCGCGCCGGTACGCGAGCTACGAGGCGGTATTGGCCGACAAAGAGGTGCAGGCGATTTACATCTCGTTGCCGAATCATCTGCACGCGGAGTGGGCGGTGAAATGCGCGGCGGCCGGCAAGCACATCCTCTGTGAAAAACCGTTCACAGTGAATCACGCCGAAGCGATGGCGGTCATCGAGGCCGTCCGAGCGCACGATGTGTTTTTGATGGAAGCGTTCATGTACCGCTGCCATCCGCAGACCGTCAAACTCGTTGAACTCGTCCGCCGCGGCGTCATCGGCGAACTGCGGATGATCCAGGCGCACTTCAGTTACAACATGGGCCAGGACCTCGCCAACATTCGGCTTCAGAACGAGGCGGCGGGCGGCGCGATCATGGACATCGGGACGTATTGCATGTCTCTGACCCGGTTGGTGGCAGGCGCGCTGGTGGGGTCGCTGCTGGCGATGGTGGTGGCAGGCGCCGAGCCGGTTGACATCAAAGGCGTCGCGCACATCGGCGCGGCCAGTCGCGTGGACGAATACGCCACCGCCGTGTTGAAATTCCCCGGCAACCTGCTCGCCAATCTGACCTGCGGCAATCAAGTCAATGTGGACAGCACGTTCCGCGTCTGGGGGTCCGCCGGCCACATCCTCGTGCCGAATCCGTGGTTCCCCGGCAACACACCTGAAACCGCCCGCATCATCGTCAACCGCGACGGCCAACCATCCGAGACGATCACCGTCCCTGCTTCTGCCGGCATCTACACCATCGAAGCGGACCTCGTTGCCCGCCACATAGCCGACCGGCAAGCCCCCGCGCCGGCGATGACGTGGGACGACACGATCGCCAACATGCGCGCGCTCGATTTGTGGCGGAACAACGCCGAGATGGTGTTCGACTCAGAGAAGCCGACCGCCTCCATTCCCGCGCTCAATACCGGTGGCCAGCCAGTCATGAAATTTGGCAAAATCGCCGGCGTCACGAAACCGGTCAGCCGCATCGTCTGCGGCACGATGCTCGAAGGTGCCACCAACCGCACGCCACACGCGATGCGATTGTTCGATGCGTATTTTGAGCGCGGCGGCAACACGTTCGACACCGCCCACGTGTACCAATCCGAACCCTACCTCGGCAAATGGATCCGCGACCGCGGCGTGCGCCGCGACGTCGTCATCATCGCCAAAGGCGCCGCCACAATGGAAGCCACCCCGGCCTTGGTGGATCGCGAATTGTCCGAAAGCCTGGAGCGGTTCGGCCTCGATTCCGCGGAAATCTACCTGATGCACCGCGACAACGTGAATGTCCCGGTCGGCGAATTCGTGGACTGCCTCAACCGCCATCGCCAAGCCGGTCGCATCCAGGCGTTCGGCGGCAGCAACTGGACCCTCGCCCGCGTCCAAGCCGCCAACGAGTACGCGCGCCAGCACGGCCTGACCGGGTTCACCGCCATCAGCAACAACTTCAGCCTCGCCGAGATGGTTGAGCCTGTCTGGGGCGGCTGCGTTCACGTCTCCGACGCCGCCTCGCGCGCGTGGCTCACCCAAAATCAAATTGCCAACTTCGCTTGGTCGAGCCAAGCCCGCGGCTTCTTCGCCGGCGCGGCCCACCCCGACAATCAATCCGACTCCGAACTCGTCCGCTGCTGGTACAGCCCCGACAACTTCCGCCGCCTTGCGCGCGTGACCGAACTGGCTGCCAAACGCGGCGTGCTCCCCATCAACATCGCCGCCGCCTGCGGC
>CAZJCX010000311.1:0-2925 GCA_964544425.1 uncultured Verrucomicrobiota bacterium
TCGGCCGTGACGGCCGGCCGCTCGATGGCCGTGGGGAACGCGAGCTTGAGCATCCTTTTCGATTCCTGCCATTCGGCCGTGCAGTGGAACTCCAAGCGCCGCGCACCGGCATCCAGCCGCACCACTTGGGCCAGCTTGCTCGCTTTGCCAACGGCGAACTCGAATTTGATCTCCACGCGCAACGCTTCCTGCCGCACCACTTCCCAACGCGCGGCCGGGGCGCAGACTTGCCGGGTTTCGAGATGGAATGGGTCCACGTCCCACGCGTCGAAATTCGTCGGCCAATCCTCGTACAACTCCGGCACGTTCGCCTCGCCCGCGATGGCCTCCCGGCCCGCGAGCCGCAAGCTGACCAAGCGTCCGCCTGTCGTGAACGTGGCCTGCAACTGCCCATTCGCCAGCGTGAGCCGCTCACCGTCCCGGGTAAATCGCACCGCATCACCGGCCTCACTACCAGCGGCCGGGCCATACGCCGGTGCGCGGACGAATTGCAGCTTGCCGCCCCGCTCGACCACCTCCGCGCGCGCGAAACCGGTGGTGTTCACGAGTTGCGGGCCGGTCGGCAACAGTTTCTCACCGGCGGCGAACAACTCGGCAAATTGCCGGGCCGAATCCGCGTACACCTCGCCGATGCTGCTGCCGGGGAGGATGTCATGGAATTGGTTGAGCAGCAGCACCCGCCAGAGCGAGTTGATTTCGTCGCGCGGATAGCTGCCGGATGCTGCGGCGAGAAATTCGATGTCGTGGAGCAATTGCTCGGCGCGGCGATTGTTGCGTTTCACTGCCGCTTGCGATGTGTACGTGCCCCGGTGGTACTCGAAGTACAACTCACCCCACATCACCGGCCGGTCGGTCACGTCGCGTTCGAGCTGGTCGAAGAACTCCTCCGCCGTGCGTTGCTTCGTGCGCGGCAAGCCCTGCACATTGGCGGCGCGGCGCAGCACTTCCAGCATGCCTTTCGTCGGCCCGCCCCCGCCGTCGCCCCAGCCGAACAGGTAGTAGCATTCCCGGCTGCGGTCGTGGTCTTTGAAATTTTTCACGTTGGCCAGCAGTTCGCGGACGGAACAATCGCCGTTGTACGTGTCCGCCGGCGGGAAATGCGTGAGCACTTCGCTGCCGTCAATCCCCCGCCAGGTGAACGTGTGGTGATGCGGTTTGTTGAAGCGGTTCCAGGAAAGTTTCTGCGTCAGAAACCGCGTGATCCCGGCCTGCCGCATGATCTGGGGAAGCTGGCCGTTGTAGCCAAACACGTCCGGGTTCCAGAACTCCCGGCAGCGGCGGCCGAATTCCTTCTCGAAAAACCGCTGCCCAAACAGAAATTGCCGGCAGAGCGATTCGCCCGACGGTATGTTGCAGTCCGGCTCGATCCACGTGCCGCCGACCGGGATGAATTGCCCGCGCGCGACGCACTCCTTGATCCGCGCGTAGAGGTCCGGGTTGCGTTGCTGGATCACCGCGTATTGGTAGGCCTGCGAACATGCGAACCGGTATTCGGGATAGTCGCGCATGTACGCCGTCGCGCTGCTGAACGTGCGCTCGCATTTTCGGTGCGTCTCCGCCAACGGCCACAACCACGCCGTGTCAATGTGCGCGTGGCCGATGGCCGACAATTCGACGCCGCGCCCACCGGCGTTGTGCGCGTACAACCCGCGCAAAATCTCCCGCGCCGCCGCCCACGTCTCGCGCCGGTCGAGCTCGAGCGTGTTGGCGAAGTCGTTTAACCGCGTCAGCAACAACCCCTGCCACGACTTGTCGGAGGTCGCGCCTTCCTTCGCCAGCTCCGCTTCCAACCCGGTCAGCACATGCGCGTCCCAATACAACTCCCACGCCACCGGGTCGAACTGCGCCAACTCGCACCTCCGCAAGTGATAGGGACTGACCGGCTCCTCGCCGAGGGGAAAACCGTTGCCGGCGGACGCGCCAAACTTGCGGTTGCAGGCCATCTCGATCTGCAACTCCAGCCGGTCGCCCCCCGCACAACGATCGAGCAGAACCGCATCCGGCCGGTCGCCCTGCGTCATATTCAATCCCTGCGCGCTCCGCCCACTCACCCACAACGTCGCCTCGCTCTGCGTGTCCCAAATCAAATCCACGCGACTCCCCGCCCAGCCCGCCGGCACGACCGCCGTCGCCCGAAACCAAAACGTCGCCCACGCCGGCCCGAACTGATCCCCCCGTTTCGCCGGCCGAAACCCGGTCAGCGTCTGCGCCTCGGCGAACGAGATGCGCCCCACCGGCCCCGCGACCTGCAAGTCGGCAATCGGAACGCGGGCCGCGTAAATCTTGCCGAACAGTCGTTTCACGAGTTGCTGGATGCGGTCGCGTGTGTAATCAGGATGGCGGAGCATGGAGTCCTTTCAGCAAAATTATGTTCCAAACGTGGTAAGCAATCGCTGTCGTTCGTAATAAAGGCGGCTAAAAACCATAATACTTCGCGATGGCCCTAACGAGTACACCCGCAGCCACAGTTGCACCAAATTTCCAAGTGCCAGCCGGTGCCTTCTTCACCATCTCTCCAACCCAGTTGTTCACACTACTGCCAAATGCTTCGCGAGTTCCCGGTTGAGAGTCTTTTGCTATGGCTTGCTGTAATTCATTAACGTCATCCCGTTCCACGCCTTGGGCAGACAGAAACCTGGAAAGCGAAGCAAAATCCCCTTGTTGAACATCAACCTGAAAGGATTGATTCACGTTACTATTCGTGATGTTGCCAACAATACCGTGAACATTGCCTGCGATATTGATAGATGTAATGTGTTCGTTCATATCGATATCTTCTCCACCTTCCATTCTGTACAGGGGTGTCAGCTTTAAGGAGCTAAGTGTTGATCCGACGGCATTAAGCATCAGCAACTGCTTCCGAAATAGCGCAATCATGGCGTTTACCGCATAGATTGGGATTGCCCCGATTTTTTGTACACCCTG
>CAZJCX010000312.1:0-2640 GCA_964544425.1 uncultured Verrucomicrobiota bacterium
GGACGCGTGTGGATTACTTTCAACGGACCATTACCAAGGCGATGGAGAAAGCGGGTATCCAAGCCAAGTTCGTCAACGGAATGCGGGTGACCGACGAGGAGACGATGCAGTGCGTCGAGACCGTCCTGGCCAACGTGATCAACCGCGAGATTGTCGAGATGATCCAAAAACTCGGCGGAAAAGCGCGCGGGTTTTCCGGGAAGGACGTCTTTCGATGTCGGCAGCTCGATCCGCAACTCGGTTACGTCGGCGAAGTGACCGGGGTGGAGTCGGATAAAGTGCGGAAATGTCTGCGGGCCCAAGTAACGCCGGTCATCAGCCCCATCGGTCTCGGCGAAGACGGCCACGCTTACAATATCAACGCCGACGTCGCCGCGGCGAAACTCGCCATGGCCGTCGGCGCGCGTCGGTTGGTTTTCTTGAGTGACGTGCCCGGCTTGCTGCGCGACGCCAACGACCCCGCCACCTTGATTTCCAGTCTCTCCATCAAAGACGTCGTCACGCTCAAACAAAATGGCGTCATTGACAAAGGCATGATTCCAAAAGTGGATAGCGCCGTGGACGCCGTTCGGGCTGGTGTCCATCGGGTTCACTTCGTTGACGGTCGCGTCCCGCACAGCGTCCTGCTGGAAATCTTCACCGACAAGGGAATCGGCACCGAAATCGTGCAGTGACTTCTCGGCGCGTGGGTGTTGTTCAGACTTGTTGATTAATCTGCTTTCCCTTCGCTTTGCCGTCATTGGGTCACCTCCGCACACAGCCCGCTTGACTGATGGGTGGAACGAAAGGTCAACGCTTCACCATTCACAGAATGGATCGAGACCGGCAGGCAAGAGAAAGAACTGAACGCGCCGCCGCCGCCACGTTCCCGGCCGGCTCGCGCCAGCAGCTCTTCGACGACCGGGTCGGCAACCGGACCAACCTCATTGAGAGCACCGGCACAGTTGCCGATCACACGTAAGGAGGCACCGGGGTCGTGTCTTGGCAATCAGATCAGCCGCGTTGACTATGCGGGCGTGGCTACTCGGCTTTGACGACCCAGCCTTTTTGGGCGGGGACGCTGCCGGTGTAGGTGGCTTTGCTGCGGTCGGTTTGGACGGAATCGAGAGTGACTTCGCCGATGAGTTTTTCTTCGGTGAAGACGACGGTGCCGGCATCGTCTTTGGTGTCCACGGTTTCGTAGAGGCGGAGTTTGTCACCGGACTTGAGGCCGTGTTGGCTGCCGAGGGAGACGATGAGCGTGTTCGGGCCGGCCACGGCGAGGACTTTGCCGGGGACGCGCTGGGCGGCGGCGACGGCGGCGTCGGCTTTGGCGGCGGTGGTTTGCTGGGATTTGCGGCGACCGGATTCGGGGAGGGTGACGTTCGCCACTTGCTGGATGATCGCGTCGAGAGCTTTGACAGTGGCTTTGCCGAGGGCGCTGTTCATAAATTCCTTGTTGGCGAAGCCGATGCCGCCGCCGTGACCTTTGACGCCGACGCCGATGTCGAAGCCCAGCCCGGTCTGCGTGCCGACGGATTGGCCGGAAGTGACGATTTTGCGGGTGGCGGCGTCCACGATCCGCCAATCAATCCGCACATCGGACTTCGATTGGCCGAGACCGAGTTTGCCACGGCTGCCGGGGATGAAACCGCCGAGGTCGAGTTCCTGTTTGGCGGAGCCGAAGCGGGTGACTTTGCCGCGGAACATGAAATCCGCGCCGGCAAACTGGCCCTTCTCGACGCGTTCTTCCTTGCCGACGTAACCGGCTTCGCCGAGTTGGATTTCGTCGATCAATTCCGGCAGGGCCGTAGATTCGAGCACTTGAAACTTGTTGAGCTTGGTCAGTTCGGTAATCAACATCTCCGCCAAGCCTTCCCCGAGGGCGGGTTGCCAGCCCTGAATCTGCGAGAGGTCGCCATCCAACGGCGCGACGAACAAGGTTGGTTTTTCTTCGGCCATCACAGTCGCGGCGACCAGCGCGACTGCCAACGCGCGCAAGCAGGTTCTCATGCGCTCATTATGGAACGACGGCGCCCTTTGGCAACTGCAAAGAGGTAACGCAGCGTTTTCTCCGAGGCTGAGCCGCCGTCCCGGCGTCTGGGTGGGGAGTGAAACGCGCTTTGACAGAGCGGGGGTGTCCGTGTTTGATGGCGACGCGATGAATGTGCGGTGTAAGCAGGCCGATGCGACGCGGGCGGAAACATGGCCGGGGATTCGCGCGGACGTGTTGGTCACGGATCCCCCGTACTGCCTGCTCACGCGACGGCGGAAGAGCGGCGACTTGCGCGAGCCGAAAGGCCGCAAGCTGGACACCGGGCCGGTGCGGCGGTTTGAGACTGTGCGCGAGTACCGAGCGTTCACGCGGGCGTGGCTGCAACACGCGGTGCGCGCCTTGCCCGACCGGGCGCCGTTGGTGATCTGGACGAACCTCCTCGGCCGGGAGCCGATCACGACCACGGCGCGCGAGTTGGGCTGGACGCAGTTTCGCGGGGAATTTGTTTGGGGCAAACGGACTCGCGAAGGAAATTCCGGCGAGGAGATTTTGCGCGTGGTGGAGACGGCGCTCGTTTTCACCCGTTCGTTACCGGCTCCGGTCACCAACGAAACTCCGGCCATTCCGTGGGCGGTGGTGGCCGGGTACGATGATGATGGCGAAGC
>CAZJCX010000312.1:2657-2903 GCA_964544425.1 uncultured Verrucomicrobiota bacterium
AACCATAATCCGTTCAGCGTGCTGGAGCCGTTGATTCGAACTTGGAGTCGGCCGGGGGATGTGGTGCTGGATCCGTTTGCCGGCAGTGGTTCGATACCGGTCGCCGCGTTGCGGTTGGGACGGCCGCCGGTCTGTTTTGAGATTGAGTCGGAATGGGCTGGGCGAGTCACCGCGCGTTTGCGGGCGGGGTTGGAGCCAGCGACTCCAGCAGTCGTTTGATCTCGGTGAGTTTGCCTTCCGGCTTCT
>CAZJCX010000313.1:0-2870 GCA_964544425.1 uncultured Verrucomicrobiota bacterium
GCATCGTGTATTTTCGGAAGGGCAAGACGGATGAGGCGTTCGCGGAATTGACGCGGGCGATTGCGATCAATCCGCGGCACGCGGAGGCGCACAATTATTTGGGGATCACGTTGAGTGAGAAAGGGTGGAGCGCGGCGGCCGAACAGCAGATCCGCAAAGCGATCGAGTTGAACCCGCAATACGCGGACGCGCATTTCAATCTGGCGGTGTTGTACGCGAACCTGCGGACCCCCCGGTACGAACTGGCCCGGTATCACTACCAGAAATCTCTCGATCTCGGCGCCGCCGCCGACCCGAAGTTGGCGGAGTTGCTGCAAAAGGCCGAGCAGAAGTGAATCGGTGGGTGGCGGCGTTGGTCGTTGTTGTCGCCGCGTTCGGCGAGCGCGGATGGGCGGGCGAGCGGGTCATCATCATTTCGATTGATGGGTTGCGGCCAGAATTCTATCTGCCCGGCAGCGCGCTGGCGTCGAATTGCCCAAACTTGGTGAAGCTGCGCGACGCGGGGAGTTACGCGCGTTCGGCTGTCGCCGTTTACCCTTCGATGACGTACCCCGGTCATGCTTCGATTGCGACCGGGGTGAATCCCGACCGGCACGGCGTGACCGCCAACAATGTGTTTGTTCCCGGTGAGGAAGGACGCGGGTTTTGGTTTGCGAGCGACTTGAAAGTGCCGGCGGTGTGGGACGTGGCGCACGCGGCGGGATTGAAAGTCGCCGCGGTGTCGTGGCCGACGACGGGCGGGGCGCGGACGATTGACTGGAACATCGCGGAGTTCTGGAGCACAGCGGACGGGACGCAGGCGCAGATGATGCGGCAACATTCGACGCCCGGTTTGGTGGGCGAGTTACCGAAAGCGGCGGATTGGCCCGCGTGGGATGCGTACGTGGCCCGGCAGGCGGTGCGGATTCTTCAGGAGCACCGGCCGGATCTGTTGCTCGTTCATTGTGTGTAGCCGGACAAGGTGCAGCATCGCGGCGGGCGCGCGGCGGCGGAACTGCCGGCGGCGATGCAGCGGGCGGATCGGTTGACGGCGGAGGTGGTCGCAGCGGCGGGTGCGGAGGCGACGGTGATTGTGGTGGGCGACCATGGGTTCAGCGATGTGCAGCAGAGTGTCGCGCCCAACGTGGCGCTCGTCCGGGCAGGTTGGATTGCGGTGACGGAAGGGAAGGTGACGGCGTGGCGGGCGTTCGCGGAGAATACCGGCGGTTCCGCCCGCGTGCATCTGCGCGATGCGGCGGACCGGGCGGCGGTGGTGGCGCTGTTGGCTGAGGCCGGTCGGGATTTGTGGGAGGTGACGGACGGTGAGCCGGTCTGGTTGGAGGCGCGAGCCGGTAAGATGTTCTCCGGTTCGTTCAAGGGCACGAATGTGGTGCGGCGCGCGTCCATCAAGGGCAACCACGGCTACCGGCCCGACAAGCCGGAGATGCTGACCGGTTTTTTGATCGCGGGCCGCGGCGTGAAGGCCGGTGTGATTCTGGAGCGGATCAGCGTGCTCGACGTCGCGCCGACGGCGGCGGCGTTGCTGGGCGTGAAGATGAACGACGTGGAGGGCCGGGCGTTGCGGGAGTTGATGGACGAGAAGTCGGGCCGGTAATTCGGCCCCTCGCTGAGCCGGAACGATGCAGTTGGGGAGGCAGGGGGGACCCGGTTCGTCGTGGCTGCGCTCCTCCTGCAACACCGCCGCCACCAAATGGCGTGTGGTAGGGCGCGACCGCCGGGCGCGCCGCAATCCTTGCGCCATCGCCGCCAGCGGCGCGCCCGGCGGTCGCGCCCTACCTTCGTTTGCATCGTTACGGCTGAGGGGATTTTCGTCGGCTCAGGTCGCGGTCGGCAGTGTGATCCGAAATGTGGCGCCGTGGCCGGGGGCGCTTTCGACTTCGATCTGGCCGCGGTGGGCTTCGATGATTTTTTGGACGATGGCGAGACCGAGGCCGGTGCCGTGGGTCTTGGTGGTGAGGAAGGGCTGAAAAAGTTTGTCGCGTTGCTCGGCCGACATGCCGACGCCGGTATCCTGGAAGTTCAGAAGGATGGAGGATGAAGGATGAAGGGCGGTCGTGATGGTGAGGGTGCCGCCGTGCGGCATGGCTTCGACGGCGTTGAGGATGAGGTTGAGGCAGGCTTGTTCGATTTGACCCCGGTCAGCATGGAGCGGCGGGAGGTTGGCGGCGAACTGGGCGCGCAGTTCGACGGCGGCGTGTTTGAGTTTGGAGCGGCAGAGCATGAGGATGTTGTCGAGGAGCGCGTTGAGGTCCACGGCGGTGAAGCGCGGTTCGGTGGAGCGGGCGTAACCGAGGAGTTGATCCACGATGGCGTTGAGGTGATCCATCTTGGCGGCCATGATCTCGGCGTCTTTCGCGCGCGGGTCACCGGCGGGAAAATTCAAATCGAGCGAGTGATAGAGCATCTTCATCACGGTGAGCGGATTGCGGATTTCGTGGGCGACTTCGGCGGCGAGGAGGCCGAGGGTGCTGAGGCGTTCGTTGTGGCGAAGTTGTTCTTCGGCGGCGACGACTTTTTCGTGGAGCCGGGCGTTGGCGATGGCGATGGCGGCGAGGTTGGCGAGGGTGGAGAGGATTTTGACGTCTTGTTTGGAGTAGTGGTAGGGCGCGCCGGTATAGACGTTGAGCGCCCCGATAACGGTGGCGCCGGAAACCATCGGGACGGAGAGCAAGGAGACGAGACCTTCTTTCTTCGCGAGTTCCGTGTGGCGGTAGGCATCGTGGCGTTGGACGTTGAAGACGCGGAGCGGTCGTTTGTGTGTGACGACGACGCCGAGCAGGCTGTCGTTGACGCGCAGGGGCGGTTTGCCGAGGTACTCCGGACCCGCGCCGTGGGAGGCATTGACGTTCTGCCCGAGGAGCGTGATCTCG
>CAZJCX010000314.1:0-2794 GCA_964544425.1 uncultured Verrucomicrobiota bacterium
CAGATCCATCTCCTCGACCGTCACACCGCGGTACTCAATCTTTTTCCGCGCGATGAGCGGCAGCCCGACGAGCAACGCCTGCGTTTCCGGGCGGCCATGCGTCTCGACGATCCCCACCACCGCGTCCACACCCTCGCGTTGCCGGGCTTGGGCCGCCTCCAGCATCGCAAACGTCTTGCCGACGCCCGGGCACATCCCAAAAAAAATCTTCAACTCCCCGCGTCGCGCCGCCCGCTCCGCGCGTTGAATCTCTGCCAGCAATGCGTCGGGATTGGGCCGATCGCTCATGTCGTCAGTGTAGTCCGTCCAAGGCGAGATTCAGCAATAAAACATTCACGCGCGGCTCGCCCAGGAAACCAAACTGCGGCGGTTCGATGAATCGCTCGACAAGCCCGGCAACTTTCTCGACGGGCAGTCCGCGCATCCTCGCGACGCGTTCCATTTGCGAGCGCGCCATGGCCGGCGTGAGATGCGGATCAAGACCGCTGCCCGACGCCGTTTCACGATTGCGCAACGCCGCGCTTGTCGGCCCAAGATGGCTCGCGCCAGACGGAACGGTTGCGTAGTCGCATGCGGACGGACGCGGCCAGAAGTATTTGTCGCCGGTAAACTTCTGCGCGAGCAGCGTCGGGTCGCCATTGGCCTGCCGGGGGAAGGCAAATTGCGCGACGCCGGTAATCGCAAGCGGATACAGGATGCCAGTGATGATCGTGAAAATGACCGTCAATAGGATGGATTGAAGGAGTAGTTTCATTGGTGCGTTCTTTCCTTGTTTGTCACCCTGAGCGAAGCGAAGGGTCGCTGTCGTTCTCGGAAAAACGGAGATTCTTCGCTGCGCTCAGAATGACAGGCTTTGTTTTCATACCAGCCTCAACGCGACAAGCGCGATGTCGATCAGTTTGATGGCGATGAAGGGAATGACGATCCCGCCGCCACCGTAAATCAA
The DNA here is from genome assembly GCA_964544425.1 of uncultured Verrucomicrobiota bacterium. Classification (GTDB taxonomy): domain Bacteria; phylum Verrucomicrobiota; class Verrucomicrobiia; order Palsa-1439; family Palsa-1439; genus OMJI01. The sequence goes on from CAZJCX010000314.1 coordinate 947, forward strand.
CATGTTCTTACGGAGGATTGCCGCCGCGCCGAGCGGTGTGTATTTCACGCCGCGCAACGCGAGCGGAATCAACGCAACGATGATGAGCGCGTTGAAAATGACGGCGCTCAAGATCGCGCTCTGCGGCGAGTGCAAGCCCATAATGTTCAGCGCCGCCAACGGGCCGGCCGCGCCGGCGACGGCGTAGAGTGCGCCGAACATGGCCGGGATGATTGCGAAATACTTCGACACATCATTCGCGATGCTGAACGTCGTCAACGCGCCCCGCGTCATCAGCAGTTGCTTACCAATCTCGACGACTTCGATCAGCTTCGTCGGGTTGGAATCGAGGTCCACCATGTTACCGGCTTCGCGGGCGGCTTGCGTGCCGGTATTCATCGCGACGCCGACGTCCGCTTGCGCCAATGCCGGGGCGTCGTTTGTGCCATCGCCAATCATCGCGATCAACCTACCGCCGGCTTGTTCTTGCCGGATGCGGGCGAGTTTGTCTTCGGGTTTGGCTTGCGCGATGAAATCGTCCACACCCGCTTCGGCGGCGATGGCGGCGGCGGTAAGTTGGTTGTCGCCGGTAATCATCACGGTGCGCACGCCCATTTTGCGGAGCTGCGCGAAACGTTCCCGGATGCCGCCCTTGACGACGTCCTTGAGATGAATCACGCCGAGGAGCCTGCCGTTTTCGGCAACGACGAGCGGCGTGCCTCCGGAACGCGAAATCTTCTCCGCCTCGCGGGTGACGCTCTCCCGCGCCTCATTGTCATTCTGACCCTGAGCGAAGCGAAGGGGAAGAATCTCTGTCGTGTTGTGCTGTGTCCGAAACGACTGAGACCCTTCGCTGCGCTCAGGGTGACAGACAAAGGAAGAGAACGGACTGTGGTTGTTCCCGGCCCAAGCGACAATCGCCTCGGTCGCGCCTTTGCGGATTTGTCGGCCATTCAGATCAATGCCGCTCATCCGTGTTTGCGCGGTGAACGGGACAAACTTCGCGTGCGGCTCGGCGACTTCCCGGCCGCGCAGGCCGTATTTCTCTTTCGCGAGCACGGCGATGCTGCGGCCTTCGGGCGTTTCGTCGGCGAGCGAGGCAAGCTGCGCGGCGTCGGCAAGTTCTTCGACTTTCACGCCGGGAGCCGGGATGATTTCGGTCGCCATCCGGTTGCCGAGCGTAATCGTGCCGGTCTTGTCGAGCAATAACACATCTACATCGCCGGCAGCTTCGACAGCCCGGCCGCTCGTTGCGAGGACGTTCCGGCGCATGAGGCGGTCAATGCCGGCAATGCCGATGGCCGAGAGCAGTCCGCCGATGGTCGTCGGGATGAGGCAGACGATGAGCGCGAGCAATACCGGAATCGACGTGAGGACGACACCCGACTGGCCGGCAGCGTTTTCGTTGTAGTGCGCAAACGGCGGCAACGTGACGACCACGAGGATGAACAAGCCGGTCAGGCTCACGAGCAGGATGTTCAGCGCGATTTCGTTGGGCGTTTTTTGCCGGCGCGCGCCTTCAATCATCGAGATCATCCGGTCGAGAAACGAGTTACCGGCTTCGGCGGTGACGCGGACGACGATCCGGTCACTGATGACACGCGTGCCGCCGGTCACCGCGCTGCGGTCGCCGCCGGACTCGCGGATGACCGGCGCGGATTCGCCGGTAATCGCCGATTCGTCCACCGTCGCGATGCCGTCAACGATTTCGCCGTCGGAGGGAATCGTGTCGCCGGCTTCGCAGACGAATTGGTCGCCGATCTTGAGGTCGGTGCTGTTGACGAGCGCGACTTTGCTGTCGATAAGTTTGCGCGCCATCGTTTTTGTGCGCATCCGCTTGAGCGCGTCGGCGTGCGCCTTGCCGCGGCC
>CAZJCX010000315.1:0-1499 GCA_964544425.1 uncultured Verrucomicrobiota bacterium
TGGGCGGCGGCTACATCGGCTGTGAACTCGCCTGTATGGCGGCGCAATGCGGCGTCAAGGTCACCATCGTCGAATTGCTCGACGACATTTTGCTGTTGCTCGACGCCGACGTACGTCGCGAAGTCCGGGGTTACATGGAAAAGAATCTCGGGATCACAATTCGCACCGGCAAGCCGCTGGAAGCGGCGGAAGCCGAAGCGGCCGAGTTGGTGCTCGTGGCGGTCGGGCGCAAGCCGGTCACGGACGGTTTGAAACTGGAGAATGCCGGGGTGAAGACCAATGACAAGGGGTACATCGAAGCCGATGATTACGGCCGCACGAACGTGACCACGATCTACGCCATCGGCGACGTGACCGGCAAAGTCCAGCTAGCCCACTACGCGACCGCCCAAGCGCTGGTCGCCGCGAGCAACGCCTGCGGCAAACGCGCCGAGAAACACGACACGCTCGTTCCCGGCGTGATCTTTACCTCACCCGAGGTTGCGCTCGTTGGAATCACGGAAGACGAAGCCAAGAAACAAGGCCGCCCCGTGGCTACCGGCAAGTTCCGTTTTGGTGGACTCGGTCGCGCCATGGCCGCCGGTGAGACAGTCGGTTTTGTAAAATGGATTGTTGACGCCAGCACTGACCAATTGCTCGGCGCGGCAGTCGTCGGACCGCGCGCAACCGACTTGATTGCGGAAGCAGCGGTGACCATCCGCGCGGAACTCACGTCGCACGAACTCGGCAAGACAATCCATGCTCACCCCACGTTTGCCGAAGCATGGATGGAAGCGGCGCATGCCGTCCACGGCGAATGCGTCCATGCCGCGCCACGCCGTAAATAACTACCCTGTCGCCTCGTTAAGGTAGTCCGCCAAGTGCATCACGCGGACGTGCTCGGCACCGGCCTGCTTCAACCCCGCCTGCATTTGCAAAATGCAACCGGGATTGGTGGTGACGACGATCTCCGCGCCGGTCTTGAGGATGTTGGCCACCTTGCGGTGCTGCAGCCGGTCGGCCATCGCTGGTTCGGTGAGGTTGTAGCTGCCGGCGCTGCCGCAGCACACATCGCATTCCGACATCTCCACGAAATTCTCCCCGGCCACCGCCCGCACCAACTCGCGCGGCGGTCGGGTGATCCGCTGCGCGTGCGCCAGGTGACAGGCGTCGTGAAACGTCACCCGCGCACTCGTCCGCGACAGCGTGCTCGTCCTCGGGATCACTTCCGAAAGATCTTTCACTTTCGCACTGAATTGCCGGCCTTCCGCCGTGCCGAGCAAGTGGCCGTACTCCTTCAGTGTGGAACCGCAGCCCGCGGCGTTGATGACGATGGCGTCGAGATCTTCTTTCCCGAAGACAGCGACATTGTGCCGGGCGCACCGGCGCGCGGCGGCGAGGCTGCCGCTGTGCGCATAGAGCGCCCCGCAGCAGCCCTGGTCCCGTGGTGTGACGACGTCATAGCCGGCCCGGTTGAGAAGTCGGACGGTGGCGGCGTTGGTGTCGCCAAACATCACGCT
>CAZJCX010000315.1:1509-2785 GCA_964544425.1 uncultured Verrucomicrobiota bacterium
GGATGAATCCCACGCGACCCCGCTTCTCGCCATCGGCCGGTGACAGCAGCGGCAGCGGTTGCGACGACATTCGCTCCGGCACCAACCCCGCCGCGGCCGGCAGCAGTCGGCCCAAACGGAATGCCCGCAGCAGTTTTACCGGCAGCAGCGCGAGTTTCATCCGCCACGGATACGGAAACACCTGCTCAATCACCACCCGCCGCAGAAACGTCTGCCACGCCGACCGCGGGTAATGCCGCTCGATATGTTCGCGGGTCGTTTCGAGCAAGTCGCCGTACGGCACGCCGCTCGGACACACCGCTTCGCACGCGCGGCAACCGAGACACCGGTCAATGTGCGTCACAGCCGCCCCTTCGACCGGTAACCGACCACTCTGCATCTGACGCATCAGATAGATGCGCCCGCGCGGGGAGTCGTTCTCGTCGCCCGTCTCCAGAAATGTTGGGCACGCAGCGAGGCACAACCCGCAGTGCACGCAGGTCAGCGCCTTGCGTTCGTCGAGAAATGGCCGCGCGCTCATAGAAACGCCGCCTCCAGCCGTGCGCACAGGTTCGCAGGCGCGGACTCGACCGGCCATTCATCGCCACCCCGGTATTCGATCACTCCGTTGCCCGCGCGCGCGATGAAGGCAGCCGGTCGCAGTTCCCGCAGCGTCTCGACCAGTTTCGACGGCAACACCGAAGCGCGGCGCGGCAGCGGATGGACGTAGTCCAACGTACCGGGCACGGTCAGTCCCAACTTGGCGACCTCCGCCAACTGCCAGTCCACTTCCGCTGTCGTACCGGCAAACCCCACGACCACGCGCGCCGGTGAGACCAAATCAAAAACCACCGGCATGACCGGCGCGGCGGCGACGGCTTCCAGAATCTGCTCGACCTGCTCCCACGACTGCGCGTCGGCCTGAACGAACTGCTCCACCGCCGGCAGCGGGCGCAGTTTGAAGGAAGCCCTCGTGATCTCGCCAAGCCGACCGTGCGCCCCGATGAACAACTTGCCCAGGTCATATCCCGCGACATTCTTCACCACATTCCCGCCCGACTTGATCTCCGTCCCGTTTCTCAAGCGAACGTGAATCCCTAGCAGATGTTCGCGCACCGTCCCGTACCCCCACCGGCGCGGGCCGCTCGCGTTGGAATCGAGCACATCGCGAATCGTCATCTGCCCCGGCGGATCCACCGGCAACCACTGCCCGCGCTGCGCCAGTTCGCGCTGCAAGTCAGCCAGCGCGACCGCGGCACTGACCTGCACTGTCATGTCTTCGGGTGTGTGAATGATC
>CAZJCX010000316.1:0-2785 GCA_964544425.1 uncultured Verrucomicrobiota bacterium
GCGCGGCCGCCGCGTAATCCCGCGCCTCCGCCGCCCGTTGACCCTCGCGCAACAACGCGCGCGTCTCGTCCGACTTCGCTTCCAACCCCACCGGGGCCTCCGCTCGCGCCGGGGCGGCCGCCTTGGCCGTCTCCGGGGTGAACGGCGACGGCGTCGGCGGTAACACCGGCTCGCTGGGCGCGGGATTCGCCGTCAACTCCGCCACCAACGCGCCCGACTCCGACTCTTTGACGACCGGCGTCGCAGGCGCGGCCGCGACCGGCTTCGGCTCGGCCGGCTTGCGCTTGAAAAAAGTGAAACCACGCCCCGTCGTCGTGGCCGTTCGCGCGGGCCGCGTCTCGCGCCGGTCGGCAATCTGTTTCAACAACGCGTTCTCCTTCCGCAAAAACAGAATCACCTCGTCATCCTTCTGCCCGGCCAGTTCCAGCGAGCCAATCCGCGTTTCCGCTTCCTTCAATTGCACCAGCGCGCCTTCGTACGAGACTTTCAAATTCGCATTCTCCGCGCGCACCGTGGCCAATTCTTCCCGGACTGTGCCGATTTCCTGGTACGACGTGACCAATTCCTGCTGCGTCCGCTCCATCTCCGCCACTGCCGCCGCCAACTGCGCCCGCAGTTTCTTGATCTCCGCCGACTCGATGGTCGCCACCGCGCCCGACCGGACCTCCGCCAAATCTTTCTGTGCCGCCGCGAGTTTTTCTGACAACTCCCGGTTCTGCTGCTCCAACTCACCGGCCCGCGCCGCGCCCGCCGCCTGCATCTCCGTCAGCTTCGTCTGGGAATCCGCCAACTGCGTCGCCAGCGTCGCCTGCGCCGCCTCCAGCTCCTTGATCTTCTCCTGCGCCCGCTGGAGCCGGTCGGCTTGGTCGCCCAGGTCCTCAATCCGCTGCTGGGCGGTGGCGAGTTGCTCGGACATCTTGCGGTTCTGCGCCAACAACTCCTCGATCTTCACATTCGTCTCGGTCGCCGGCACCTCCTGCAACGCCGTCTGCAATTTCCCCTGCAACTCCGCCCGCCCCGTCTCCAATTCGCGAATCTGCTGATGCGCCCGCTCCAACTCACCGGTCAACTGCTGGATTCGCTGTTCATCCTCCGCCCGCGGTCCGGCGGGGGCCACCGCCTGCACGACCACCGTCGTCACAACGGTCGCCGGCGCCGGTGCCGGTGCAACGGGCGACGCTGGTTCCGGTGTCGGCGCGGGACCGACCGCCGCCAACTGTTCGGCGCAATACTTCAACCGAAAATCAATGATGTGCGAGTTCCAGCCCGGTGACTCCGCGCGGATGTCGCGCAGGATCGTCTGCGCCGCGGAGAACTTCGCCGCCGCCGTGGCGGAATCGTCCTGCTTGCGCGCCGCATCACCGTCTTGAATCAGAAAATACGCCTGCAAGAACCGTTCGCCCGGATCCGTCGCCGCCCAAGCACCGACACTCCACACCGCCACAATTGCCAGCCAGAAAATTTGTCTCATGCCGGCCGCAGACTAACGAAAACCCCGCGGCTTTGCAACGATGCGCGCAAGTTGAATGGTCGCTCGATGTTTTGAGCGACGGAGCCTCCCCCGCCACGGCGCAGCCGTCGCTGCCCTCGTCTGCGCAGCGCTAGTTCCCCCGCGCCATCGATAAAGCTGAGCGACGCGCGCTTGCGCGCGTTCGCTCCAGAGGATTGATAGACCTACCTGCGCATCCATAATCCCGAACCCATCAAAAGAAGTGTCAGATAAATGATGCTCGGAATCAACAATGCGTATGCGACTCGATAGAGCTTCTGTGACTCCGGTGGCAACATCCGTGAACCGAACAAGAAGAACTTGCCTTGCCGGTAGAGCGGCAGCCGCGCACGAAAGAGCGTGGCTGTCCCGGCGAGAGCCACCGCGAAGCCAACACAGGCAGCGACAATGAACGCCCGACCACGCACGCTGGAAAGCTCGACAACGAGAATCGCCATGACCGGCATGAGCAAGAGACTCAACATGCCGGGAATGTCCGAATACCAAATCGGATGGACTTTCTTTTCCTGTTCATTGCTCATGTGGTCTATCGGCGGAGGTCAGCGATGAGCACCAGCGTCAAAAAACGGAATCGAGCGAAGCGAGCCTCCGGCGCAACCGCTGGTGCGAGTTCGCTGCACCGACCTTGTTCGGCCATTTTGGTCGCAGAGAAACTTCTTTTTCCGGGTAGGGTGAAACACCGATGCGGAAAGCCGGAAGGCCACACCGGGAAACACACCTGCAACTTTGCGGGGTGTGGAAAAACATGGCCGAACATTAGTATTAGCCCTTACTCAGAGCGTCTGCCTGCAACATCGAGGGCCTTTTTCACGGCTAAATTTTAGGATTGACGCTCCTTCGCGTCAATCGCCTTTACAAGAAGTTACGCATTGAAGTCAGACTTCGCTTCCGGCCTGACGCCCATCCGGTGGCCAGCAAATATCGCTCCGCATTACCCTTGCTCCGTAAGGGTTTCGCCAAGTGATAGGCGGACGATTTTTCAACCCGGTTTGGCACTAGTGCTCCGTCAAATGTGATTGCAAGGGTAGGGCGCGACCGCCGGGCGCGCCGTTTCCCACACACCATGCCTACCGGTGCGGCGCGCCCGGCGGTCGCGCCCTACCAACAACCCTTGCCTTGTGCTTTGACAAAGCACTAGTTTAATTTCCGCAACGAGCGGGGCCGTTGTTCGACACCTGGCCGCGGTGCGACATGCTCTTCTTGGCTCTTCACCGAAAGAGTCGAACTTCATTGTTTCGTTGTGCTAGGCTGCGCGTCATGAATCTGATCCCCGGA
>CAZJCX010000317.1:0-1051 GCA_964544425.1 uncultured Verrucomicrobiota bacterium
GGAGACCGCCGAGTTCTTCAGCTTCGGCACGAACGACCTGACGCAGACCACACTCGGCATGAGCCGCGACGACTCCGGCAGTTTCCTCCCGCCGTACGCGGAACTGGAAATCTGCAAGACCAACCCGTTTGCGTCCATTGACCAAACGGGGGTAGGCGAACTGATGAAGATTGCCGTCGCGAAAGGCAACGCCACCCGACCCGGTATCAAGCTCGGCATCTGCGGCGAACATGGGGGCGACCCGAACTCCGTGAAGTTCTGTCATCGCATCGGCCTGACCTATGTGAGTTGCAGCCCGTACCGCGTGCCGGTCGCTCGGCTGGCCGCCGCGCAAGCCGCGCTCGAAGACGGGAAGAAGTAGTCAGGACCCGGTAAATCTCAGGGGCGGACTGGCAACAGTCCGCCCTTTTTGTTTGGTCGCGAAGCGCAGTTGCTTTACCGGGGATCCGGGCGTACTAAGAAGCACCCCGTTTTGCAGGAGGAAGTCGCGGATGAAGAGCACGGAGAGGACATTTCGTCGGCGCGAAACGGGGATTGCGCTTCTGGCGCTGGTCGCAATCGCGGTACATCTGATCCTGCGTTTCGGCCTGAAACTACCGGCGGATTTGCCGTTGCACATCGCGTTGGTTTTGGGCGGCGCGCCGTTGGTGTGGGAACTTCTGCGGAAGACGTGGCGGCGGGAGTTTGGCGCGGATTTGCTGGCCGGCATTTCCATCGTGACGGCGGTAATTCTGGGCGAATACCTGGCCGGGGTATTGGTCGTGTTGATGTTGGCGGGCGGGGAAGCGCTGGAGGGATACGCGGTGCGAAGCGCGTCGTCAGTGTTGCGCGCGTTGGCGAAGCGGATGCCGGCGGTGGCGCATCGGCGGCGGGATTCGGTGACGGAGGATGTGGCGCTGGAGGCGGTGGCAGTGGGCGATACGGTGCTTGTGTATCCGCATGAGATTTGTCCGGTGGACGGCGTGGTGGTGGAGGGGCGCGGGGTGATGGATGAATCGTATTTGACCGGCGAGCCGTACCGGATGTCGAAGACGACCGGCGCGGCGGTGTT
>CAZJCX010000317.1:1143-1568 GCA_964544425.1 uncultured Verrucomicrobiota bacterium
CGTCGGAGCAGCAACGGCCGCGCATTCGGCGGCTCGCGGATCAACTCGGCGCGTGGTACACGCCGGTCGCGCTGGCGGTGGCGGTCGCGGCGTGGGTCTGGAGCGGGGAGCCGGTGCGGTTCTTGGCGGTGTTGGTGGTGGCGACGCCGTGCCCGTTGTTGATTGCGATTCCGGTGGCCATCATCGGTTCGATTTCGCTGGCGGCCAAACGCGGGATCATCATCAAAGATCCGGTGGCGCTGGAGAAAGTCGGGCAGTGCCGGACGTTGATTTTCGACAAAACAGGGACGCTGACGTACGGCGAGCCGGAATTGGTGGAGCAGGTGGTCGCGCTGGGACACGACCGGCAGGAGGTGCTCGCGAGCGCGGCGAGTTTGGAGCGGTACTCGAAACATCCGCTGGCGGAGCCGATCCAGCGGGCTGCC
>CAZJCX010000317.1:1584-2765 GCA_964544425.1 uncultured Verrucomicrobiota bacterium
CATGATGCCAGCGAAATCAGCGAGCGACCGGGGACCGGATTGAGCGGGATGGTGGCGGGCCGGCAGGTGCGGATAACGAGTCGGGCTGCGGCCGGTGCTGTGAAGTTGCCGGCTTTTGGCGGCGGGATGGAGTGCGTGGTGTTATGGGATGGACGGCTGGCGGCGTTGTACCGGTTTCGGGACACACCGCGCCGGGATGGTTCGGCTTTTGTGGGACATCTGTCTCCGAAACATCGCTTCGACCGGGTGATGTTGGTGTCGGGCGACCGGCTGGCGGAGGTGAATCATTTGGCCGCGCAAGTGGGAATCGAGGAGGTGCACGCCGGTCAGAGTCCGGAGGAGAAGCTGGCGATTGTGCGAGCGGAGACGGCCCGGGGGGCGACGGTTTTTGTGGGCGATGGCATCAACGATGCGCCCGCGTTGACGGCGGCGACGGTGGGGGTGGCGTTGGGCGCGAGCAGCGACATCACCACGGAAGCGGCCGGGGTGGTGATCATGGATAGTTCGCTGCTGAAGGTGGATGAGTTCATGCACATCAGCGAGCGGATGCGGCGGATCGCGTTGCAGAGCGCAGTGGGCGGAATGGTGTTGAGTCTGGCGGGGATGGCGGCGGCGGGGGCGGGATATTTGCCACCGGTGGCGGGCGCGATTTGTCAGGAGATCATTGACGTGGCGGCGGTGGCCAATGCATTGCGGGTGGCGTGGCCGCCGCGGTCGTTGACGGATTTTTGACAGGAAAGTCCTTGCCATGCGTAGTTCAAATGCCTAGCCTGCGCGCGAGGAGGATGTGGGCGGGAGTTCCGCCCGTGCTGACGAGGCATGGCAGGCCGGTACGACAGAGAAGGGGAGAAGGGCATCCAGATTTACCTGCGGGAGATCGGGCAAGTTCCGTTGCTGACTCCGAAGGAGGAAATCCAACTCGCCAAGAAGATCCGCCGCGGTGACCGGCAGGCGCGCGCTCACATGATCAAGGCGAACCTCCGGCTGGTCGTCAAAATTGCGCACGATTACGAAGGCCTCGGTTTGCCGCTGCTTGATTTGATCAGCGAGGGCAACATCGGGTTGATGAAAGCCGTCGAGCGCTTTGATCCGGCCAAGGGCGCGAAACTCTCGACGTACGGCGCGTGGTGGATCAAACAATCCATCAAGCGCGCCCTCGCCAACCAGTCCAAGACCATCCG
>CAZJCX010000318.1:0-2743 GCA_964544425.1 uncultured Verrucomicrobiota bacterium
CCGCCCCCGCCAACGCGCCGCCGATGATGGCAACGTCGTAGGACTGATCCGTCTGCTCCATTGCGGGCAGCATACCGGTTGATGTCGTTATTTGGCAACCAACCGATGCGAATCCCAAAACTGCGCCAGATCGGCGGCCAGATCGCCGGTGACGTTGCTTTGCCAGTCAGCCGGAAAGAGGGCTGCATATTGGTCCTGGGCGAAGCGCTGGCAGACGAGCACGGCGACGCCCCGGTCGGTTTCGCTGCGGATGAGGCGGCCGACGGATTGAATGACGCGGTTCATGCCGGGATAGAGGTAGGCGTACTCGAACCCTTTGCCGTAATGTCGGTCGTAGTGCCGGCGCATCAATTCTCGCTCGAAACTGACTTGCGGCAACGCCGGGCTGACGACGATCACGCCCGAGAGCAACTCACCGGGATAATCCACCCCCTCGGCAAACACCCCGCCTTGCACGGCCAACACCAGCTTGGGCGGCGTTGCCGACTGCAGCGCCGTCAGCACCGCGGCGCGCGCCGGCTCGTCCATCTTCGCCGTCTGGCAAATCGCGCCGGGCAGATAGGCAGCGACCGACCGCAGGAACTCGTAGCTTGGAAACAACGCCATATAATTACCGGCGCGCGCGGTGGTGACCGTCGCGATGATCGCGGCGATCTTGTCGTAGCTGCCGCCCCGCCGCTGATAGGTCGTGGAGACCGACGGGACGACACGGATGAGCCGGTTCTCAACGGGGAATGGCGACGGCAATGTCAACGTGTCCGTGCGCTCCCCCGGGAAGCCGAGCAACTGCCGGTAAAACTCCATTGGCTCCAACGTCGCCGACATCGCGATCACGCTGTGAAATCCGGCCAGCCGGTCCGCCAGCATCCGCGACGCATCTTTGCAGATGATTTTGACGGACTCGCCTCCGCTGCGGTCGAAGACATACGAAAACTCTTCCCCCTCCAGCGCCAGCACTGCGCTGAATTGGCCGAACTCGGAAAAGAACTCGTCCACCGGATCCTCCGGCAACTGGCGGCCGCTGGTCAGCTTGTCGAGGAGATACCGGACTGCGAGCTTGGTCACCGTCGGGCGCAACTCCTCGATGAACGCGCGCGGCGATTCGATGAGGAACTGGCTGCCGGTGGGTTGTTCGACTTGCGAGTACTCGTCGCCGGCCGCTCCGCCGGTGGTCTCGAAAAACTCGTTGATCAGCCGGATGAGTTTGCGGAACTCGCGCGCCACCGCCGGTTCCATCAGCGGCAACTGCTCCGTCACCTCCCGCAACTGCCGGCGGCGCAGGCTTGGCGAATAATAATCCAGCGCTCGCGCGGCCAGGTTGTGCGCCTCGTCCACGATCAACACCGCGTCGGAATAATCCTCGTCCTGAAAAAAACGCCGCAGATACACTTGCGGGTCGAACACGTAATTGTAATCGCACACGATGCAGTCCGCGCGCTCGGCTTGCAGCAAGGCCAACTCGAACGGGCACAGGCTCGCGCCCTGGCCCGCTTCGATCAGTTCATCCGCCGTCGTGACCGGCTTCAACCGCTCCAGCACCTTCGTGCGCTCCAATTTCAGCGCGAACATTTGCAGGTGCGGACAAAACTCCTCCCGGCAGGCGTACACATTGTTGATGCACATCTTCTCCCGCGCCCGCCACGCGACGGTCGTCGTCTGGCCGATGCGGCGCACCGTTTCCAACGCCTGCGTGTGCTGCGTGTTTTTGGCGGTCACGAAGAACACCCGCCGACCTTCCGCCACCGCCGCCTGCAGTACCGGGTACAACGCACCCGCGGTTTTGCCGATGCCAGACGGCGCGGACACCAGCAGGTGCCGCCCGGTTTGCACGGCGTTTCGCACCGCCGCGATCATTTCGTCCTGATGCCGGCGCGGCTGCGGGAACGGGAAGGCCAGTTCCGGCACCACCGCCTTGCGGGCCGCGCGCCGCTGTTGATTCTCCTGCGCCTGCTGCACGAGCGCGCGCACCCGGTCGTCAATCAGCGCGGCGCAATCGGCGAACGGGCCGGGAATCTCGATGTCCTTGCGCGCGCCGTCGGCGACGTTGAGGAACACAAGCCGGCCGATGGCGTGGCCGCCGACGAAGAAGCAGTACAAGCGTAGTTGCTCGACGTAGTGCGGGTAGGAATCGCGGCCGAGGGCGGCGAACGCGAGCGGCGTTTGCACCACGGATTTGATCTCCTCGATCACTGTCGGCCCCGCGCCGGTCGGCGGGTACACACCGTCAATCCGGCCCTGCACCGTGACGGCGAAGTCGTCCACGGTGGTCTGGTATTTCACCGCGATCTCGCGCGCGTAGCCGGTGTGCAAGTCCGCCTGCGCGCGCTGGTGGGTGATGTGCGCCTCCCGGCCCAATTCCATCCGTGCCCACACGCTCAGTCCGGCGACGCGGCCAACTTGGATGACCGGCGCCGCGACGATGTCGCCGACACCGAGCGTGACCTTGCGTTTTGCTAAATCAATTTTGACAGCCATCGCTTGCGCCGCCTACACTACCGGCGTGCGTTGTGTCCTGACAAAACTATTTCTGCTCGCGCTGCTCGCCGGACCGGTCGGGGCCGCGGACTTGCCGGGGTTTGACGAGTTTCGGCGGATGGACCGGCTGCGGCGGTTGACGGGGCAGTTGCAGACGGCGGAACTGATGGAAGTCTCCCGGCTCGACGCGCAACGATTGGTCGCGACGGCGCAGGGGAATCCTGACGATTGGCAGTTGCAATGGGGCGCGGCGGAGTTGCTCGTGGAG
>CAZJCX010000319.1:0-2608 GCA_964544425.1 uncultured Verrucomicrobiota bacterium
CGGGTGCGTTCCCGAAAAGTGGTGATGCAAGGATGAGGGCGTTCGGTTAGAGTGTGGGGGAAGGGACAATCGAAGGAGGGATGGACATGGACGTGCGTTTGCAACGGCAGGGAGAGGTCGTGACGCTGCCGGCACAGGTTGCCGGCGTGATCGAGCGGCTCAACCAAGAGCAGCAAGACTGGCGTCAGCGGTTGCGGCGCGACCCCGCTCGGTTTGGCGAGGTCGAGTTGGCGGTGCATCATGCCTTTCAGCAGATGGCTGACCAAGTCGTGGCGGGCTTGCTCGCCGATGTGGGTCAAGATCCGGCACTCGAGACCGCCGGCAAAAAAAGTCGCTGACCAGGCGGCCCAGCCACTACGCCGCGGCGAGCAACGACCGCTGCTGGTGCGACTCATGGGCGGCTTGGTCTTGTATTTGGCAACACTCTATTGCGGTCCCAAATATCGCACGGGCAACGGCCGTGGCGGCGAGGGAGCGGGACTGTATCCCGAGTTGGCGGCACTCGGCTTTTGCGAAGGTTCCAGCCCGGCGTTGGTCAGCCGCGTCGGCCGGCTGACGGCGCTGTTGCCGTCATGCGCCCAAGCCCAGAAGCAGTTGCTCGCCGACGGCGTCAAGCTCGACATCAAAGTCGTGCATCGCATCGCCAAGCGACTCGGCGCTGAGATGTTGACAACACGGCGCCGCGATCTGGAACACTATCGCGCCGGCACGTTGCCGATCGGTCGCGACCTGGCCGGCAAGCGGGTCGGCGTCGCGATCGACGGCGGCCGCGTTCGCACCCGGGTGGTGCTGCGCCAGCAAAAAGGCCAAGGCAAGACCAAGACGCAGCGACGCAAGCTGCGCGTCGAGTGGCGTGAGCCAAAGCTGCTCATCATCTTCGAACTCGACCCGCAGGGTCGCATGAAAGCCGGCACGCGTCCCTGGATCGCCGGCACTTTCCAAGGCCCCGACGAATGTATGGAGCTGTTGGCGATGTACCTGCATCGCCTGGGCGTGGCGCGGGCCAAGTCGGTGACGTTCTTGGCCGATGGCGCGCCATGGATTTGGGAACGTTTGCCGTGGGTGGAAAAACGCGTGGGTTTGAATCCGGAGTGTGTGACGCGGGTGTTGGATTTCCGCCATGCGGCCCACCATATCAGCTTGGCCTTGGCTGAGCTCAAGTTGTCCGAGGCGGAGCGCTCGTCGATGTATCGCGTCTTGCGGTCGCAGTTGTATGGGGGCCAAGCGTATCAAGTGACGGCAACGTTGAGTACGCTGGCGGAGGAACATCGGGCGGACGCGGCCATCTGGGTCGAGATTCGCTACTTGGAGAAACATGCGGAGGCGGGGCATCTGCGTTACCGCCAATTTCGTCAGCGTGGTGTGCCGTCGGGTTCCGGCGCGATCGAGAGCGCGATCCGACGTGTGATCAATTTGCGCCTGAAGGGCAACGGTATCCTGTGGTATGCCGAGAACGCCGAGGGGATGCTGGCGCTGCGTGCGGCGGCGCTGACCGACCGCTGGGAGCAGACCCTGGCTCACGTCCGCGAGACGATGGCTCGCGACCGCCGCTTGGCCTGGACTTGGAAATCACCAAACATGCCCGCACAGCTGAACGCCGACGTCATCATCGAACCACCCAAGCCACAACCCCAGACAGGCCAACCCCCTCAGAGCCAAGCCGAATGATCATATGATGGGAATGCACCCGGCCTGGCTTGACAACGATTGGAATTTGTTACAGCACTCGCACCGTGGGGGGCAAAACCAGTGAGGACACGCGCTACTTCATCGGCAGCCGAAAGGCGAGCGCCCAGACTTATGGCCAGGCTTTGCGGCATCACTGGGGGATCGAGAACAACCTGCACTGGCAACTGGATGTCACGTTTCGCGAGGATAGCAGTCGGATCCAACAACGGTACGCGGCCGAGAACTTCGCATCGATTCGCAAGCTGGCTTTGGTGCTCCTCAAGCGTCATCCGAACAAGCAAAGCATCGCCCGCAAACGCCTCCATGCGGCCCTGAACATCGACTTCTTGGAGGAGGTCGTCAACCCTCCCACCCGTTAATCTCGGAAACCTGGGATGCGTTTGCCCTGGCCTCACCCTCCCGTAGAGGTCTCTGCCCTGGACGAAAGGAGTCCCGGCGAGTTCCTGTGCCTGAATGTGCATGTGACCAACGTAAACTCGTCCATCAACCCTCAGTGCTGGATGCCACCCCTCAAGGCGTACTCGCCCTACCGTACCGTAGTTGGGAGGCGTAATTGCCACTTGTCCCACGCCGGGCTGTAGTGGAGCAGCAACCGCAGGAACATCCGCTTCGATCGGTGTTCTGAGGGAGCAAAGGTGGTAGGGCGGGGTCGCCAGGAGCAGACGCACTTCGTTTTTTTCAAAAGGTGGTAATCCCAACACCTTGTTCAAGTAAGGCTGATAGACTAGGCGCTGTGAAGATGGCGTCGTCAGCATCCAAATCACCATATCCGACGTGATACAACCCAAATCCCTTCTTGCCGTTCATGTAGAAGATTACTTTCCCGCCACCATCATCACCAATGGGAATCGCACCAGCGATCCGTTTGGAAATGTCATAACCATTATCCATTTCAATGCACCCATCCGGCCCCCAAATG
>CAZJCX010000320.1:0-2590 GCA_964544425.1 uncultured Verrucomicrobiota bacterium
TACGACGCCTTCGGGCGGCTGGTGCGGATCTGGGACCGCAACTCCGGCTCGCCGCCGACGATCCTGCTGGCCGAGTACACGTACAACGGCCTCGGCCAGCGGATCAGCGAGCGGCTCGACACCGACGGCATCGGCGCGGATGGCAAGGCCGACGGGCTGGTGGATGGGTACGACAAGGTCTTCCACCTGGCCCTGAACACCGCGGGCCAGCGCATCGCCACCTACCGCGCCACCGACGCCGAACCCAAGGAGGTCTTCTTCCGCCACGCCCCCGGCGTCCGCGGCCCCCTCATCCCCTCGGGCGGCCTGGTCATGCGCGAGCGGAACGTGAAGTACCGCAACGACCCCACCACCTGGGCCACCGCGGCAGGCGGCTGGCAGGGCCCGCGCGACCAGTTCTGCACCGACTTCTCGGGCAACATCGCCGCGCTCGTGGGCGCCGACGGCCTGGTCGAACAGTACCGCTACTCACCCTCGGGCGTGCCCTACGGCCTCCCGCTGGGCGATGTGGACGGCGACGGCGTCGTCGCGGGCGGTGGAGGCGGGGGCGACCACCTGATCGTGGACGGCCTGATCACGCTCAGCGCGTACGAGGAACGCGCCGACTTTGATCTTGACGGCGATGTGGATTCAGCGGACCTCGCCATCGTCACGGCCAACAACGGGAACACGCTGAGCCGCGGAAGGCTCAGCATCGCCACGATCAGGGAGATTTATGGGTGGCAGCAGTATGAAGTGTTTGGCGAGGGGTTGCATACGGTGTGGTGGCAGAACTCCGTTCTGCACGATTCCGGCGTGACAAGCATGCTTGATGTAACGCCCATCGATCCATCAACCGACTTGCCGTTACCGAACCTAGAATGCCCGCCACGACGACCCAACTGGCCAAGTTTCCTAAGTCCAGATCCGTCTTTCTACAGAAATTGCGACAGCTACGCTCGCGATGTGATTCGATGCATGATCCGCAATGGTACGCATGCAAATACGGCGTGTTTGCGTGAATACGAGAGCGTCGTTTCAGGCTGTTGTACCAACCATCCGACGGACATTGCTGCAAGGCAGGAGTGCGAAGCCAACCGCTTGGCGACGCTTCCTAGCTGTGGCCACTTATTCCCGTTTGGGCCGACGGGACCTGAGCGAATAAGACCCTGGTGGAAACCCGGATTGTTTGTTCCGACGCTTCCTCCTACCCCGCTTGTCATTCCGGCGATAAGCGGAATAGGGCATTGCTTTTTCTGCCTTCCCGACGGGACTACGATTGGATGGGGTCCCGGCGGCTGGTCAACCAATCACCCGGCTGATGTGGCTGCGTGTTCACCATACACTCCAAGTCCACCGTTTGATCCCGCGTGCGTTCGTCATCGTATTTATGAAATGTGTCAAATTGGTCCAGGAAATTGTCGGTTTGATCCAACGATTCCATACAGGTATCCTTCCAATGACTGCAATGATGGGTGTGCGTGCATGCGAGAGGCTTTCATCTCCTGTCAACGCGTAGTGCCGTAGGACGGCGTCTTCGACGATCATGCAACCCATGAGTGCTTCTTTCCTTATAGCAGTCGCAATCATCGCATTGTTGGGTCTTGACATATACATTATACAACACTCGTACTTCATGTTGCCAACTCGCAAGTATCGCGAGATCGTTTGTCGTATTTGTATGTATCCACACTCTGGACTGTCGGCCGGATCGGTTTGCCCTGAGTGCGGCTCAAGTACGTGGGTTACTAGTCCGTACACCTTGCGACATGCAATTCATCTAGTAGCAGTCGCGACAATAGACTTGCTGATTGCTGCCACAGGAATAATCGCTGCACATATAATAGAGAAGCCGCCAGTACATTTGCTTATCGTACTTGCCATTTTTATAGTTCCTCGAGTTCCGCTGGCAGTAGCCGTGCTGCTGTGTTACCGAGGTCAGTTGCTACTACTTGTTGGGATACTTGTTCTAAGCGTAACTAGCGTCATATTATCGGTATTCGGTGTCGTTCTGTATTGGAAGATCGGGGCGACTGTAAATGACTATGCCTGGCCAGTCACTAACGTTGCAATTTATGCAGGAGTATGTGGAGGCGTATTCGTCGCTTTACTACTGGCGGCATCGGTGTACAGGGTGAGCGTCCGTGCGGAGGACCGTGCGCATGTCTCTAGCACTGGGGGTAGTGAGTATCAAAACCCCATCACGTCCCCGAAATCAGCGTTCAAGCCTGTGGGTGTCAAAAATCCCATCACGTCCCCGGAACCAGCAATCACGCCGCCCTCCGGTAGCGATGATGAAGGCCTCCGACCATCGGCTCCGCGATGATCGGCGCGTCGCACTGCTACGTTCACCCCCTCAACCCGACCTCCTGTGCCCCCCCCCTCCGCCGTGTCCGGTTTGGCGGGCTCCGTGTCCGGTTTTGGCCGCTTATTGGCGGGTTTCTCGCCGCGTGCATATCCCCGGTAGTGGGGAAATGTTTGCCGCAAAAGGCCCTTGGCGCAACGCCACGGCCTGTTGAATGAATGTTTGTGGTTGCTAGGTTCTGCCACCCAACCGGCACCCGAATATCAGCGCGCGGGCGGGGTCGCCGGCGTGATCCGGAACAGCATT
>CAZJCX010000321.1:0-2537 GCA_964544425.1 uncultured Verrucomicrobiota bacterium
CGGGGCATCCGGGAGGTCGGGATCGACGATCAACACATGCTCGCCGAACTGGCCGTCGCCTTCTTCCAGCACGCGGCCGCGATCACCGGCCCCGAGTACTGGCTCTTTGACGGAGTCCACGCCACCGCGCCCGGCTTCTGGCTGATCTCGCAGGCTTGGGCCGATGCCGTGCCACTATGATCCAGTTCCCGGAATCATCACGGTTCCACATCATCGAAGCGGCGCGCGTGCGGCCGCGGTTTGGGAAACTGCATGCGCGGGACGTCTATGTGTATTTGCCGGTCGCGGCGGAGCAGGATCGGCGGCGGCGTTTCCCGGTGTTGTATTGTCAGGACGGACAAAATCTGTGGGATGATCCGCACTGCTGTTTCGGTCACGGCGGGTGGTATCTAAACCGGATTGTGGACGAACTCGTTGCGCACGGAAAAATGGAGCCGGTGATTCTGGTCGGCATTCCGAACACGGATCAACGGTACCGCGAGTACACGCCGGGAAAATCGTATTTCGATTTGAGCGAGCACGCGTACGCGAATTATCTCTGCGACGTGGTGCAGCCGTACGTCGAACGACATTTCGCAGTGAAAAAGGGGCGGCCACACACCGGGTTGCTGGGTTCCTCGCTCGGCGGATTGATCTCGTTGTTGGTTGCGCATCATTACCCGCATCTGTTCGGCAAGGTGGCGTGTTTGTCCGGCGCGTTTGAAATCAAAGACCGGCAGCGCAAGTCGTTCATGGATTTTCTGTGGGAATGCGACCGCCAAGATGTGCGCGTGTATCTCGATGCCGGCACGGTGCGGGATGGCGCGCCGCTGACGCGGAAGGTGCGCGATATATATATGGCGTTGGGCTGGGAGCCGGGGAAAAATCTACTTCATCATGAAGAACCGGGTGGGGAACACAACGAGCGCTACTGGCGAGATCGGGTGTGGCGAGCGCTGACATTTTTGTACGTCCCTTGAAATAAACAGGTTGCGGCGAGAAAATATTTCAAAAAAAGTTCACTGAGTAGTTGACACGTTTCGTCTCGTGTGGCACAACGTGGGGCGTTGTGGGGAATAGTGGATTTCAAGGAGGATCCACAGTTCCATGGTGAAGGCACTTAAACGGACGGTTTTTGTCGGCACGTTTCGTCATGCGGTGGACGAGAAGAAACGTGTGGCAATCCCGGCAAAGTGGCGAGCAGCGGCGAGTGGCGCGAGTGAGTTTTTCGTACTGCCCGATCCGAAGAATTGTCTCGTGGTGTTGCCCGAGTCAGCGATGGAGAAAATGCTGGAGCGGGCGGATGACATTTCGATCGGCGAATACGAGCGACGCGATGTGTTGCGTCTGATCTCTTCCAAAGCCCACGCGACGCCGTGTGATTCCCAAGGGCGCATTGCGCTGACGGAAGGGTTGCTACGCCATGCCGGCATTGCCAACGGCGAAGCGGTCCTCGTGGGGGTGCTGACGAGATTTGAAATCTGGTCGCCGGCGCGGCTCGCGGAAGTCGAGCAGGCGTCGCAGGCGAACTTCGCCGAGGCGGCCAAGCAACTGGGATTGTGAGGCGAACGACATGAGCGGGCTGACAGGATTTTTGAGTTTGAACCGCAACTTGCGCAGCGCGGATGCCGGGCCGCGTGAGTTTCGGCTGCCGCGGATGAATCCGTTTCCGAAACTGGACCGCCGCGCGATTGCGCCCGCCCCGGCGGCCGTGACGACGGTGGCGACACGCAATGGCGCGCCCCGCTGCGCGGTGACGGTGATTGCGGACATCGGGCCGCTGCCCGAAATGACGACGGATGTGATTGACGCGTCGGTCAACTGTCCGGCGGGCAATGTGAAGCGGGTGGACGCGCACGCCCGCGGACCGTGGTCGCGGCGTGGGTTTGGCCAGTTGGTGGGGCGGATGTTGAGTGGCCGCTGAAGCGCCGTATCACGTGCCGGTGTTGGCGCGGGAAGCAGTCGAATTCCTGCAGCCGCGACCCGGTGGCGTGTATGTGGACGGGACGTTGGGGGGTGGGGGACATGCGGCGGCGATTTTAGAAGTCAGCGCGCCGACGGGCCGGTTGATTGGATTGGATTGGGACGAGGAAGCCGTGGCGGCGGCGCGGGAGCGGTTGGGGGCGTGGGGGGAGCGGGTGACGGTGGTGGAGAAAAATTTTGCGGAGTTGGAGGAAGTCTTGATGGCGTTGGGACTGACAACGGTGGATGGAGTGCTGTTTGACCTGGGGGTGAGTTCGCACCAGTTCGACGAACCGGCGCGCGGTTTCAGCGTGCTGCGTCCCGGTCCGTTGGACATGCGCATGAGCCGGCAACTGGCGGCGACCGCCCGGGACGTCCTTCGCACCGCCAGCGTGGAGGAACTGGCGAATCTGTTCTTTCAATACGGCGAAGAACGACGGGCCCGGGCGATTGCCCGCGCGATTGGCCGGGCGCGGGAACGCGGGGAGCGGCTGGAGACGACGGAAGATTTGACGCGGTATTGCGGACCGCGGCGGGGCCGGATTCATCCGGCGACGCGGGTGTTTCAGGCGTTGCGGATCGCGGTGAACGATGAA
>CAZJCX010000322.1:0-1671 GCA_964544425.1 uncultured Verrucomicrobiota bacterium
TGAGCGCCGCATCGCAGCGGGTATGTTCCATGCTGGAGGCAAAGTACCGGTAATTTGTTTCCTGCAATTCCTTGCGCCGCTGCAATTCCATGATGGAGGCTTCGATTGCGTTGAGGTTGCTGGCTTCCTGCCGGACCTGATTCAGTTGGTTCCGCAACAATTCGAGCCGGGATTCCAGCGCGGCGACCTGCGCTGTGGCGCGGAATTGGTCCGCGCGCGTGACCGCGGGCGGCTCCGCCGTGGGAGTCATCGTGGTGGTCATCGTCAACAAGGCCGGGTGATCCTGCTCCAACTTTAGCTTGAGCGCGTTGGCGGCGGTAATCTGGTCGCGGACATCGGCGATCAGCGGGCTTTCGTCGGTGAACTGGAGTTCCAGTTCCTGTTGTCGGGCCCACAATGTTTGCAGGCGGGCCGAGGCGGCGCGGTACAACGCCAGCGGCTCGGCGGCGACGGGTGAGGGGGTGTTGGTGGCGGCGGGAGCGGTCGTGTTGAGTTCGTGGAGCGCGGCGACCATTGCCTTGCGTTCGGCCAAGTCCGCTTCGGCCGACAGCAAGTCTTGTCGCAACTGGCCGATCTGCGCGGTGTAGTTTGCTTTCGCCTCTTCGATGGAAATCACGCCGAGCCGATCTTTGGCCTTGCGGAGTTCCTCTTCCGTCTGCGCCAGCCGCGCGCGCAGGCTGTCGGTCTGTTGCTGGAGAAACTCGTCGTAGCTGCCCGTCGCCCGGTGAATCTCGGAATGTCGTTTGAAGTACGTCTCGACGACGGCGGAGAGGACCGGTTGGACGAGGTCCGGATTGCGATGCTGGAAGGTGACTTGGATGACGGTGCTGGCAGGTAACGCTTCCGCCGTCAGGCCGCTGACGATCACACCGGCGGCACGTTGACGGTCGTCGGGGCTGCCGGGATCTTCGAGTAACTTCGTCGGGCCGAGGGCGTCCACGACTTGCTGTGCCAAATCCCAACTGCTCAGGATCAGGATTTCGGAGTTCATGATGTCCTTCGTGGCCGGGGACATCGCGCGCGATTCGTTGGCCAACGGATTGACGCCGCGACTCTCGAAGACGTACCGGACGAGCAAGCGCGCCTCAGATTGGTAGCGTTTGGCGCTGACAAGGTACAACGCGCCCGCGGCGATGATGCCGAGGAGCGCGCAGATGATGATCTTCCATTTTTGGCGGAACAAGACTTGGTAAATATCCCCGATGTCGCGTTTGACGCCGGGCGCGGCTTTGGTTTTTTGATTCATGAAACTCGCTTGATTACGGCGAAAGTACGACTACGCCACGTGCTTGTAAAGAACCGCCCCGGCCAATCGGGCCAGCGGTCCCGGGAGGCAACGGAAAATCTGATTATGCCAGCCCGTCACCCGGTCGGGCACGGGAACCACTTGGTTGGCGCGCAAATCATACCGGGTGTAACTCAGTTTTTCCTCGCGCGCGCCCCAGCCGAGTTTGAATCGCCGTAGTCCATCGTGAAACAACGATGTGCGCCCCAAATGCAACTCGCGACAACCCCGCTGCGCCAGATGACAGATGGCTTCCCACATCACGAGGTTGTTGGGCCGGAGGTTCTGCTCACGCTCATCGGATGCGCCGTACTTATAAATCGCCCGGTCGCCCGCCCAGACATAAACCGCACCGGCAACGAAGCGGCCCGCGTGACGCGCCAGTG
>CAZJCX010000322.1:1695-2529 GCA_964544425.1 uncultured Verrucomicrobiota bacterium
CATGGAACTTGCGAAAAAATTGGAACGGCTGCGGGGGCAACCCGTGTCGCCGTCGCGTCCGGCACAACAACTGGTAAAACTCCGCCACCATCTCACGCGTCGTGCCAAACTCGACTTGCACTCCCGCTTGCCGAGCTTTCCGCACCGCCCGCCGCGTGGCGCTATCACACCCGCGCTCCATGCTTAGCGTGTCGGACTGCAGCGTGATCCGGTGCGCATAGAACTCCGTGGAAACAGTCTCGCCGGTCGCGCCGCCGCGACATTCGAGGTATTTCCAGCCGCGCGCCGCGCCGTACTCCCGGGCGGCCGCCATTAGCTTTTCGATGCCCGCGCCCAGCGCCGGGCATTCGTCGGTGAACGGCAATCCCACGCCGCGCCGACCGGTCAGCCAACTCGAAACTTCCATGACCGGCAACACCGCGCGATCATCGTCCGCCATGAAATAAACGGGTTGAAACCCGTACGTCTCCACCAACACTCGCGTCCACGCTGATCCGTGGAAGAATGACACGGCTCCGAACCGCGCACGCAGCCGTTCATCCCACTGCGCGTCGGTCAACGGATTGACCGGCGTCATCCACCTCCGCCCAGCAGCTTCCGCAACTCCGCCGCGACATAGGCGACTTGGTCGGCGGACAACTCGGGGTACATCGGCAGCGACAGAAATTCATCCGCGCACCGCTCCGAGATCGGAAATGAGCCGCGTCCCAAATTCAAACCCCGGTAGGCTTCCTGAAGATGCACCGGCACGGGGTAATGGATGCCGCACCCGATGCCGCGTTTTCCCAGTTCCGCCAGTTTTTGGTCCCGGCCGGCCACGCGCACCGGATAAAT
>CAZJCX010000323.1:0-2516 GCA_964544425.1 uncultured Verrucomicrobiota bacterium
GAGAAAAAGGGATTGGAATCGTCCACTTGATGCGCGCGTTTCTTCGGCTGGCGGTACCGGACTTTTTGCAGGCCGAATTGCGCGGCGTACTCACGCAGTTGCAGCGAACCTTCCGGCTGTTCCGAGAGATACAACTCAATGACATTGCGGCGCAGTTGATTCAGCTTGAGCGAATCCGTCCGCACGACCATCCCGTCGCGGACCGGTGTGGTGCAGGAGGCCGGGAAACCGCGCTGGCCGTCCACTTCGCACAAACAAAGGCGGCACGAGCCGTATGGCTTCAGATTCGGCGAGGCGCACAGTGACGGGATGTTCACGCCCGCGGCGCGCGCGGCGTTCCATACGGTTTGACCGGCGGTTGCTTCGACTTTGCGACCGTTGAGGGTGATGATCATTGTCGCCTCCGAAATTCTTTGCCGAAGTATTGTATCGCGGTGAGCACCGGCATCGGCGCGAGGCCACCGAGCGCGCAGAGGCTGCCGAGTTTCATGGTGTCCCCGAGTTCGTTCAGCAGGGCAATGTCATCGTCGCTGCCGTCGCCGTCAAGGATGGCGTCGAGGATTTCCTTGGCGCGCGTGGATCCGACCCGGCAAGGGGTGCATTTCCCGCAGGACTCCGCCGCTGTGAATTCCATCAGATGCCGCGCCAGCGCGACCATGTCCATCTGGTCATCGTAAACCACGATGCCGCCGTGTCCGAGAATCCCACCGGCTTTGGCGAACGCCTCGAAACAGATTGGTGTGTTGAGCAGCTTCTTGGGGAAGATCGAACCGAGCGGTCCGCCGACTTGAACCGCTTTGAATTTGCAGCCGGTCGGCATCCCGCCGCCAAAATCGTAAATCACTTCTTCTAACGTCTTGCCAAACGGCACCTCGACCAGCCCGGCCTGCTTCACCTGCCCGGCCAACTGTAACGGGATTGTGCCTTTCGAGGTCGCCGTGCCGAGCGATGCGTGCCAGTCGCCGCCGCGCAAGATGATATCCGGGACGGTGGCGAAGGTGATGACGTTGTTGATAACGGTCGGCTTGCCCCACAAGCCTTCGACGGCGGGGAAGGGCGGTTTGAACCGCACCATGCCGCGCTTGCCCTCGATGGATTCGAGCAACGCGGTTTCCTCGCCGCAAATGTACGCGCCCGCGCCGAGGACGACCTGCAACTCGAACGTCTCGCGACCGAGAATCCCAAACTCCGTCGCTCGCGCGATGGCCGCCCGGAGTTTCTTTAATGCCGCCGGATACTCGCTGCGCAAGTAGATGAAACCCTGTCGAGCGCCGACCGCCAGCCCGGCAATCAACATTCCCTCGATGAGCCGGTAGGGTTCGCCTTCCATGATCATGCGGTCGGAGTACGTACCGGCATCGCCTTCGTCGGCATTGGCGACGATGTACTTGGGCTGACCGGGCGCGTCGGCAGTGGTCTGCCACTTCACGCCGGCCGGGAACGCCGCGCCGCCACGACCGCGCAGGTTCGCCTTCTTCACTTCATCGAGAATCTGCTGCGGCTTCATCCCGCGCGCTTTTTCCAACGCAGCAAATGTCGGGATGGCCAGCGGCTCGATCACACCGCCGTTGGCAAAGGTAAAGCGCGTCTGCTTGGCGAGGAACGGAATCTTGGTGATCGGCGTCGGCTTGTGCTTCAACAAACCCGGTACTGAAGATGGGGTGACGTTCGGATAGGCCGCGCGCCCGGTTGGCGTATCCACTTCGACGAGCGGTTCGAGGAAGAACGCGCCACGCGAACTGGTGCGAACGACCGCGACACCTGGCAGTTTCGCGAAAGCCGCCGCGACGCGATTCGCGCCCGTCGAGATCGCCGCCGAGTCATCGGGGATGTACACCGTCATCGGTGCTCTTCCAATGCCGCGAC
Source organism: uncultured Verrucomicrobiota bacterium (assembly GCA_964544425.1). Taxonomy (GTDB): domain Bacteria; phylum Verrucomicrobiota; class Verrucomicrobiia; order Palsa-1439; family Palsa-1439; genus OMJI01. Next base: position 1,867 of record CAZJCX010000323.1, read on the forward strand.
AGCGGATTTGGGCGTGAGCCGCGCGTAGAGTTCCTCGCCGATCATCATGTTCGGCGAGAGCGCACAGTTGCCGAGGCAATAAACTTTATCGAGCGTGAATCTGCCGTCCCGGGTCGTCTCGCCGAGTTCGCAGCCGAGCTTCTTTTCGAGGGCCGCCAGCGATTTCTCGCAATGCGTCGCCCGGCAGGAATCGCCGAGACAAAAGCGGATGATGTGCTTACCGGGTTTCTCGGTGCGCAGGTCGTGGTAGAAACTCAACACCCCCCGCACGTCGTTGTCTGTAACACCGAGCTTGGCCGCGATGGCCGGCACGTTATCGAGCGGCACATAGCCGAATGCCGCTTGCACCGCCTGCAACGTGGCCAGAATATTCGGCGGCGATGCGACACACTTGTCGAGCACAGTTTCGAGGGCCGTCAGCACGCGCGCATCTTTGACAAACCCGCCCGGCAAAGTCAATGCAACCGCATTCGGTGGCGCGCGTTCAATTCTTGGTTGGCGGCCACAGATTGTAGGGCGCGCAGCCCTGTCGTTTGGGGTGTGCGCCGCAAATCACCCACAATCTAGGGTCCCGGCGGAGGCCTAACGACAGGCATTCCGCCTCTACAATTGCCTGTCCGACATTTCAATATGTCTGGTGCGTAGTACCC
>CAZJCX010000324.1:0-1661 GCA_964544425.1 uncultured Verrucomicrobiota bacterium
CGCAACCGGGTGATGGGTTTCTGCTACTACAACAACCTGGCAGTCGCCGTGGCCGAGTTGCTGGCGACACGCGGACTGGAGCGGGTGGCAATCCTGGATTTCGACTGCCATCACGGGAATGGGACGGAAGAAATCTTTCGCGACGAGCCGCGGGTGCGGTTCGTCTCCCTCCACCAGTCCCCGTGTTATCCCGGCACGGGCTTGGTCTCGCAGGGGAACTGTTTCAACTTTCCGCTGCCGCCCGGCACGGAGCCGGCCGAGTTTATGGAGTCGCTGGACAGTGCGGTGGCGACGGCGCTGGATTTTGCGCCGCAAGCGCTGGCGGTGTCGGCCGGGTTCGACATGTTTCACAAGGATCCGATCACCGAGATGGCGCTGGAGGCGACCACATTCGCCGAGGTGGGCCGCGCGATCGGCCGCTGGGCGGGGCCGACGTTTGCGGTGTTGGAAGGCGGCTACGCGGACGAACTGCCGGATTGCGTGGCGGCGTTTCTGACCGGCTGGGAATCGCGCCGGTCATAATTTCATCTTTCCGCTCACCAGCCGGTTGTGTATGTTCCCGCCGAGGGTGAAACTTGAGCGATAGCGCAAAAGGGATTTCTGTCGCCTCTACGACCGACGAGGTTTTCGTGCGGGTCGTCGGGCGCGGGACATTTCAGAACAGCCAGCCGTTGCGCCGGTTCGCGCTCGAGATGATCGAGAAGAACTACCGGCGATTCACCGTGGATGTCGGCGCGTGCCCGAACATGGACAGCACCTTCCTCGGCGTGCTGGCCGGCATTGGCCTGCGGCTGCGCCAGGACGGCAAAGCGGACGCGCAAGTCAGCATCGTCAGTGTCAGCCCCCGCAACTTGGAATTGTTGCAGACGCTCGGACTCGACCGGCTGTTCACGGTGCGGCCGGCGGCCGGCGACCAGACCGCGCCCGCCTGGCCGAGCGGCACGGTTGTGGAACGGTTGCCGGACTCCGACGTCGAATCGCTCGCGAAGCCGCTCGACAAAAACGAGACCACGGACTTGATGCTCGACGCGCACAACAGTCTCGTCCGCGCCGATGAACGGAATGCGCCGCGCTTCAGCAGCGTCACCAAGTTCCTGCGCGAAAGCATTGACCGCCGCCGCGACGAAAAGAAATAAAGCCGGATGGAGAATGTCACTCATGAAAGATTTTCACATTGACCGCGAAGCCAAAGGCGAGATCCAGCTCGTCAAACTTACCGGCTCGCTCGACATGTATTCCTTCCCGCGCCTCGAAAGCCAACTGAGCACCCTCTTCGACCAGGGTCACATCCGCGTCGTGCTCGACTGCCACAACCTCGACTACATCGGTAGCGCGGGGCTGGGCGCGTTGATTGGCTTCGCCAAACAAGCGCGCCTCAAAGGCGGCGACGTCAAACTGCTCCACGTGCCCGAACGCATTTACAAAATCATCGAACTGCTCGGCTTCACCAAAGTCCTCCAAGTCCACGAAACCGAAGAAGCCGCCATCGGCAGCTTCACCGCGTAGCGAACGGCCGGGGGCGACGACCCATGAAGACGCCTGACCACGTCCGCGTAAAAAAGACCACCGGCAAGATGCAGATTGCCACGCCGGGCGACGTCAGCTACCTCGCTTACATCCGCGCCATCATCGCTGACCTCGCCCGCCAAATCGGTTTCCCC
>CAZJCX010000324.1:1678-2495 GCA_964544425.1 uncultured Verrucomicrobiota bacterium
CGAAGCCGAAGTCGCCAAGGTCGAAATGGCCGTGGATGAAGCCTGCTCCAACGTCCTCGAACACGCCTCCGCCCGCGACAAACAATGGCGCTGGCAACATCGCGAGCCCGAAATCCGCCTCAGCATCCGCACCGAAGACGGCCGCCTCGTCATCGAAATCAACGACCACGGCCAGAGTTTCGAATTCGACCAGTACCAGCCCGCCAATCTCGAACACCACGTCGCCCAAATGGCTCCGGCGGCTACGGCATCCACAGCATGCGCAAGTTCATGGATGAAGTGCAGTACTCCTCCAACGACCAAACCGGCAACACCCTGCGCCTCGTCAAATACTTGAAAAAATCCTAGCCGTTCCCCATTGTACCCCCACGTCGCATGACAACCCCGGAACAATCACAGACGAATTCTGCCCCGCCCGAACCGCCGCCACCCGCGCCGCCGAGCGAACTCGACACCCTCAAACAACACGCCGCCGACAACTGGGATAAATACCTCCGCGCCGTCGCCGACCTCGACAACTACCGCAAACGCGCGCGCCGCGAAAAAGACGAGACCGCCCAGTTCGCCCGCGAACAAGTCATCGCCGCGCTCCTCCCCGCCCTCGACAACCTCGAACGCGCCCTCGACCACAGCCCCGCCGCCACCCCCCTCCACGACGGCCTGCTCCAAGTCCAAAAACAATTTGAGCGCGCGCTCGGCGAATTCGGCCTCGTCGAGATCATCGCCAAACCCGGTGACCCGTTCGACGCCAACCACCACGAAGCCATCAGCCACGTCCCCCCCCCCCCCCCCCCCCCACACCCCCCCCACCCCCCAA
>CAZJCX010000325.1:0-2457 GCA_964544425.1 uncultured Verrucomicrobiota bacterium
CGGGCACCGTCGTGGACGGCGACAATTTCCGTGCGCGGATCGCACTTCTCCAACCCGTTCCAAACCGAGTTCTGCCGTTCGACGCCGCCCTCGGCAAACGCCGCAACCTTCTTGAACTCCCGCGCGACCCGGTCGGCCTCCGCCGCATAATCCAGTCGCCGCACCACCACAATCGCATCCACCACCGGACACTGCTCAAAAGCCGCCAGCGCGTACCAGACGATGGGTTTATCGAGCAGTTCGAGGAACTGCTTGTTTTGCGTCCCGCCCATCCGCGACGACCGGCCCGCTGCCAACACAATCCCCGTAATCATCGGCACCGATCCTTCTGCGGCGGCCGTGGCGCGCACAGCGTCAAGTTGTTGACGGTTTCTGTCAATTCACACTCCGGTAGTGCTGTAGCCTAACCGAAGCTAGCTAGCGCGCGCAAGGACGGCGGGGGCGACAGGGGCGTGGACGAGGTCGGCGAAAGCCATCCGACCGGCGGCGGTTTGAAGGACGCTGGTGATTTCCAGATCCACTTCGCGGCCGAGGCAGTGCCGGGCCCGGTTGACGACGATCATCGAGCCGTCATCAAGATAGGCGACGGCTTGGTCAGGTTCCCGGCCTTCTTTGACGAGCTTGACGGCGAGTCGCTCGCCCGGCTGGAGGACGGGCCGCAGAGTGCGCGCGAGGTCGTTGAGGTTGAGCACGACGATTTTCTGTAGTTCGGCGATGCGTTGGAGGTTCACGTCGTTGGTGAGGATTTCGGCAGAGAGCATTTTGGCGAGTTGAATGAGTTTGCCATCCACCTCCTTGACGCCGGGGATGTCGTCTTCATGAAACCGAACTTCGATCCGGTGATTCTTCTGGAGTTGCCGGAGGACGTCCAGACCGCGGCGGCCCCGGTCGCGACGGATAGAGTCCGACGAATCGGCGATGAATTGCAGTTCGGTCAGGACAAACCGCGGGACTATGAACACCGCATTCAGGAAGCCGGTCGCGCTGACTTCGACGATGCGACCGTCAATGATGACGTTGGTATCGAGGATGACAAGGCGCTCGGGCTTCTCTTCGCGGCGGAATTTGACGTACGGAATGACGAGATTGAATTCGTCTTTGCCGCGCAGCGAGATGACCATCGCGAGATAGCAACTGACAATGTAGAGGATGATCTGCGCGACGAGCCGCGTGTCGGCTTCGATGAAGGAGAACATCACCGAGTTGCCGATGAAGTAACTGATCAGCGAGCCGACGAACAAACCGAACGTCGCGGCCGACAGGCCGCGCAGCGAGAAGCCCTTCAGCCACTTATCGAGCAGAATCACCAACGCGCCCATCAACAAACCAATCCCGATGGCGAGCAGGGGAAACGCACCCCATTTCTCGTCGAGTTGGGAGATTGCCCAGCCGCCGAGGGCGCAGAGAAACAGAAAGACAGCCCGCAATACGGTCAGCGTCATGACGCAGGCCAAATTAGCAGGAACGACGCCACGCGGAACGTTGGCGAGATGGCGGTTACGGCGCGGGACGGGCGGGTACCGGCACGCGGCCGCCGCGCTTTTCCGTGCCTGGCGGCGCTGGACCAGCGGCGCGTCCCTCCTTGTACAACAACCCGAACTTGCGCCAATTTTGAACCAGCCGCACCACCTCGTCGTACAAAGTTGGATCAGTCATCAATTTGCCGATCGTCCCTTCCCCGCTGTCCAGCCGGCCCAGCAATCCTTCCACACGCTCGGTGCTCGCGACGAGATTGCTCATCACCAACGCCGCCTCATCTTGATTCGTCGCCACCATGTCGTCGAGCCGTTTGGTTGAGGTCGTCAGATTGGATGATGCGTGCTGGAGGTTGGCGAGTGCGGTGGTGATGCTGGCGCGATTCTCCGCGACCACCTGCCGCAGATCCGCGAGCAACGCGACCGCATTGGTGCTCGCGGTGTCGAGATTGGCCATGGCACCGCTGACGTGACCGAGCGTCTGTTGGCTCAACACAGTTTCATCAATCCGTTTGATCGCCTTGTCCACCCGCTCGATGGTTCCCGCCGCCGCTTTGAGAACTTCCACGACCTGACGAATGGCCTCCGTCAAATCCACGCTGGTCGCGCCCTGCACTTTCTCGCCGGGCTTGATCGCCGCGGCGGACACGGTACCGGGGATGACGTCAATATACCGGTCGCCAAGCAGACCGGACTGGTTGATCACGAATTGCGCGTCTCGGCGAATCACCACGCCCTCGTAGAGTTGCAACACGACGTGGACCTGCAAGTGCTCCGCTTCCTGCAACTGGATCTGTTTGACCTTGCCCACCGGGATGCCGGCGTACAGCACATTGGCGTCGCGCACGATGCCGCCCACGTTCGGGAAGACGACGGTGATTTCATACGTGCCATCCAGCCCGCGCGTGTAGTTGCCGAAGCGGACGATCAAGCCGGCCACAACCACGAGGCTTACCAAGACAAAAATCCCCACGCGCACTTC
>CAZJCX010000326.1:0-240 GCA_964544425.1 uncultured Verrucomicrobiota bacterium
CGGCGCGGAGAAGATGGTCGGGATCCTGGAGAAAACGTGGCGCAAGATGACGCCGCAAGCCCAGCAGATCGCGTTGACCATCCCGATGAGCGAAAGCTGCCGGGCTTTGGTGGAACGAGCGTTGACGTAATGGACGACCTCGACAAGAAACTGTTGCAGTTGATCCAGACCGAAGTCCCGGTGGTCGCGCGCCCGTGGGCTGATGTGGCCGGCAAACTCGGCCTGAGCGAAACCGACGTG
>CAZJCX010000326.1:251-2432 GCA_964544425.1 uncultured Verrucomicrobiota bacterium
CGCATCGCCGCGCTCAAAGCCGGTCGCGTCATCCGCCAGATCAGCGCCATCTTCGACACCAAATCCCTCGGCTACGAATCCTCCCTCGTCGCCTGCCAATGCGATCCCGCGCGGGAAGACGAAGTCGCCGCCATCATCAGCGCGCATCCGGGCGTCTCGCACAACTACAAACGCGACCACGCCTTCAACCTCTGGTACACCATCGCCGTCGCGCCCACCTCGAAACTCGGACTCCACCGCACCATCGAGATTCTCCACCGCAAAACCGGCGCGATCAGCACGCGCCCGTTGCCGACGCTTCACCTGTTCAAGATCGGCGTGGAACTCGACGTGACCGGCGCCGGCAAGGCCAGTGACAAAAAGGCCGGTGGCTACAGCCACAAACACCGGCAAGCCGATGCGGCGCCCGTCCACATTCCGGTCGTACAAGAGTTGCAGCGCGACTTGCCCATCGAGCCGGAGCCGTTCGGCGCGATCGCCAACCGGCTCGGCATTTCACTCGAACAACTCCAGCGCATCACGGCGGAAATGAAAGCCGCCGGTCAACTTCGCCGGTTCAGCGCCGTGCTGCACCACCGCGAAATCGGCTTCAGCGCCAACGGCATGGGCGTCTGGGCGGTGCCCGGTGATGACGCGGAGGTTTTGCGCGTCGGCGAACAAATGGCCGCCTATCGGGCCGTGACCCATTGCTACCGGCGACCGACTTATCCTGACTGGCCGTACAACATTTTCACGATGATCCACGCCCGCACCCAAGACGAATGCCAGGCCGTCGTCCAGGAAATCGCCCACGAGACCGGCATCACTCAGCACGGCGTTTTGTATTCGACCAAGGAATACAAGAAAGTCCGCGTCCCGTACTTCACCCCCGCCGAAGCCGAGTGGGAAGCCGCTCACGCCCGAGACTAATGCCGACTAAAAACCCCGCAACAAACCGGGCGGAATATCTTTCGCGGGGTCGGACGCAACGGGCGCGTTCGTGGGCACCACGGCGGTTTGGGCGGCGCGCATGACCTTGAGGAACTCGTCGGCGGGAACGAAGCCGACTTGCCGGAGTTGGGTTAGTTCCCGGCCGTCGGCGGTGAAGAAAATGAACGTCGGCACTCCGACGATCCGGTAGTCGCCGATTAATTTCTCCACTTCGGGCGAGCCGCTGCGCGTCAAATCCGCCTTGACCATGCGAAACTGCTTCGACTCCTCGACGATGCGCGCATCGGTGAACGTCCGCTTGTCCATCTCGTGACATGGAATGCACCAGTCCGCATAGAAATCCACGAGCACCGGCTGGCCGGGGTTCGCCAAGACGGCGGCTGAATACGGCTCCCATGCGATGAGCGATTTACCGGCTTTCGGACCGATCACCGGCCAGACAAACCAGACGGCCACCGCCAGCAACAACACGCCGAAGACGCGTTTCACATTGACCAGCCACGCGCCGGATTTCGGCAGGCGTGTCAGCAACCCGGAGAACGTCCCCAACACGACGTACGGCAGGGCCAGCCCGGTCGCGAAGACCGCGAACCACCACCATTCCCGGCTCGTCCCCACATACGCCAACAACGCCACCACGAACGGCGCCAGACACGGCGCGGCGATGATTCCCAACGTCGCGCCCAACAAAAACACGCCGACCTGGCCACCGCGCGCCGAGAGGTCACCGGCGCGTTGGACGAGAAACCGCGGTGGCCGCAGCTCAAACAACCCGAACATGCTCAATGCCAGCACCACCAGCAGCAAGGCAATCCCCACCAACACCGCCGGGCTTTGCAGCAGCGCGCCGAACAACCCGCCCGTCATCGCCGCGATCACGCCAAGTATCGTGTACGACACGACAATCCCTGCGCAATAAATCAGCGCGCCGACGAATGCCTGGCCGCGCGTCTTGCCGTCGCTCCCGCCAAAATAGCTGACCGTGATCGCGATCATCGGGTACACGCACGGCGTCAGATTGAGCGCCAAACCGCCGAAAAAAATCACCAACCCGGCCACGACCCAACCTTGCTCGGCGATCGTCCGTGCAATCCGGTTGTCAGTGGCGGGCGGCGCCGGCGGGGCCGACGGGAATAATTCGGGATGGAGGGGCTGCGGAGTCGTCGTGCTGATTTCCGTTCGCAGCCCGACCGGCAGGCGTTGCGGCGCGAGACAGACGTTATCGTCGCACGCCTGATACGTGAGCGTCCC
>CAZJCX010000327.1:0-2394 GCA_964544425.1 uncultured Verrucomicrobiota bacterium
CCGGTTGTGTATCCCGTCAACTTGTTGCGGACGTTCGCCCCGGTCTGCCAATTGGTGCTGGTGGCAACGTACACCGCTATACCGTTCGTATTGGCGCGCTGGAGCAGCTTGATGGTGGAGGCCGCAACGTAATTGCTGTCCTGAAATTGTTCGATGACGCCATGTTCAAGGGCGCTGCCAAAGTAAGAGGCCACACCCTGAAAATTGTTGAGGCGGTTCGTATTCGCGGCGTCAACACCTGCGCCGGAAATATCCCCGCCCTTCGCCATGAAGAAATCAAAAAAGTATCCAGAACCGCCCTCTTGCCCCATGCGCCCCACGAAATGGTGCAACTGAGGCAGGATACCCGTCTGCGCGGCCAGCATCCGTTCGGCCCATGACGTTTGCAGGAGGTACTGCAAACTCATCACGTTCATGCTTTCAGCGTAAACCCAGAAGTCGTCGTCCGGTAATGTCTGCCGGTAATAATCCAGCAAATCTTGTCTTTCCTTCAACCAGCCCCAGTCCGGTTCAAAGGCATAGGCGATATTGTAAATGTTGTAATAAGGAGGGTTGCCGTCGCTCGACCAGTAGGAGTTCGTCGAGGCCTGGTCAAAGGCAGTGGTGTCAACGAAGTCGTTGTTGTTGGTGTCCCAATAACCGATCGGATGATTGGCGCGAATGGCCACGTCGCCCGTGTAGGCGTAATCCTCCGCCACGAACGTACCCTCCAAGGAAAGGAACACGTAGCTGAAGAAGTCAACCGCCAGGTTCAACCTCTGTCCCTTCAATTGCGGCATGAAGCAGGTGAAGTTGGTGAATCCAAACGCGACCGTCAGGCGTGACATCAGATTGGTGGGCTGATTGGCCCAATTCAAGATGGGCATCTGCCCGCCCCACTCGTGCGTGGTAAAGGGCAGCGTCTGGCTCAACGTGGTGTTCGTCGAGGGCACAATTCTCCAACCGCTCAGGACTTCGGCGACACTTGCATTCGGACAATTCGTCTGGATGTAGTGCAGAAGATTGGTCGTGTAAGTCGTCAACGTCGAGCGGACCGCCGCTTCGTTCAGATTGGTCACGTAATATCCCGCGTCCGTTCCGCCAGCGGCGCTCATCAATGAATTGCTGCTGAATCCGATGGCGGTTTGCAGATTGATGCCGGGGATCGGCTCATGAACCTTGAATGCGGGGTCGAGGTAATAAACCGTCGAATCGTTCGTCAGCGCCACCCACATCCGTTGAAAGGCGAACGTGTTGCTGCCCCAAATGGCAGCCGTTGCCGGGTAGCCGCGATACACCCGGACCAGTTGGTCCAAATAGTTGGACGTGGTGTTCCAGTTGGTGTTGCTCAAACTCAACTGGAGCCAATGTTTCAGGTCTTTGTGATCGGCGCTCTCGTAGGGCAGCCGCATCCACCCGAACTGATAACCGGCATTGGTGTGCCCAGCCGCACGCAGCAAGGCCATCAGCAGGGCGCACTGGTCGAACTCGTTGCCGCTCTTTTCGAGCAACGTCAGCTTTGCGCCTTTTTTCGAGCCGAAATACATGACATGCCGGATGTGGTCGTGTACGTAATTGAAGATGCGAACCGGATCGTTCTCCAGGTCTCGCGCCAACTGCTGAATCTCCCCCGTAATTTCCTCCGCGACAGGGACGCTGGGCACATTCACCGGATTGAACGATTGGGCCTGCACCTGTCCGGCCAGTTCCTCCTGTTTGGCTTGAATGGCGGCTTCCCGTTCAGCGGGATCAACGCGGCGGCTCGGCAGTATCAGCGGATTCTGGCCCGACTCCTGGCCCTGACAGATCGAGGCGGCTGCCAGCAATGCGAACGTCAAAAGTTTGGTGGTTTTCATGATTCCTCCTGAATTATTGCGAAACTTGCAGCAGATTCCCCTCGGCGTCTGGAGTTATGGAACCGTTTTGAGCGCCAGAAATCGTCCCCAGCCATCCGACTCCATCATAGAAGTAATTGAGCCGCGAGGCGGATTGCGCGCTGTCGTCAAGGTGCGGATTCGTGCCCCAGAGAACTTCCGCACCGTCCAGCATCCCGTCGCCGTCCGTGTCGGGATTTAACGGATCGGTTTTTGAAACGAGTTTCTCGTAGGCGTCTGTAAGTCCGTCATGGTCACTGTCGAGTGGTGTGCCCAGGAGGAGGAAACAAGAAGTGTCGGGCAGGTCCGTCAGTGTGTAGGTGACGCAATGGTAGCCCTGTCCCATCCACGACCATGCGAGGTTCGTCTCGGATGAAAATGTCAGGATGGAATTGGCGAAGACGTCATACGGCACACCGTTGGAACCGCCGGCAATTTCAAATGCCACCGTCATGCCGTTGGTCACCGCCGCCACGACATTGGTGATCCAGACATTGCTGCTGATAATGCAATTGAGGCTGTTGGTGCTGCCGGGGATCAG
>CAZJCX010000328.1:0-2314 GCA_964544425.1 uncultured Verrucomicrobiota bacterium
ACGAGATGGTCGCCAGCCTCGAAACCGCCAAACGCCAACTCCACGACTCGCACACCCAACAAATCCAGCAAGCCGGCAAGCTCGCCTCCATCGGCGAACTCGCCGCCGGCATCGCCCACGAAATCCGCAACCCCCTCGCCGGCATCGGCGCCGCCGTCGAAGTCCTCGCCGACGGCCAGAACGGCGACCGGGAAATTGTCCGCGAAATCCGTTCCCAGATCAACCGGCTCAACACCACGCTCTGCGACCTGCTCGATTTCGCCCGCGTCCGCGAACCGGAAATCGAACCCTGCGACGTCCGCACCCTGATCCGCCCGATGTTCGCGCTGATCCGGGCTGACGCCCGCAATCATCACATCCACATCACCGAAGATTTCCCGGCCGACCTGCCGCCGATCCTCGCCGACGAAAAACAATTTCAACAAGCCATCCTCAATATCCTTCTCAACGCCATCCAAGCCATGCCGGACGGCGGCACGCTGACCGTCACCGCCCGCGCGGTCGAACGAAACGTCCGCATCACCATCACCGACACCGGGGCCGGCATCCCTGCCGACAACCTGAACAAGATCTTTTCCCCGTTCTTCACCACCAAACATCGCGGGACCGGCCTCGGCCTCGCCATCACGCGCAACATCATCGAAAAACACGGCGGCACCATCACCGTCGCCAGCACGCCCGGCCACGGCAGCGTGTTCACGCTCGAATTTCCGGCCACTGTCATCCCATCGGAGGTCGCTTATGCCACGCACGAAAATCCTGATCATTGACGACGAGAAACTCGTCCGCTGGTCGCTCCAACAAAAACTCGAACGCGAAGGCTACGAAGCCGAGTCCGCCCCCACCGGCGAGGAAGGTCTCCACCTCATCCGCGAAGACGGCTTCGACCTCGTCCTCCTCGACATTCGCCTCCCCGGCATGGATGGCGTGCAGGTCTTGCAGGAAATCGGCAAATTGGAACGCGACATCGCCGTCATCATGCTCACCGCCGAGACCGGCATCTCCCGCGCCGTCGAATGCGTCCGGCTGGGAGCCTACAACTATCTATGCAAACCATTCGAGTTCGAGGAAGTCCGCGTCGCCCTCGACAAAGCGCGCGAAGAACTGAAACTCCGCCGCGAGGTCACCCGGCTGCGCAACAAACAACGCCGCAAGTTCGGTCTCGACAACATCGTCGGCACCAGCCCGCTGATGCGCGCCACCCGGGAGTTGCTTGCCAAGGTGGCCGGCAGCGACGCCACCACCGTGCTCATCGAAGGCGACAACGGCACCGGCAAGGAACTCGCCGCGCGCGCCATCCATTTCGGCAGCGTCCGCGCCGACCAGCCGTTCCTCGACATCAACTGTTCCGCTGTGCCGGAGCATCTGTTCGAGAGCGAACTCTTCGGCCACGAACGCGGCGCATTCACCGACGCGAAAGGCACGAAGAAGGGCCTGCTCGAACTCGCTGACGGCGGGACGTTGTTGCTCGACGAGATCGGCGACATGAAACCGGCGTTGCAGGCGAAACTGCTCCGCGTGTTGGAAACCCGCACGTTCCGCCGGGTCGGCGGCGAGAAAGACATCACCGTGGATGTGCGCGTCATCGCCTCGACGAACAAAAACCTGCTCACGGCAGTCGCCCACGGCGAATTCCGGCAAGACCTCCTCTACCGGCTCAAAGTCATCTCCATCCACCTCCCGGCGCTGGCCGACCGGCGGGAAGACATCCCCGTGCTGGCCGAACATTTCATCCACCAATTCGCCGCCGAGTTCGGCAAGCCGGTCAAAACACTCGGCGCCGCCGCCCGCGAAGCCCTGATGAAGTACGACTGGCCCGGCAACGTCCGCGAACGCCTCGTCATCCTCGAATCCGCCGCCGTCATCGAACCCGCCCACCTCCCCGGTGAACTGCGCGCCGGCACACCCGCCGCCCACCGCCCGATCATTGAGCTGCCGGCCGGCGGCGTCCCGCTCAAAGACGTGGAACGCGAACTAGTCCGCCAAGCCATGGAACGCGCCCACCAAAACCAGACCCACGCCGCCGAGTTGCTCGGCCTCGAACGCGACGCCCTGCGCCGCCGGTTGATCAAGTACGGCTACCTCGAAGCCGCCACCGAACTCCACTCCGTCGCGTGATGAACCCACTCGCGAGCAAAGAACGCTTGCGACCTTTCTCCGACAGGCGTATGAAACACGCATCGAATGTAATCCAAAATCCAATAACTGATTTGCGTAGCTATCGGGAACGGTCCAACTGGAAAACCGCGAATTTTCACTTGGGAGGATCGACCGAGCACGCGCCCGCAAGGGCGCGGCTTGGCGTACTTCTTCC
>CAZJCX010000329.1:0-1187 GCA_964544425.1 uncultured Verrucomicrobiota bacterium
TTACCGGCCCGCGTCACAATCTCCCCTGGCGAGTCCGGCACCTGCGCGCCGTCTTTAAGAAAGCGCCCGTAATCCTTGTCGGGCACGAAACAAATTTCCTGACTTTCCACCTTATCCTTCGTCTTCAACCCCAACTTCGCCGCAATCGCGCGCGTGTCCTGCTTGCTCGACGCCCCGAGCGGCATCAACGCCCGCGCCAGTTGGTCTTGGCGAAGGCTGAACAGGAAATAGGATTGATCCTTCTGCGGATCCAACCCGCGCCGGAGCCGGAAGTGGCACAACCGTACCGGTTGTGCATCCGCACCATTGCCATGGTGGGAGGACACCTCCACATGCGGCGCCGGCTCAATCCGCGCGTAATGCCCGGTCGCGATCCGATCCGCGCCGAGCTCCTCCGCCTTGCGCAGCAGCGAGCCGAACTTCACCTTCTCGTTGCACACAATGCAAGGATTCGGCGTGCGCCCGCTCTTGTATTCCGCGACAAAGTAATCAATCACGTCGCGCTGAAACGTCTCGATCTCATCCACCACGTAGTGCGGAATCCCGATGCTGTGCGCCACCATCCGCGCATCGGTGACCGCTTGGGGCCCACAACATTTATCCTCAGCGCGACTGATGCAATCCTGCGGCCAGTTGCGGAAAGTCAGCCCGACCACGTCGTAGCCCTGCTCTTTCAGCAAATAGGCCACCACGCTCGAATCCACACCGCCCGACATGCCGACACACACTCGCATGCCGCGCAACATAGCCGGTCGGGACGCCGCTGTGAAGCGCCCAAATGCCCGCGATTGTTCGTCATATCTCGACACCGCCACGATCCCCTTCAAGGCGCGATCCGCTCCCGCCAGACCTGTCTCGGAAAACCACCCTCTCATGCCCGATGCCAAACGTGACCGACACACCCACCCAGATCACCGCCGAGCGCGCCAGGCCGATCCGTATACGAACGGTCATCAACGTGCCGGCACGATTTGTGGTGAGGCGCGGCGAACGTTTCCCTGTGATCCAGATAGAATCTGGAATGGCGCGCGGTATGCGGTAGTTGAAGTAGTGCGATCAACAGCGGCATCAGCGCGGGGCGTCACACAAATTTCACGAAGAATATTTTCGGGTGATTGCGCGTTTCTGGTTGCGCTTGGCGTGAGCGAGGCGTAGAAGCGCGAGTGTTGGAGAAAGACGATGGCTCT
>CAZJCX010000329.1:1235-2297 GCA_964544425.1 uncultured Verrucomicrobiota bacterium
AATCTCACCGGCGACCGAGTCTGGGGCTACGAATACGACCCTGAGAACCGGCTTGTAGCCGCCCGCGCTGAGGGCGGCAGTCTGCGCGTGGATTACCGGTACGACGCCTTCGGCCGCCAAATCGAACGGCGCACGAGCGGCACCAGCGTCACGACGAACCGCATGTACTACGCCGGTTGGCAACTGATCGCGGAGTACAACGGCGCCGGCACACTCCAACGCAAATACGTCTATGGCCCCGGGATTGATGAGCCGGTGCGGATGACCGCGAGCAGCACGAAATATTTCTACCACTCCGACGGCCTCGGTAGCGTGACCGAAATTACCGCGACGAACGGAGTCAGGCGCGAGAGCTACACGTACGACGTGTACGGAACGCCGACGATGTACAACGCTTCCGCAATTCCCATTTCGCAATCCACAATTGGCAATCGCTTGATGTTTACTGGCCGCGACCGCGACCCCGACACCACCCTCTACAACTACCGCTACCGCTACTACTCCCCCAGCTTGGGAAGATTCGTGCAGCCGGATCCGATCGGGTTGCGAGGGGGAGATCTGAATTTGTACCGATATGCGATGGGGAATCCCGTTGGTAAGAGTGATCCCTACGGATTAGCGGCCGTGCCGCAGTTGTGGATCCCTTTTGCCATCGCCATTCTTATCGGTATCCACGCTGGAATGGGCAAGGTCAACGAGATCTTCGATAAGTGCGCATCACTCTCGAATGGTCAGTGGGAAACTATGGAACTGTTCGTCCTTTATGGGGACAGATTTGTAGTCGCGATCTCAAAAGATTGTTATGGGGTTTGCACGTTTAACTTCTATTGGCAGTCAGGTTTCGGAAATGTTTTCACATGAACCGAGACATTAAGGTGGTGTTTTTGCTGATCATCAGTTTATGCACGATGTTGCTGACCATCTACCTTGCAGTAGCGATACGTTCTTGGCTAACTGGTGAAAGTTTCGTGCGCCCCTAACAGCGACGACAAACCTCCGGGGTCAGATCTTAGAGCGTGTTTGGAAAGTCCTGAGTTTAGGCTAAACGCCGCAACATTAAGT
>CAZJCX010000330.1:0-2291 GCA_964544425.1 uncultured Verrucomicrobiota bacterium
GACCTCCCCGATAGCAGTGACATCACAGATGTAACTGTATTTCTGATTTGGGTCATTTCTCAAATTCTCAATCTTGAATTCGGTGACCTTGATTACCGGGGAAGGCATTGAAGCAAACAGCGCATCGGCAGTCACCAATTTGCCGTCCGGCAGGCGCTGAAGAACGGAGATTTTCATGTTTGGGACGACAAGACCCTGGGAGCTTTACGTGTTGAAGTCAATTCTCCGCCGAGTGCAACCCGCCCGTGCCGGCGCGGAAAGCGACGGCCATGCGCTCCGGGTTTTCCGGCGACGCGGAGGCGCAGTTCCACAGGCACGCGCCGCAGTGAATGCATTTCTCGCGGTCGAAATTCGGCACGCCGTTTTCGCCGGGCGTGATGGCCTGACCTGAACAGACCTCGACGCACAGTTTCGTGCCGCAACGCTGGCATTGGTTCGGGAAAACAAACGCGACGTGATCGGCGTAGCCGGGCGGTGCTTGCACCTTGCCGCCGAGCAGGAGCGCGTCCTGGTGCGAGACGAGCAATTGGCCGTCGTAGGGAATCGCCGGCCAACCGGCGCGTTCCATGAGCGCGGCGTGCGCGGAAACGCCGCGGGCGTAACAGTCGTCGCGAATCGCGCGCACTTCGCCCGGCGGGATGCGGCCGCGAAAATCATCATCGCGCGCCGGAATGCGATCCCACGGTCGGAGTCCCTCTCCCTTGAGGGAGAGGGTAGGGTGAGGGTGAGATGCCGCATCGCTCGCAGATTCAGCCGTTCTCCCCCACCCCGCCCTCCCCCGCTGGGGGAGGGGAATCGCAAGTCGTCCGCCGCTCAATCCGGCCAGCGCCATGCCGATCATGCCCGTGACGACGCCGCGTTGGAAACCGTCGCGGGATTTTTCGGCGACACGGGCTTCCGCTTCCACCCAACTCGCGCGACGGCGCGCCACGTAGGTGGCTCCGAGATTTTCCTTCGTGAACGGTTTCTTGGCCTTGAGCAATTCGAGCACGGCTTCGGCGAGTTGCGCGCCGGTGGCCCAGGCTTCGTCCACGCCCGAGCCGGTGAGGACGTTGGTGCTGCCACTGCCTTCGCCGATGCGCGCGTAGCCGTCGCCGACGAGATGCGGTTCACCGCGCCGGCCGGATTCGCCGAGCGTCTTCGCGCCCCACGAGCGGAGTTTGCCGCCCTTGAGGTAGCGCCAGAGATACGGGTGCAGCATCCAATGCTGGAGATAGCGATAGGTCGTGCGCACCGGGCTGTCGAACCACGATGGCACGAAAATGCCGAGCGACGCGACACGCTCGGGATGCACGTAGAGGAAACCGAAAATCTCCGGCTCGGGATAACCGAATGTGTGCAGCACCGTGCCGGGTTTGAGCGGTGTGTCTTCGGGTAAATCTACCACGAACTTCATGCCCACGGCCCAATCGCGGGTGTGGTGGTCGGGTGGGAGGCCAAACAATTCGTCCAACTGCTGTCCGACTGGTCCGAAGGGGCCGTCTCCTACGACGGTGAGCGCGGCGTGGATGTCCATGCCGGGGCTGAAGCCGTCGGCGGGTGCGCCGAGTTTGTTTACGCCTTGATCGAGCAGGCGGACACCGCAAACCTTGGAAGGGACACCTTCGCGGTTGGTAGGGACGCGTTCCACTGCGTCCCCATCTTCTCCTGAAAGAGTTTGGGACGCGGTGGAACGCGGCCCTACCAGATTTGGTTCGGCGTCGTCAATCAGCACCTCCGCCACGGGCGTACCGGGCCAGATTTGGACCGTGCCGGTGCTCTGCACCTGCGCACCGACCCATTGCATGAACTGCCCCATCGAAAGCACCATGCCGCCGTGCTTGTGGAGAAAATCGGGCGTCCAAGGCAGCTTCAGTGCATGATCCTCGACCGGCAAAACCCACTTGAAGGCTTGGATCAGTTCATCGGCTAGCTTGAGCATCGTCGAACGCCGGCTCGCGCCGATGGGATCGAGCAGATATAAGACCTTTTCCACGCTGACGGGCGCAGCCATCGGGATGTCGGCTTTGTCCAGTTCGGGAAAACTTTCCCGGAGCGCCCGCGCTTTGGTGACAACACCAGACACGCCAAACCCGATGTCATCCGCGCGTTCGTAGCAGAGCACTTGCGGCGGTTGTCCCGGCATGACCGCGCTCTCCACGACTGGTGTGCCGTCCGCGTTGACGAGGTGTTTGGAAAGCGTCGTGAGAAATCCCGCCGTTGCCGGGCCGAAGCCGACGCAGACGATGTCGGCGTCCATGCGGGGACGTTCGATCGTCGGCGCGTCAGTCTGGAAGCCTGGCTCAATCATT
>CAZJCX010000331.1:0-2274 GCA_964544425.1 uncultured Verrucomicrobiota bacterium
GGCGCAACAATCACGCCCCACACGACGATGAACAGCACCAGCAGCGCGACGATGAGCTTTTGCTCGAGGCAGAAGCGGATGAGGCGGTGAAGAAGGGGCGTGGCCGCGGGGGCGGGGGGCGAAGGGGGGAGACTGTTGGGCGCGGGGGGCATGGTTAGCGAGCGCGGTGTCTGAGAGTGTTGATGGATTTGGTGAGGATGGCGATGATGGCGTCGCAGCGTTTCTGCCGATCCGCAACGATGTCGGCCGGCAGCCAATGGCGAAGGCGCTCGTACCGGCCGCGTGTTTCGCGAGCTGAGCCGCGTGCCATCACGAGGTAGTGCGCGTAGTCTTTGGTCGTCTCGCGCCCATGTCCCTCCTCAATCGTGGCGCAGATCGAGTCGGCGCAAGCGACCTGTTGCGAAATGAGCCGGTGCGTGCGCACGTCGCGACCGATCTTGCCGGTGTCCTCCACCACGAGGTCAAACAACTCCATCGCCAACCGGTAAGCTCCAAACCGCTGCAAGCTGTCTTGACTCATATCGTCACCTCAGGCGTTCAATGTTGGTGTTCGACTCCCCGCGCCTCCCGCCCCTCTGGCCTCGCCCCCACTTCCCCCTTGATTTCGCCGCAGCGCAGCATGCTCGCGCCGAAATACGGATTCAGGATCGACCGGTCGGCTTGCAGCCACGTCGCGCCACGGTCGTGGTCGGCCATCGGACAATACGCGCGATACAACACGCCAACCTTACCGGCCCCAAATTTCGTCACGGCCGCTTCCGTGTGCGTGGTCAACGGCTGCAGTTGCCGGCGAACCGCCTCAATGTCCTTCCCTGCCGCCATCGCGCGCAACGTGTCGTGCAATCCGCGACTTACCGGCTGCCATTCAGCGATCTTGAACTCATCCAATTTCTTCAGCGCTGCCTCCAACTCTTTCACCGCCGGTATCTCGTCCTTCGCCAGTGACGTCGTCAGTTTTAGATACGCCTTCACAAACTCCACGACCGTTTCACTGAATGCTGCCGGCACTTGGACCGTTTTGCTCTCGCTTGGCGCGCTCATCATGCTCGGCTGACCGCGCAGTTGCAGTTCGCTGTCAATCTTGAACGCGCCCTCCGTCACCACCAACTCGCTTTCCGCCAGCCCACTCGCCACGACGTAATACTCGCCGGCGCGCGGGCCGAGCATCACCTCGCGTCCCTCGAACGTTGGCCGGTCCGTACCGGGCACTTGCACATACACCAACGCGCGTTTGCCGGTCAGCAACGGCGCGCTGGCCGGTATGACCAACGGCGGTTCGTCCCCGACCGGCGCGCGGAGCGTCGCGCGCGCGAACATACCGGGCCGCAACACGCCATCGGGATTCGGCACATCGAGGCGGACTTTCACCGTGCGCGTCTTCTCGTCCAATTCCGGCGCGATGAACGTCACCGCACCGGTAAACTCCCGTCCCGGTAACGCCGCCACGTCGAGCGCGACCTGCTGGCCGAGCCGGATCAGCGCGATGTCGCTTTCATACGCATCGAGCAACGCCCACAACGTCGAGACATCGGCGAGTTGACCAAGCCGGTCGCCTTTCATCCGCCACACGCCTTGTCGGCCATCGAGTTCGCGGAGGATACCGGCCACGGGACTGGTCAGTGTGAACGTCTTGCGCGGTTGACCGGTGCGCAGCACCTCCTCGATTTGCGCATCGCTCAGGCCGAGCAACCGCAGCTTCGTCCGCGCGGCGTCGGCGCGGGTGAGTAACAATTCCTGCGTCGCGGCGAAGATGTCCGGGCTGAAGAATTCCGCGAGCGGTTCGCCCTTGCCGACCGGCCCGCCGACGAAGTTGACGAACAACTTTTCGATTTGTCCCTCGGTGCGCGTGACGATGTCGAACAACCGGGTTTCATCGAATGCCAGTTTCGCCAATAATCGTCGCTCGATGCTGACCGCGCGCCGTTCGACCGGCCACGTCTTCACGTCCATCAACGCCGCTGCGTGTTCGCTGACGCGCAACTGGCCGGGCGCGCCGGTGTCTTCCGCCGACACCGCGACGAGTTCCATCCCGCAGATCGGGCAGCGCCCCGGCGTGGCCTGCCGGATCTGCGGGTGCATCGGACAGGAGAAGACGGAGGCTTGGGTGGTTGGAAGGGTGGAAGATTGGGGATGGTCGTGCGGCTTGGAGCAGCCGGTACCGAGCGCCAGACTGAATAGACCGATGATGGCGAATATCGTTTTCATTTCATGTCCCTCGTGACCAGACCGCTGGCGAACTCGAACTCGCCCCACGGCGCCGCGATGGCGTCGAGC
>CAZJCX010000332.1:0-2261 GCA_964544425.1 uncultured Verrucomicrobiota bacterium
AGCCAAGTACAAGGCCGCGCAGATTTTTGAGGAGAAGAAGAACTGGCGGCGCGCCAAGAATGGTTACCGGGAGGTCAGCACGACGGCGCCGCAGGCCGACATCGTGGCCGACTCCAAGAAACGTCTCGCCGCCCTGACCGAGGCGCATCCCGAATGACGTTGCTGGAGGCGGCGGTGCTCGGTGTGGTGCAGGGGGTGACTGAGTTTCTGCCCATCAGCAGCACGGCCCATCTGGCCATCGTTCCCGCTCTGCTGGGCTGGGAGAATCCCGATCTCGCGTTCAAGGCCGTCATTCAACTGGGAACACTCGCCGCCGTGTGCTGGTATTTCCGACGTGAAGTGTTCACCATCATCCGCGACGTCCTCACCAATGGCCCGCAAGCCCGGTTGGGCTGGTTGATCGCGGCGGGGACGCTCCCTGTCGTGGTGGCCGGGCTGTCGCTGAAGCTGCAAATCAAACAGATGAACGATTCGATCTTCGTGATGGCGCTGGCGTTGATTGGTCTCGCGCTGGTGTTGGCCGGGGCGGAGTGGTTCGCAAAACGACGAACCAACGCCAAGGACCTGACTGGCGTCGGCTGGCGTGAAGCGCTGGCGGTCGGCTGCGCGCAGGCGGTGGCGTTGATTCCCGGCTCATCCCGGTCGGGCTGCACGATCGCCGGCGGATTGTTTACCGGGCTGACTCGCGAAACGGCGGCGCGATTCTCGTTTCTGCTCTCCCTGCCGGCCATCTTTGCGGCGGGGATGCTGGAACTGGTGCAGGCGCGGGAAGCGTTGTTTGCCTCTGGCGCCTCCACGCTGAATCTCGCCGTCGCCACCGGCCTGTCCGCTATCGTCGGCTACGCTTCCATCGCCTTTCTGCTCGGCTATCTGAAACGGCACACGCTCTGGCTGTTCATCGGCTACCGGCTCGCGCTCGGCGTGCTGTTGCTGGCGCTGTTGAGCGCGGGAAAAGTCTGACGCCGCGCGGTTGCGGATTCGCAATGGACGCGCGGGCCGCGCCAGCTATAATCCGCCGCATGTCAGTCATCAAATTTGGCACATCGGGGTGGCGGGGGATTATTTCCGACACCTTCACGTTTGCAAATGTCGAGTTGGCGGCGCATGCCATCGGGCAGTATCTGGCGGAGAACCCGCCGGCGGGCGCGGCGAAACGGTTGATCGTAGGGCATGACACGCGATTCTTGTCGCGGGAGTTTGCGACGCGGTGCGCGGAGATCGTGGGGGGGTACGGATACGAGGCGTGGCTGACGGACCGCGACGCGCCGACGCCGGTGATCGCGCACATGATCCGGCTGCATCAGGCGTCCGGCGGCATCAACATCACTGCCAGCCATAACCCCCCGGAGTGGAATGGGCTGAAGTTCAATCAGGCCGACGGCGCGCCGTGCGCGCCCGAGGTGGCGAAAGGCATCGAGGCCAAAGCCGAACAGATCGAACATTCCCGGTTCCCCGTTCCCCGTTCCCCGTGCAAGGTGTTTAACCCGATGCCGGAGTACGTCGCGCAGTTGAAGAAGCTGGTGGATTTCGCAGCGTTGCGGCGCAAGCCGAAGAAGGTGGTGGTGGATCTGATGTTCGGCACCGGGCGCGGGTACCTGGATGCGTTGCTGCGGAAGTCGGGTTGGCAGGTGGTCGCGTTGCACGGCGAGGTGAATCCGCTCTTCGGCGATGGGCATCCAGAACCGGTGCGGGAGCACATGGGCGAGTTGTTGCGAGCGCTGAAGAAGTCGAAGGCGGCGCTCGGTCTTGGGTTGGATCCCGATGCGGACCGGTTTGCGGTGATTGACGCGGATGGAACATTTCTGACGGCGAATCAGGTGCTGGCGCTGACGTTGTATCATCTGGCGAAGAATCGCAAATGGACGGGCGCGGTGGTGCGGACGGTGGCGACGAGTCATTTGGTGGACGCGGTGGCGGGATTGCTCGGCGTGAAAGTCCACGAGACGCCGGTGGGCTTCAAGTACATCGGCGCGTTGATGGAGCGCGAGCCGATCATCGTCGGCGGCGAGGAAAGCGGTGGCTTGAGCGTGAAGGGGCACGTGCCGGAGAAGGATGGCGTGCTGGCGTGCTTGCTGATGGCGGAGTTGGCCGCGTATGAAGGCCGGCCGTTGAAGAAGATCCTCGCGGACATTCAGAAACAGTCCGGCACGATTGTGAGTGATCGAATCAATTTGCGCGTGACGCCGCCGCGCAAGGACGAGTTGCTGGCGCGATTCGGCGGCGGGTTGAGCGACTTTGCCGGTCGCCGCGTGCGGGAGACG
>CAZJCX010000333.1:0-2253 GCA_964544425.1 uncultured Verrucomicrobiota bacterium
AGGTTGCGCCGGTCATCATTGACCCGTTGAACATCCCGCCGGAAGTCGAGGTGAAAGGATTGAGCGTCACCGAATCTGGCCGGCTGAGTTTCAGCGGTCCGGCCAGAGTGGATCAAGCCACGTTGGAAAAGTTCCGACAGGGCAAGCGCGTTCAGGAAATTGTCTTCGACCTCGCCACTGGCTTGGTGCGCCGGTTAGTCAAAGAACGGCAATGTGCGGTGCCGGCTCAGGCGTTGTTCCCGCAGTTGTTGCCCATCGCGGACCGGTACCTCTGCGAGAAAGTGACGGTGATTCCGCCGAACGATCCGCGCGATGCCGCGATCTCGCCGTACTACCAGTGGATCGCCGACACGTTGAGCGAAGCGATCCGCCCCGACACATCTGCCGGCGAAGCGCCGGAGTTGCCGGTGTGGGAAGCCAACCGTCCGGAAGGCAGCACCCGCGACGTGGACGGTGAAACCAGCAAGGAGGTGCGCGAAGTGAACAAGAGCCACGTCAACCGCGTCGTGCTCGACACGCGCCAGTGGGAACAGTCCGCTGCCTACTACCTTGACGCGCATCCGAAGGTGGAAGCGTTTGTGAAGAACTGGCGGCTCGGGTTCGGCATCCCGTATCTGGCCGACGAGCGGATGCGCACCTACGAACCCGACTTCATTATCCGGTGCGTTGGTCGTCCGAACTCCCACTTGATCCTTGAAACCAAAATGGCTCGCGACGAACACAAGGAGGCCAAACGCGCCGCCGCATTGCGCTGGTGCGCCGCCGTTACCGCCAGCGGAAAGTTTGGCGAATGGCACTACGATATGATCTCACGTCCCGAGGAAGTGCGAGCCGCCATCGAACGTTATCTCGCCAAGCAGCGGTAAGAGCATCGAGCGGGTATGATGGGTTGACGGCGGAAAGCTTGGACCGCCGCAACGGGCACGGGTTTTGTGGTGAACCACGACATCAAGTATCGGCTGTGCCGCGCCGCCGCCGAGGAGGAGTGATAGTCATGCCAGAAGAAGCGCTTCAGATGATCGTCGACCGCATCGGCACTGATTCGCAGGTGTTGGAGGTCCGACTTCGCACCGAAGGCGTCCGGCGGCTGAAAATCCGGTTTCCGCGCAGGTATTTGTGAAAAGCGGAGTTCTTTTCCGAACGGTATTGGCTCACGCTATCACAAGACCTCCCGAGGCACACCCGAAAACCAGTAGCGCGCAAAACTTGACAGTCGCAACTGGTTGAATAAACTGGTTGGTATGGAAACCAAAGAAATCGGCGCTTTTGATGCCAAAACTCGGCTGTCGGAGTTACTTGAACAGGTACGCAAGGGGGCGACTTTTCTCATCACGAAACGCGGTCACCCCATCGCGGAGCTCCGCCCCGTCAAGCTGCCGGAGCGCCGACCGAAATTCGGATGCGACAAGGATCGGGTGCGGATCGGCGCGGATTTCGATGCGCCCATCCCGGCCATGAAGGATTACACCGCATGAAGCTGTTGCTGGATACGCACGCGTTCTTGTGGTTCGTGACCGGCGATGCCCGGTTGAGCCGAGCGGCGCGCCGGGCGCTGGAAAACACCGACAACGAGTTGATTCTGAGCGCCGCCAGCGTGTGGGAAATGGCTATCAAAGCCGGCTTGGGCCGGCTGACATTGCCGGCCACCGTGGAGGAATACATCGCCGAGAAAGTGGAAAGCGGGTTTGGCGTGTTGGCGGTGGACTGGACGCACGCCGCCACGGTGGAGAAATTGCCACCGCACCACCATGATCCGTTTGACCGGCTGTTGGCCGCTCAAGCGTTGGCGGAGGATTTGCCACTGGTGACCGGTGATGCCGCATTTTCCGCCTACGGAGTCAAGGTAGTCTGGTGATATCGGTGGCGCAGTTGTTTCCTCCCGATTGACACCAGCGTAAACAAGCGCGCCGAGTTGGCTGGAAGTGGTCGGCCCGGCGGTACGACCCTACCTCACTACCGGATCAATCCTTTCTTTCATTCCGAGCTTGCGAGGAATCTCAAACTTCGATTCGGAATGACACGGATTTTTTATTGCAATCACCCTGGGCGGATTGCCGTGACCGCTTGCGCCGGGGGGTATTCCCCGCCATACTCGCGGCGCGTATGCCAAAGACCACTCCCCTGGTTGGCATCATCATGGGCAGCGATTCGGATTGGCCGACGATGAAAGCGGCGGCGGACGCGCTGGCCGCGTTCGGCGTGCCGTATGAAACGCGCGTCGTCAGCGCCCACCGCACGCCGCGCGATATGGCC
>CAZJCX010000334.1:0-1019 GCA_964544425.1 uncultured Verrucomicrobiota bacterium
GAACATCTCGGCGAGCGGACGCTGGCGGCGTTGCGGCGGGTGATGCCGTACACGTGGATCGTGGACCCGGCCCCGTTGCCGCCGCACGCGGTAATACCGGAGTTGGGAATCCACAACTGGCGCGAGCTGGCGAAGTTTTCGCAAAAGCAGCGGGAGTTGGTATTGAAGATTTCCGGGTTTCACGAACACGCCTGGGGCAGCCGCGGCGTGTACGTCGGTCACGACTTGCCGGCAACGGAATGGGCGGCGGCGATTGAACGGGCGCTGGACAGCTTCGCGACGCATCCTTTCATTTTGCAGCGGTTCGAGAAATCGAAGCTGTTCCGACAGGAGTACGCCGACTTCGATGCGGGAGAGATCCGCGAGTTCCCAGCGCGGGTGCGGTTGTGTCCGTATTACTTTGTCATCGGTGACGCCGCGAAACTTGGCGGGGTGTTGGCGACGGTTTGCCCGGCAGATAAGAAGATCCTGCACGGGATGACGGACGCGGTGCTCGCACCCTGCGCGCTGGCTTGACGCTGGCGCGCCGCCTGGTGCAGCCTCTTGATTTCATTAATGGCAACGCTTAAACACTTGAATTTGACTGGTAACCGATACGATGCGGTGTCGCGGCTCTGCTGGACGTACTGCAACGGGCCGGTGTTGCTGCCACACAATCACTTCCTGTTTTCGGAGTTGATCAATGACGGTAAGGATCAGCGGCTACGCTGATGTTCGATTCGACCGAAGTTCACCGGCACGTACCGCCGATGCCCCAGCCCGTCGCGGCGCGTGCCGGGGACAGCGAAACGACGTGAGTGAAGCTACCGCGGCACGGGCAAGCGCGGGCTTCGCCTCTTGGCGGCCAGAACACTCACGTGAGTCGCGGCTGTGGGACGGTGTGTTTGCCTTCCCGCAGTCCGTTTCAATCTCCAAAGGAAATGTCCAGCGTGCGCGCGGTCATCACGCCGTAGCCGTCCACCGGAACGAGCTTCAGTTTTGCCGTGGCCTGTTTCAGCGGAATGTAGGGAAAGAGTGTA
>CAZJCX010000334.1:1029-1630 GCA_964544425.1 uncultured Verrucomicrobiota bacterium
GGGTTGATGGCGATCATCACACCATTCTGACCTTCTGCCAGCGCGCGTACCGCCGCCGCGCCGAAAATCACGCCGAGTGACCGGTCGAGCGATGTCGGCTGGCCGCCGCGCAACAGGTGGCCGAGCACGACGGTGCGCGTTTCCTTGCCGGTCAGTTCCTCCAACTGTTGCGCCACCATCTCGCCCACGCCGCCGAGTCGTTCGACATGGCCGCTCTTGGCGGCTTCCTTCAAGGTCACGTCGCCGCCGATCGGCTTCGCGCCTTCAGCGACGACGACAATGGAGTATTGCCGGCTGCGGCTGGCCGTCTTGCGCTCGAGGTGCGCGGCCACCTTGGCGATGTTGTACGGAATTTCGGGGATGAGAATCGCGTCGGCGCGCCCGGCGATGCCGGCGTGCAACGCGATCCAGCCCGCATACCGGCCCATCACTTCGACCACCATTACACGCCGGTGGGATTCGGCGGTGAAATGCAGCCGGTCGAGGCACTCGGTGGCAAATGAGACTGCCGTATCGAAACCGAACGTGGTCGTCGTGGATTCGAGATCGTTGTCAATGGTCTTCGGCACGCCGATGACGCGCAAGCCCCGTTCATGCAATC
>CAZJCX010000334.1:1646-2247 GCA_964544425.1 uncultured Verrucomicrobiota bacterium
AGCGTGTCGTCGCCGCCGACGGAAATCAGCGCGTCAAGGTTGTGCTCCCGGAAACGGCGCAAGACGGTGTCAATGCTCTGCTCATCTTTGAGTGGATTGCCGCGATTGCTCGTGCCGAGAATCGTGCCGCCGAGGTGCGCGATGTTCCGCACGACCGAGCGCGTGAGCTTCACCAGTCCGCCGTCGGGGTAGTTGCCGGGGTCGAGCAACCCTTCGAGGCCGTCGCGGATGCCGCAGATTTCCCAGCCGCGATTGCGAGCCGCGTAAACGGCGGCGTGAATGACCGCGTTGAGTCCCGGCGCGTCACCGCCGCCGGTGTTGATGGCGATGCGTTGGGTCGCATTCATAGCGTCCGTCCGTTGCGAATGGCGAACGCCGGTAACTTGGCGGGCACGGGTGTCACTTCGATGCTCAAAATGCTGTGTTTCGGAAAGACCATCAGCCGGCCCTCCACTTCCACGGCCAGGTCTTGCGCTTCGAAGCCGCGTTCGAGGCGGCTGACCAAGGTCAGCGGCTCGCCGGCATTTGCGTCCGGAAACTGGAAGCGATGGACGCTGCCGTCCACGAGCCGGACGATCATCGTGATGGTTCTGGTTTTGTT
>CAZJCX010000335.1:0-2237 GCA_964544425.1 uncultured Verrucomicrobiota bacterium
CACCGGTGCCACCCGGCTCTTTTCCGACCCTGATTTTGATGGGTTCCCGGAAGCCATCACCGACGAGTTGATTGACGAGGACGGCAAGACGATCGGCGGCGAGCAAACCGAAATCCAAGACCCTCTCATCACCGACGAGCAACGCGCCGCAGAAGATCAGGAAGTGGTCATCTCCGACGAAGCCGCAGAAGGCCCGCCGCGCAAATACTACATCGACCAAACGGAGGTGCACGTCCTCCAGGACATGGTTCTTGAGCTGGATGAACACGGCAAGAAACTCCGCACGGTCAAGTACACCGACTACACCCGCGAACAGGTTCGCAAACTCTACCCATCTGCCAGTCAACTCCGCCGGCAATGGACGCAGGCCCAGGAACGCGAACACATCATCGCCGCACTGAAAGAACGCGGTGTCGAGCTAAGCCACCTTGCCGAGGCCACCCATTTACCGGATGCCGATCCGTTTGACTTGCTGGTGCACGTCGCCTACAACGGCCCGCTCCGCACCCGCCGCGAACGCGCCGAACGTGTCCGCAAAGGCAAGCTGGACGCCTTCGACTATTTCAAACCCGAAGCCCGCGAGATTCTGGCGCTACTGCTGGAGAAATACTGCGACCACGGAGTCGAACAACTCAGCGACCTTCACATTCTCGAAGTCCCGCCAATCTCCGACAAAGGGACTCCGGTGGAGATTGCCCGGCTGTTTGGCGGCGCGGATAAGCTGCGGGGTGCGCTGAATAAGCTGCAGGAGATGCTTTATGAAGAGTAGCGTTTTCCCGGTACGGCGCGACCGCCGGGCGCGCCGATTTCTTTCTACCGATGCGGACGGCCCGGCGGTCCGTCCCTACCAACGATCATGAAAACGAAATCAAAACCAACCATCGCCACCACCCCCGCCGCCCGGCTTTCCTCCGTCATCAAATCCTCCCGCGACATCATGCGGAAGGATGCGGGGCTGAATGGCGACCTCGACCGGATACCGGAGTTTTCGTGGATTCTGTTCCTGAAGGCGTTCGACGACCTTGAACAACGCCGCGAGATCACCGAGAACAACTACAAGCCGGCAATTCGCAAACCGTTCCGGTGGCGCGACTGGGCGGCTGACCCCGACAAGGGGATGACCGGCGAGGAGTTGCTGAAATACGTGAACGATGAATTGTTCCCGCACCTGCGCGGCCTCGTCGGCACGAACGGTGAACGCGACCAGCGGGCCGTCATCGCCGAAGTGTTCAAGGAAACCTTCACCCGGTTCCGCTCCGGCTACCTCCTGCGCGACGTGGTCAACCTCGTCAATGGCATCAACTTCAACACCGCTGACGACATCCACACCATGGCGCACCTGTACGAGTCCATGCTCAAGGAGATGCGCGACTCGGCGGGCGATTCGGGCGAGTTCTACACCCCGCGCCCGGTGATCCGGTTCATCGTCCAGATGGTCCAGCCCAAACTCGGCGACACCATCTTCGATCCCGCCTGCGGCACCGGCGGTTTCCTCGTCGAAGCCCACGAACTTCTCAAAAGGCAGGTCAAATCCAAGCAGGACCGGGACAAGCTCCAGTACCACACCCTGCGCGGCATCGAGAAAAAGCCGATGGCCTACCTGCTCGGCATGATGAACCTGTTGCTCCACGAGATTGACCGCCCCAACCTCAGCCGCTCCAACGCCCTCATCCGCCCGCTTCACGAGATCGGCGACAAAGACCGCGTGGACATCATCGTCACCAACCCGCCCTTCGGCGGCGAGGAAGAAAAAGGCATCCAACTCAATTTTCCCGAAGCCACCCGCTGTTCCGAGACCGCACTGCTGTTTCTCCAACTCATCATGCGCTCGCTCAAAAAAGGCGGCCGCTGCGGCATGGTCGTGCCCAACGGCACGCTCTTCGGCGACGGCGTCTGCGCCCGTCTCAAGGAACAACTCCTCAAAGATTTCAACCTCCACACCATCGTCCGCCTGCCCAACGGCGTCTTCGCTCCCTTACACCGGCATCCCCACGAACCTCTTGTTCTTCGAGCGAACAAATTCGACGAAGGAGGTTTGGTACTACGAACAGCCATTGCCCGAAAGCCGTAAGAGCTACTCGAAATCACAGCCACTCCGCATCGAAGAATTCGCCGACTGCATCGCGTGGTGGGGCAAACGCAAAGAGAACGACCGCGCTTGGCGTGTCCCTGTTGAGCGCATCGTCGCCAGTGGTTTCAATCTCGACATCAAGAACCCTAAGAGCGTGTTTGGAAAG
>CAZJCX010000336.1:0-2237 GCA_964544425.1 uncultured Verrucomicrobiota bacterium
TTGGCTGCTCACCGTGATTCCCGTCCGTGTCGGCAATTTCAGCGTCCTCAGTCGCGAGCATCTCGCGGCGCTGACCGTGATGCCCGACTTGTGGAATCATTACGCCGCGTCCGTGCTCAAGAGCAAACTGCCGGTCGCGATGGTGCCGACGACGCGCGCGCGGCGACTGGCCGGAAAATCGAAACTGAATTTCGTGGGCATGGTGGTGCATGGACTGAGCGCGATCTCGGTTTTTACCGAACTCGTCGCGGTGCGGCTCTCGTTGGCGACGCTGCTGTTTCTTGGCGCATTGGCAGCGCTGCTCGCCACGACATTCGGCGTCGCCGTCAGCGACCGGTTTACCCTGCCCGACTGGACGGCGTTGACGATGGGGTTGCTGCTGGTGCTCGTCGTGCAGGTCTTGACGGTCGCACTCGGATTCACGCTGTGGATACTCTTCAACCGCAACTCGCTGAGTTTCCTGCCGATCCGCGACTACTCGTTTTTTGTGCGCGACGTCACTCCGGTGCCGTGACCGCCGCCGGTGGCGCGGCGCGATGGGAGGTGCGGGATTTCCAGGCACCCATCACGAGGAGGACGACGACGGCGACGCTGAGGAAGAAGAAACCCCACGCGGTCACGGTCACCTTGAATTCGCGGCTTGGCTTGAACATGCGGACGCGATAGTAAGAAACCGTCATGGCCAACACAATCTCACAGATTGATTTACCCGGTATCCCCAAGCTCAAGAGCGGCAAAGTCCGCGAGGTGTTCGATCTCGGCGACGCGTTGCTGTTCGTGGCCACCGACCGGCTCAGCGCGTTCGACGTGATTCTGCCGGACCCGATTCCCGAAAAAGGCCGCGTCCTGACCGCGTGCAGCGAGTTCTGGTTTGGGAAGACCCGGCCCATCGTGGAGAATCATTTTCTTAGTTCGACCTCCCCGCGCATACCCGCCGCGGTGCGGGGGCGGTCGATGCTCGTGCGAAAGTGTCAGCCGTTGGCGATCGAGTGCGTGGTGCGCGGGTATCTGGCCGGGTCGGGCTGGAAGGAGTACCGGGCCAGCCAGACGGTATGCGGGATCAAATTGCCGGCGGGGCTGCAGGAATCCGGCGAGCTCCCGGAGCCGATCTTCACCCCCGCCACCAAGGCCGAGTCCGGTCACGACATCAATATTGACTACAACCGCGCCGCGGAAATCGTCGGCCCCGCCATCGCGGCGCAGGCGCGCGACTACGCGCTGGCCATCTACAAGTTCGCCCGCGAATATGCCCGGCAACGCGGCATCATCATCGCCGACACGAAATTCGAGTTCGGCCTCGCCGACGGGCAGTTGATCCTGATTGACGAGGCGCTGACGCCGGACAGTTCGCGGTTCTGGCCGGCTGACCAGTACAAACCCGGTGGGCCGCAACCGAGTTTTGACAAACAATTTGTCCGCGATTACCTCGAAACGCTGACGTGGGACAAAAAGCCGCCCGGCCCCACACTCCCGCCGGACGTCATCCGCCGGACGAGCGAGAAGTATGTGGAAGCGCTGACGCGGTTGACGCGATGAAGCCGGTCATCTTCGGTCGGCATGACGAGGCGACCGTGCGGCAGATCGAGACGTGTCTGCAAGCCGGTGGCGAGGCGGCGGTGTTGTGCGCGGACGGCCACAAAGGGTACGCCCAACCCATCGGCGGCGTCGTGGCGTACCGGGACAAAGTTTCCATTTCGGGCGTCGGCTTTGACATTGCCTGCGGCAATCTCGCCATTCGCACGGACGCCACCGAGGCCGACCTCAAACCGCGTCTGGACGTCATCATGGACGATATCGTGCGCAACATTTCGTTCGGCGTCGGGCGCACGAACAAGCACCCGGTCGAACACGACTTGTTTGACGATGTGGCGTGGGAGCTTCGGCCGGTCGCCCCGCTGAAACAGATGGCCCGTGAACAACTCGGGACCGTCGGGTCCGGTAATCATTACGTGGACGTGTTCGCGGATGAACATGGTGTCATCTGGGTCGGCGTGCATTTCGGCTCGCGCGGGCTGGGACACCGGACCGCGACGCATTTTCTCGAAGCCGCCGGTGGCAAGGAAGGCATGGATGTCCCGCCCACGGTCGTGCCGTTGGCCAGCGCGTTGGGTCGGGAGTACCTCGCCGCAATGAAGCTCGCGGGCCGGTACGCCTACGCGGGGCGCGAATACGTCGCCCGCTACGTCGTCCGGGAGATTCTCGGCGCGAATATCGTTGAAGAAATTCACAATCATCAT
>CAZJCX010000337.1:0-1188 GCA_964544425.1 uncultured Verrucomicrobiota bacterium
GCGTGATCGCGCCGGCCGCGCGCTCAGTTTCGACCGTACGGATGGTCTGACCAAGCTCATCGTGGATCCCGAAACTGAGCGTGTCCTGGGTGTCGGCATTTGCGGTCACGGCGCCGGTGAGTTGATCAGCGAAGGCGTCCTCGCCATCGAAATGGGCGCGACGGTTCGCGATATCGCGCTGAGCATCCACCCCCACCCCACCCTGTCCGAGACGATCATGGAAGCCGCCGAAGTCTTCTACGGCCACTCGACGCACACCTTCACACGAAAGCCACGGTAGTGCGCGCGCAGCGCCTGAACATCGGGTAAGTCTTCGCGCGATGCAGCGACGAAAACTTTTCCCACTATTCGCCCCACCAGCCGTCTATTGTTCCAACGTCCTCGCCCATGGCGTGTCACGCACCGGCTCCATCAGCTTGCGCACACGAGGTGGTGTGGCTTGGGCGGAATGTGCTACAACCTGACCGAATGATCCACCAAGCAACAAGGGTTGCTGCGCGGACGGTCGGCCAGCCGGTGAGGTTCCCATGAACCAGGCGTTTCACGAAGTGGATGTGTGTGTTGTCGGCGGCGGAATGGCCGGGCTTTGCGCGGCGATCGCGGCGGCGCGGCACGGGGCAAAAACGGCGATCGTCCAAGACCGGCCCGTGTTTGGCGGAAACGCTTCCTCGGAGGTGCGGATGTGGATTTGCGGCGCCCACGGGCCGCACAACAAGGAGACCGGCCTGCTGGAGGAAATCCAACTCGAAAATCTCTACCGCAATCCAACCGGCAACTACTCGATTTGGGACAGCGTGCTGTTTGGCAAGGCGACGTTCCAGCCAAACCTCACCCCGTTTCTGAACTGCGCGTGCACCAGTGCGGAGATGGATGGCGACCGTATCGTCAGTGTAACGGGCTGGCAATTGACGACGCAGACCTGGCACACGATTCGGGCGAAGTATTTCATTGATAGCAGCGGTGACAGCATCCTTGCGCCGTTGGCCGGCGCTGCGTACCGGGTCGGCCGCGAGGCGCGCGCGGAATTCGACGAGGACATCCAACCGCAGCAGGCTGACCGCCGGACAATGGGCAACACGCTGCTCATCCAAGCGCGGCGCACCGACGAACCGCAACCGTTCATCCCGCCGCCGTGGGCGTACCGGTTCACCAGCCCGACTGATCTGGAGCACCGGGTCAGCGGCGTCA
>CAZJCX010000337.1:1203-2230 GCA_964544425.1 uncultured Verrucomicrobiota bacterium
GGTGGATCGAGATCGGCGGATTGCAGGACACCATCACCGACGCGGAGCGCATCCGCGATGAACTCATGAAGCTCGCCTACGGTGTGTGGGATTACCTCAAGAACCGCGCGCCCGAACGCGCCCAAGCCGAGAACTGGGCGCTGGAATGGCTCGGCGCATTGCCCGGCAAACGCGAGAACCGCCGCTACGAGGGCGACCACATTCTCACCCAGAACGATATCCGCGCCGGCGGTGAGTTCGCCGACATCATCGCGTACGGCGGCTGGTCAATGGACGATCATCATCCGGCCGGGTTGCTGTACCCGGGCGCGCCGACGATTTTTCATCCGGCACCCGCGCCGTACGGCATCCCGTATCGTTGCCTCTACTCGCGCAACATCGCCAACCTGTTTTTCGCCGGGCGCAATATCTCCGTGACCCACGCCGCTTTGTCGTCCACGCGCGTGATGGGCACGTGCGCGATCCTCGGTCAGGCCGCAGGCACAGCAGCAGCCCATTGTGTCCGCCGCGGCGGCGCGCCACGGTCGCGTCGCGACGGCGCAGCGCTGCGCGAACTCCAGCAGACGTTGCTCGATGACGACTGCTGGTTGCCGGGCGTCATGCGCGATATTTCGCCACTGGCGCGGACAGCCGCGTTGACGGGCGGGGGCCCGGATGGGCCGTTAGTGCTCGATGGTTTGGATCGCGACCGACCTGGTCAGCCGCACGCGTGGACGGGTGCGCCGGGCGCGGCCTTGGAATTTCGCTGGCCGCAACGCCAACCGATCGCCGGCGCGCGGTTGGTGTTCGACAGTAATCTGCAACACCCCAAGCGAATGCCTTGCACCTACCCGCACAAGGACAGCGTGCCGCCGACACTGGTCAAAGCCTACCGGCTGGAAGCCGAGACCGGGAACGGCCAATGGGAAACCGTTTTCCGGGAATCAACCAATCATCAACGACTGGTGCGCGTCCCGCTGACGGTCGCGGCGCGCGCGTTGCGGTTGGTCGTGGAGGAAACGTGGGGCGACCGCGGGGCGCGTGTGTT
>CAZJCX010000338.1:0-1750 GCA_964544425.1 uncultured Verrucomicrobiota bacterium
TCGTGGGTTCAAATCCCACCCCCGCTACCAATTACAAAGCCCGGAACTCGCGTTCCGGGCTTTGCTATTTTTCGAGTTTCCGCGCGGTCAGCCGTACTTGGCTTTTATGGCGACGCCTTTCTTGGCGCTTTGGACGGCGAGGTCAATGATGTGGATGGGGCGGCGTGCCCATTCGCCGGTAATGATGAGCTGCTCGCCCTTGGTCAGGTGGTCGGCGATGTTTTGATACAGGCGCCAGCCTTCGCTTTGGGGATGCGGGAACTGGGTCGTGGTCGTGGTGGCGCCGTTCTTGACGATCAATTCGTTGTGCGACCAATCGAGAATGTAGCTGCCTTTGGTGCCAGTGATTTCGAGAAAGCCGCGCTTCGGGTTGGCATCAATGTTCGTGATGGTGAGCGCGACCCATTGGCCCGATTTGAAGCGCACGACGGCGAAACCTTCGTCCTCAATCGTGTCGGCCTTCCATTTTGTTTGACTGGCCCAGTGGCCGGTCTTTGCGAAGCCGGTGACTTCGGTGATGGGCGACGGGATGAGTTGGAGACAGTATTCGAGGAGGTGACAACCCCAATCGTACAGCACGCCACCGGAGATCGACCGGCTGGTGCGCCACCAATCACCGGGCTTGCCGAAGCTGCCCATGTGCGCTTCGATGCGGACGATGTCGCCGAAGCGGCCTTCGCGCTGGTGCTTCAGCGCGGAGAGGATCCAGTTATCCCAATGCCGGTTGTGGTACGTCGAGATGATGACGCGGCTCCTTTTTGCCGCTGCAATCATCGCATCGCACTCGGCGGTGGTGATGGCGAGCGGTTTTTCGCAGACGACATGCCGCCCGGCTTTCAACGCCTTCAACGCCAGCGGCGCATGGGTGTTGTGCGGCGTGATGATCGTGATGAGATTTACGTCCGACTTCTTGAGCATCTCGTCGAGCGACGAGTAGGTCTCGATGCCGGGAAAGTCCGCTGTTGCCACCTTCAGCCGCTCGGCGTCAATCTCCGCCACCGCGACCGGGGTCATGCCGGCTTGTTTCATTTCATTGAGATGCCACTTGCCCATGTTGAATGCCCCGCCGTAGCCGACGACGCCGACTTTGATCTCCGCTGCCTGTTGGTAACGCTTCATCGTTCCTTGGTTGGTTCCAGCCGCACGGTGAACTGCTGCGCGACCGGCTTGAGTTGATGTTGTTCCCACGGCCCCGGCCCGCAACTGGCGCTGCCGATGCCGTGATGTTGATGATCCAGATTCACGGTGATGAAATCGCGCGGCGTCAGATCCGTCGTGTGCCGCGCGGTTTCCAAATCGACGGTGGTGTACCGGTGCGCGCTGAAATTGTCAACGCCGCTGGCGCGAAATCCCCGGCCCGCTGCGTCCGTGAACTCCACCCACCGGACATCGGTTCGGTTCCCGTTCTCCTGCGGGAAAATGTACGGCGTGAACAACTCATCCACCGGTGCCCGCCACCAGCCGAACCGTTGCGCCTGCCTGGTATCCCGGTACGCCTCGCCCGGGCCGCGGCCACACCACGTCACCTGATCGCACAGGCCGGGGATGGTGAATTGCAGCCCCACTCGCGGCAACGTCGGCGGCAACGCGCCTACCGGATCGAGACTGACCGCCACCTCGATCGCCCCACTCCCGCCGATCGTGTAGCGGTACTCGCCCGCGAAACCAAACGCGAACTTCGGCGGACCGACCCGCACACGCGCGACGATTTGCGCGGTCGTCGCGTCGGGTTGGCGGACGGTCACGCTAT
>CAZJCX010000338.1:1762-2195 GCA_964544425.1 uncultured Verrucomicrobiota bacterium
GGGCGGCCGCTGGTCGAGCTGCGCGGGGCGCCACGCCGCGGCGTTATCCCAACCCCGGTCGTTGTCGGTCGTCGCGCGCCAAAAGTTCAACCGCGGCCCGGTGCGCAGCCACCCGTTCCAATCCGTGATGACCGCGCGCACGGTGTCGAACGTCAGCCGCAGATTCGGGCCGGTAATCTCGAGTCGGTGTCCGGCGTCCACAACCTGTAGCGGCGGTCTCTGACCGCCGCTGTCGCTGCCGGTGATTACCGGGCGGCGATCATAGACCGCCGCGACAGCGGACTGTCCCCATGCGACTTCATGGCCGGCTTTCGCCCAAGCCGCGTCCTGATTGAGTCGAAACGAGAGCGTCAGGATGCCGGCTTTGGTGGCCGGCAGTGGAATCTCCGCCGTTTGACGCGGCGCGACATTCGGCGTTGGCAACGTTCCCTCC
>CAZJCX010000339.1:0-2191 GCA_964544425.1 uncultured Verrucomicrobiota bacterium
CCACCTGCGTTTGCCTCGCCGGCAGCGCGAATGGGATCAGCAATTCCTGCGGGCCATCGCCGCGCCTCCGCGTCGGTGCAACTAAGACCTCAAGTAGTTGGCCCGGACGCCTCGGAACTCCAGCACTCTTGGCGACCGGTTCGCCCCCGGGCGCGCTGCTTGATGCTGGAGCTGACCCGGCGAGAGTGGCAGGTGCATTCCGTCCCGCGCCACTAGCGGGCCACTTACCAAATCCTAGGGCACGAATCACCACCACACTTGCGCGTCAGGCCAAGACAGGGGTAGAAGTAACCAAAGGCGTTCAGTGGTTGTGAGCCTGGCTTTTTCCCGAGGGAAAGTCACATGAAAGTATCCATTTGTGTCTGTGGGGAGGCCATTCGGAAACGTCACAATCCATATTGCATTCCCGTGGGCGAGAACTATGTTATCTAAAACGGTTCGAACGCTGGCATCTCGTAGGCTCAGGGACAGTTCCTTTTCTTCACCTGCCCCGATCGGAACGTGTCCCCCTAAACCCTGAGCACCTCCCTTCGGATTCAAAAGCTCCTGGACACGCAAATGAAGCTGCAAGGACGCTAGCGGAAGTTGTTTTTGGTGAACGGTGAAACTCTCCAAACTCAGGTTTAGGTAATTCCGAGGATCATTCCTCAAGTGGCGGGGAAATACGTGGACTATTCCGTTTGCTTCCAAGTGCCATTCATACCCTGGCCGCGTTCGCACCAGTTGATCCAATACCTGGGCGATTGTCACGTTCCGTAGTTCCAGGTTGAGAGTCGTTTCGGCTCCGGGTTCTCTGATCCATTCGATTCCCATTGGAATCTCGTAGCGCTGCGCGACAGAATGCAACCCTTCGAGAAAGCTGGACTCCTCGGTTCGGAGTTCCCGCGAATCCAATGTGGTCTTGGTATCTTGTCGGCGAGGCGCTGCATACTCCTGTAGACAAACGTGAGTTGAAACCGTCATCGCTGCTAGCATTACCCCCACTGCACCGGCCAGCATTCGCGGGCTCATTGGCCGTTCACCGTAATTGAATTGCATTTGTTAAGCTGGCTTTTAACGTCAGAGCTGAGGGAAAAGCCGTTCACGTTCCATGTGACATCCCAGCGAGACTGGCACGTTCCAACGCACTGGCCGCCGACCAAGCAAGCCGGAGCACATATGAAGAGTGTGTCCGAAAATATGCCTTGGGAATCGGTAGATTGTCCGCAAGGGCCACTGTTCGTCATTCCGGCAAAGCTACAAGTCGTGAGCACTCCCTGCTGTGCGATGTTACAGGAGTTATTCGCTTGATCGACGCTGATGCTGTCCCAGAACTCCATCCCGCCAAACTCAATGGGGCGCCCCCCTTCCAATTGGTCCTTCACCTGCCAGCGAATGATCCGCACCCAACCACATTGGCCGCTCGGGCAGTCCGAGTTACCTTGCGAAACTGTTTCGACCAAACCAAGGCTTGTGGGCTTCTGGACGGTGATGTTCTTGGTGGCGGAATTGCTCTGGCCATTCACGGTGTAAGTCACCTTGACCGGCACGTCGCCGACCGAGCCGCTCTCGGATTGCGAAGTAACCGTGACGTTTGCACTGCTGGTTCCGCTTAGGGTCACTTTGTTGCTCGTCGTGCTCCACGAGAACTCACCGCCGCCGGGCGTTCCCCCAGCCCCCAAGGTGATTGAATTCGGCCCCGAAGAGCCCCCCGCCCGTAGGGGCACGTTTGCAGGCCCGGCGATGCCGACAAACGGCTTCACTGTGAGGTTGCAGCTGCCCCAGCTCGCTTGATTCCTGCATCCCCCCATCGGCCAATTCTTGGGGTGGAGCACCTGATAGGTCAGGGTCGTTGTGCCCACACCCAGAAACTGAAGCCAGCCTGGCGAACCCTCGTCGGCGACCGACGAATCGGAAGAGTCAACAAAATAGAAGTAGCCTTCAGCAATCATGTCCCATATCGGTTCCCCAGTGCAGTCATCCCAAGTGGTTATGCTTATGGGGAGGCTCCCTCCTATGATTCCCGATTGGTTTCCGGAAGGAAAAAATGAAGCTGGACTCTGGCAGCAGCTGGTGTTGTAGAGGGTGAGGAATTGCTTTCGCCGGTGATTGAAGATGAGCGCCTCGGTGGTGACGCCGGCCTGGACGGGAGGGCCGAGCCGCCGCACACGGTAGCCGCCGAAACTCACGCCGGACGGAAACACTTCTCCAT
>CAZJCX010000340.1:0-2136 GCA_964544425.1 uncultured Verrucomicrobiota bacterium
AGGTCGTTGTGGCAATGGACGCTGATGACGGCGTCGCGGATGTTCGGTACGTGATCGAAGAGATATTTGATCAACGCGCCGAACTGATGGGGCACGGCGTAGCCGACGGTATCGGGGATGTTGATCGTGGTCGCGCCCGCGCCGATGGCGGCTTCGACGACTTGGGCAAGGAATTCCGGCTCGGTGCGGCTGGCGTCTTCAGGGGAGAATTCCACGTCGCGGACGTGACCTTTGGCGCGTTGGACGCCCTCGATGGTGCGCTTGATGATCTCGTCCTGCGCCATCTTGAGTTTGAACTCCCGGTGAATCGCGCTCGTGGCGAGGAAGACATGAATGCGCGCCCGGTCGCCGGCGGGTTTCACCGCGGCGGCGGCGCGGTCAATATCCTTGTCCACGCAGCGCGCGAGGCCGGCAATCTTCGGTCCCTGAATCTCGCCGGCAATGGCGCGAACGGCCTCAAAATCGCCGTCGCTGGCGATCGGGAAGCCGGCTTCGATGATGTCCGCCTTGAGCCGGGCGAGTTGGCGGGCGACTTCCAATTTTTCGCGCGTGTTCATGGACGCGCCCGGGCATTGCTCGCCGTCGCGGAGCGTCGTGTCGAAGATCAAAACTTGGTTGCTCATGTTTTCCTTGTTGCGTCACCGCCGACCGGGAATCTCGAAACGAAAAACCCACTGTCGAGCGGCGACAGTGGGTGTTGTGTGTCGGATTTGGTCGCAGACCTCAACCCACCGTCCGCCGCGTCAGCCGCAGCGCCAGCAAAGCCAGTAGGTTTCGGAGTCGGTTCATCGTCCAGACAAATAGCAGCCCCCGCGCCGGGCGTCAACTGTGGAGTCGGCGTCGCCTTTTCGGGGGTGATCTGCTAGAAACGCCGGCGGAGATTTGGCTATGAAATGGATCATGTGTTGTTTGGTGGCGGCGTTGCTGGGCGCCGGTTGTGGCAAGAAACCAGCGACGGCGGAAGGAGGCGCTGGGGAGGAAACGGAGGAGGTGTCGGCGGAGGAACGGGTATTTCTCGCCGCGGCGCGGCCGTTCGTCGAGGCCATTGCCGCGCGGCAGTATGAGCGGGCGTATGATTTTCTGTCGAGCCACGCGCGCGCGCGGATGTCGCAGAACCAGTTCTTGCCGGGGGAGGACGACGCGGCGTTTCAGCGGAATGAGGACCACCCGTTGACGAACGTCACGGCGGCGCAGTTCGCGGAATGGATGAAAAAAGTCGCGAACGCCTACGGGCAGCCGCAAGCGGTGGCGGAGTTGCATGTGTTTTCTGCGGATGTGGCGGTGCTCAGCCGGCGGTCGCAGGAGGAGTTTGGCCAGCTTGATTCGATGTTTGCGATTGGCGCGATGCCGGATTCCGTCCCAGCCGAAAGTCGCCGCGCGAGTGTGCGGGGGCAGATCCGCACGGAACTGAGCGCCGAGCAATTGGCGGTGGTCGCGAAGGAAATGGAAATCAGCGTGGAGGATTTGCAGCAGACCGCCGATTTCGCGCCGTATTTCAACTGCAAGATCGTGCTGATCGAGGAGAGCGGGACGCTGAAGGTGGGTTACTTTGAATTCCTGCCGCCGTCCATGCTCGATTGAGCCATGCCGCCTCTCCGCGCGGTATTCTTTGATGTGGGCGGAACGTTGCTGCGACCCTGGCCGTCGGTCGGCGAGATTTATGCCCGCGTCGCGGCGCGGCACGGATTGGCGGTGCAACCCGGTGAGGTGGAGGCGGCGTTCCGTTCCGCTTGGAGACAGGTGCCGCCGGTGAACGGACTGACGTCATCGAGCCGGGAGTGGTGGCGGCGGTTGGTGTTCACGGTGGTGCCGGGAGCAACGGCGACATTTTTTGACGAGTTGTTTGCGACGTTTGAAACGCCAGAGGTGTGGGAAATCTTGCCGGGAACGCGGGAGGCGGTGGCAGAAGTGCGGCAACGCGGGATGCACGCCGGCATCCTCTCCAACTGGGACGAGCGGTTGCGGCCGTTGCTGCGAAACATCGGGTTGAACGATTGGGACTCGGTGACGATCTCGTGCGAGGTCGGGGCGGAGAAACCGGCGCGGGAGATTTTTTTGGCGGCGTTGTGTTCAGCCGGGGTGTCGGCCGCGGAAGCGCTGCACATCGGTGATTCGGCGGCGGAAGATGTTCGGGGA
>CAZJCX010000341.1:0-249 GCA_964544425.1 uncultured Verrucomicrobiota bacterium
CGCGGTTGCCGGAAACGGTACTACGACATGCCCGCCGGACTTTCCGATCAAGGGGATTCTCTTTCGGGACATCACGCCCTTGCTGCGCGACGGAGCGCTGTTCCGAAAAGCGGTGGATACGGTGGCCGACCGGCATGTGGGCAAGGGGATCAAGGCCGTGGTCGGGATTGACGCGCGCGGGTTCATCTTTGCCGGGGCAGTCGCGTACAAACTCGGCGTCGGCATGGTGCCGGTCCGCAAGAAGGGGAA
>CAZJCX010000341.1:322-2110 GCA_964544425.1 uncultured Verrucomicrobiota bacterium
GCAAAGGGCGACCGGGTCATCATCGTGGACGACTTGCTGGCGACCGGCGGCACGGCTCGGGCAGCAGCCCAACTCGTCCGCCAACTCGGCGGCGAAATTGCCGAGATTGATTTTCTGATCGAACTCAACGCGCTGAATGGCCGTGAACGGTTGCGCGAATTCCCGCTCTTCTCCGCCATCCAGTACTGACGCGGAGCGGCACCGGGCGCGGCTGTGGCGCTGAGTCGGTCCGCATTTGGAACGGCGTCGGCGCGGCGAAAGACACCCGGTGCTCGACTTTCTGTTTGAGTACTACTTCTTCAAGCCGAACCAACTTTTGGAGTGGCGCACCGGCAGCGCGGAACCGCTGCCCGCGCATCGCGTGCCGGCCGCGCAGTGGATACTCGATCTATTGGAAGCGACGGCGGCGCGTCCGCCACAGTTGGCGTGTTACGGTTTACATGAGTGGGCGATGGTGTTTGAAGCGACGGATCGCCGGCATGACCACCAGCCGTTGCGGCTGCCGCTCGCGGAGATCAACGCGCTCGTCCGCGGCCAGTCGCTTGGCTGCACGCATTTTGACGCGTACCGATTCTTCACCCGGCCGGCGCAGCCGTTAAACAAGTACCGGCTGACCCGCAAACAGCAGGCGGACTTTGAGCAGCCCGGTTGTCTGCACGCCAACATGGATTTGTACAAATGGGCCTTTAAGTTCTGGCCGTGGATCCCGAGCGCGGTGGTGGGGGACGCGTTTGAGATGGCCGTGGAGGCTCGTGAAGTGGACATGCGAGC
Organism: uncultured Verrucomicrobiota bacterium; assembly: GCA_964544425.1. Taxonomy (GTDB): domain Bacteria; phylum Verrucomicrobiota; class Verrucomicrobiia; order Palsa-1439; family Palsa-1439; genus OMJI01. The sequence continues at coordinate 1,094 of CAZJCX010000341.1, forward strand.
GAGTCCGTACGATTTGCGGTCGTTGGGGTATGCGCCGATTTGCATCGAGACGGCGGTGGGCCGAGAAGAGTACCGGCAGGCACAGGCGGGGTTGTGGGAGCGGGCGGGGCCGATCCGGCGGCGATTGATTGAGGAATATCGGGGTTTGGTGGGGGGCAAAATTCAGGTTGAAATCATTGGTGGGGTGGGGTAGAAAGTCGCCCGCTTTGGAGGGTGGCAAGCAGCCTTTTTCTCAGGAGCGGAAAGTGAGATGGTGGCGAGGTGTTGTCGTCGGAGTTGAAAATTTTTTCAGGCAATGCGAACCGGCCCTTGGCCCAACGGATTGCCGATTATGTAGGGGTGCGGCTCGGTGATGCGACGGTGACGCAGTTTCCGGACGAGGAAACGTTCGTCAAAATCAACGAGAACATCCGCGGGCGGGACGTGTTTATTGTACAACCGACGTCGCCGCCGGCGAACCAGCACCTGATGGAGTTGTTGATCATGATTGATGCGTGCCGGCGCGCGAGCGCAATGCGCATTACAGCCGTGATCCCGTTCTTTGGATATGCGCGGCAGGATCGGAAGGATCAGCCGCGGGTGCCGATCACCGCCAAGCTGGTCGCTAATTTGATCACGGCGGCCGGGGCGAACCGGGTGATCACGATGGATTTGCACGCGCAGCAGTTGATGGGTTTTTTCGACATCCCCGTGGATCACTTGTACGCGGCGCCGGTGATTTATCGGTACATCAAGCAGAAGAATCTTCAGGATTTGGTGGTGGTCTCGCCGGACATCGGTGGGGTGAAGATGGTGCATGCGTACGCGAACATGTTTCACGCGCCGCTGGCCATCGTCGCCAAGAAGCGGCGCAGCGCCAAAGAAGTGGAAGTGCTCAACGTGGTCGGGGACGTGAAAGGCCGCAATGTACTCCTGGTGGATGATTTGACGGAGACGGCCGGCACGGTGACGCGCGCGGCGGAGATTTTGAAGGCGCAGGGCGCGAAGAGAGTTTACGCGGCGGTCAGCCATGCGGTG
>CAZJCX010000342.1:0-2081 GCA_964544425.1 uncultured Verrucomicrobiota bacterium
TGATCACGCTCAGCGCGTACGAGGAGCGCGCCGACTTCGACCTCGACGGGGATGTGGACTCCGCCGACCTGGCCATCGTGGTCGCCAACAACGGCCAACAGCTCAGCCGCGGCCGGCTCAGCGTGGCCACGGTGCGGGAGATCTACGGGTGGCGGCAGTGGGAGGTGTTTGGGGAGGGGTTGCATACGGTGTGGGATTGCAGGAGCGGGTGGGACTCGGGCATGGTGCTGGGATTAAGTACTTCGAGGGGCGGGGGTACCACCCGTTTCGCAATCAATGCAGTCAGCACATGGAACGGGTACTGTCGGACGGATTGTGGCGTGACAGGATGTTTTACAAGCTGTATCCACAATATTGGCACAAGTCGGTTGGAGCTTGACATGCCACCGCCGCGGCATGGTGCAAATTGGCTGTGGCCGCCTCTTACCGCATTGCCACCGTGTTGCTCCGGGCTGAGCTGCAACTGGAGAGGCCAGATGAGCTTCGGAATCTGGGCAGGGATGCTCTTCTCAACACATTCTTCAATCGCAGTAGATGCAATGGCCCTTGACTCAACCGGATGCACGTATGCTGTAAGTGCTCGTGCGGACGCTGAAAGAGCGGCATCCGTTGGAATGTCGCGATCCTCGGGATCTCGCGACTTCTCTGGCTACTCAGCCACGTGTCAGTATCCCGTCCAACTTGGAAGTGAGGCGCGTGTTCAAGTAATCGGAGGAACCGGATTCGGCAGAGCCAATCTAGGCGCTGCTCGTGGTACGATTGGCGAGTTTCGAGTTTGGTTCCGTCCGTTTCTTGACTTTGACAGTACGGGAGGCTCGTTGGGCGGGGGCCTCACGGGAGCCGTCGACAGCTTGATGTCTAGTTGCATGCCTGCCCCGGGATTCCGATGTTGCCGTTGACTCCATCTCGCACGGTGGCCAAGCGACCCTGGGTGGTATGGTGTTGCATACTCGGCATTGTCGCATTAGTACTAACAATAACTGGTGCACTGCTACTTCACGGTTATCTGCATCGCGTCAACGAGCGGGTCCAATCAGCGCTCTCTCTGGCGCAAGTTGAGTATTCACATAGTCGCCAAGCGAAGGGCTGGACAGTACATGATGATGAGTTCTACACTCTGGATTTGACGCGTTCCACATCTGCCAAGCAGGTCGTAGCACTATTGCGTAGTATTGGCTTCACAGTACATGGCCCCGCGGAAGATGCGAACACTGGCAATGGTATCAATGTCACCGCAATACGCGAGTACCAACCGGTTGTGTATGATCGATATACCATTACTGAGATGTACATTTGTACATTTGATTTGAGTGGTTACCTGCAACATGTTAGGCATACGCTGACCACCGTCTCATGCAGTATGCAAGTCCGGTCATTCGAGTTTGACTCCGCGAATTCCGAGGACCGCCGACCGGCGGGTAGCCCAACCAACCCCCCGTAATGAGCCACGATCCAGCCGACGCGGCTGGTCGTGCCGAAGCGGAGCTGCGCGACCCATGACGACCCACCCACGCCGTCACCCCACGCCCCCGTCCACGCGGCCTTCGCCTTTGCCTCCAAGCCGGGCCGGCGCCTGAGCGACTGTGTTCGGAGTCAAGGGGCGGAGGGCAGCGGTTTGCCTGATTTTTCGTTCCAGAGCGCGTCGTCTCGGACCAAGGCGTTCAAGATCGTCAGCATCTTGCGCATGCACGCGGTCATCGCGAGCTTGTAGGGCTTTCCAGCAGCGGTCATGCGGGCAAAGTCCTCGGCAATCACCGGGTTGCAGCGCAGCGCGTTGAAGGTCGCCATGTACAACGCCGTCCGGACATTGGAACGTCCGCCGCGGATATGCCGTTGACCAGACTTTGTACCGCTGTCTTGATTGAATGGCGCTAATCCCGCGAGAGCTGCCGCTGCCTGTCGTGACAGGGTGCCCAGCTCCGGCATGGAACCCATGACGACGGCCGCCGTCACGGGGCCAACGCCGGGTACGGAAGTGAGGATCTGGAAGCGACGCTCAAGCTCGCGGTGCGTGGCGATGACTTCGGCCTGACCTGCCCCCAATTTCTGTACCAGGTGCTATGAGGGTCGTTGGGTGAATG
>CAZJCX010000343.1:0-2047 GCA_964544425.1 uncultured Verrucomicrobiota bacterium
CCCACCGGGCCGCACACCGTCAGCGCGCCTAGTTCCGCGCCCGGCACTTCCACCTGCGCCGACAGCGTCGTGCGCTGCAGTTCCTCCGCCAAGCCGGTCGCCGCGCCTTCCCAAAAAATCGTCCGCACGACCACCGGCTGACCGCGCGTGAACAAAATCAAATCCGCCCGGTCTTCCCGCACCCGCGCGAACGCATGCAAAAGGTCATCCGCCGGCAGCGTGCCGCGTTCACGCAGCATCCGGAATTGGGCGAGCATGTCCACCGTCACCACTTCCGGCGGCAGACCGGCCGCTTCGAGCGGCGCGACCCGCTCGTTGATGGCTTGTTTGCGACCGACCGCGACCAAGACGCGCGTCTGGCCGTCGTGCGTTTCAAGGGGCGTGAAATCACAGACCACTTCTTCGGACGGCAACGGGGTGAGTTGGTCGAGTTGCAAATCGAGCATCTGTTTCAACTCGGCGGGTTGCGTGGCGGGCACGACGAGCGTCTGACAAATCACATCCGCGCCGTCCACCACCGTCGCCACCTGCAACGCGCCGATCTCTCCCACCGCCGCGAGATCAGCGGCGGACTGCTCTTGCTCCACGCGCACCGTCCCGGCCTCGTCCCGGGCGCGGGCGGTTTCCCAACCGCTCGGACCGGGCGCAAGCGCCAGCCAGCCGCGCGGGTTGCCGGAGAGTGGCTTCAACTTGCTCATCCGCCGCGCACCTCGCGCCACGTCACGACTTTGACTTTACTGTCGTTGCCGCGCCGCACGACGGCGATGATGGAGCGCTTGACGCCGCCGACATCGCCCGTGGCTTGGATGGTGAAATAGTCGGACTGCACGGTCAGCAGTTCGCCGAGTTGCGACCGGACTTCATCGGAAAGATTGCCGATGACCGTGTAAAATTCGTCCAGCGACCGGAAGGGTTGGTCGTCCTCGGTACCCCATTCGCCGTCGCCGCCATCGCGCCGGTTGAGGACCGCTTCCGCCTGCAAGTCGTCCAGCCCAAGCGCCGCCTTGAGCGCCAGCGCGGACGCGGTGTTGATGTTGATTTTGCCGCTGGAGGTCGCGGTCACGAACTCGACGACGCCCGGTATCTCCTCGTCATCCTCCGTGGCCGGTTGGCCGTGGAAAATCTCCGGCGTCATGCCGCGCACGAGGAGCAATTCCACCACGCGATCCATCGGCGCGTTCTTCGCCCGGTAGGGCGGGACGAGCGACTGATAGTAATCATCCTCCGCCCCATTGAGCAAATGCAGATCATTGTCGTCAATCCAATCGGCCGCCGAATCCGCGATCACATCCGCGTCGGCCGGATCCACGGCGAGCAGATCCAACAACCGGCGCCACTGGGCGGGAGTCAGCTTGTTGATGGGCAGCTTGGCTTCCTCGTCAGTCACACGCACGTTCAACACGCCGTCGCCGAGCGGATGATCCACGTAGAGCGTTTGATTCGTGGCCCATTCCTGGTTCGGCGCGTCAAAGCCGCCCTCCGTTGCGGACGTCAAATCCCGCAACAGTATCAATTTTGCCGCTTCGATTCCCGACCGTGCGATCATTTCAGCCTTCAATTGTTTGCGGTTGAACGATTCCAAGCGCGTCTCGACGTGCATCGTGAAAGCAAACCCGCTGATCAGCAAGGACAAAACCAACACCACCCACATCACGATCACCATCGCCACGCCTCGCCGGGGATTCTTCATTCCGTCCCTCCGCGCTCGACGTTCAACTGCGACAGATCAATCTCCTGCTGTTCGACGGTGTTCGTCGTGTTCTGGCGGTTCAACTGGATGCCCAACGCTTCGAGCGCCGCTTCCGCGCCCGGTAATTCCACCGCCCGCGTTACCACGAGCGGCGCCACGCCCCGGTCGTTCCCGCGGAACGCCACTGTGAACATCAGCGCCGCCGGCACCAAATGCGGCTCCTCCCAGCGGTCCGACCACGTTCCGTTTTGCGGATGCCGGTACTGCACCGCGAAGCCGACCACATCGGCCGACAAAACCCGCCAGAGCATTTCATCCTGTTCCGTGCCCATCACCGCCGGGAGGTTGGCGATGCCG
>CAZJCX010000344.1:0-1998 GCA_964544425.1 uncultured Verrucomicrobiota bacterium
TGTCACCGCGCCGAAACCATGGCGGCCGTGGGAAGCGTGCATCACCCACAACAACAGCTGGGGATTTCATGCCGGTGACCACGACTGGAAACGACCCGCCGAAGTTGTGGATATGCTGGCGAAAGTGGCAGCGGGGCAGGGGAATCTCCTGCTCAATATCGGTCCGCGCGGCGATGGCTCCGTTCCGGAAGCCTCCGTCAAAGTACTCACCGCCGTCGGCGATTGGCTGAAGCGCGGCGGCGCCGAGGCCGTGTTCGATACCGATTACTTCGACTTTGATCTGCGCGAACGCGGCGCGGGCCGCGCGGAATGGAGCAGCCACGGCCCGTTCACCGCGAGGGGAAACAACCTTTACTGGCTGATGCGCCGCTGGCCCGGCAGCACGCTGACGTTGGCCGGGCTGGAAGCCCAGGTCCGGCGCGTGATCGTGCTCAACACGCAGCAGCCGGTGACGTTCACCCAGGCCGACGGCAAAGTCACCCTGACGGGCTTGCCGGAGGTGGCGCCCGATTTCATTTGTCCGGTCATCCGACTGGAATGCGATCGGTCGCCGGTGATGTATCTCACGGGTGGGCTGCGGACGCCGACGGTGCCGCACCCGCATTATGACCCGTGCCCCTCGGACATTGCGCACTGAACGCAGGCTGCTATATTCGCCGCCCATGACAGTGCGCTGGATTTTTTTGTGTCTGATCGCGTTGCTGCCGCTGCGCGGCTTCGCCGCCACCAGCGCCGACGCCAACATCGCCCGCGTGATTGCCGGGTTGCTCGAACGCTCGCATTTTGCGGCGCACGATCGCGAGGCGGACATTTCCGGCAAACTCCTCGACCGGTATCTCGAGTCGCTCGATGGCGCGAAGCTGCATTTCACCGAAGAGGACTTGCAGGAGTTTGGCGCGTATCGGAGCAATCTGGCGGAGTTGACGGTGCAGGCCGGTGACGTGACCCCCGCCCACCGGATTTACGCGCGCTATCTCGAACGATTGGAACAGCGGGTCCGCTTTGCGAAAGCGGCGCTCTCGAACGAAGTGTTTGCCTTCAACGGGACCGACACCTACCGGCTCGACCGCCGCACAGAACCGCGCCCGGCGAACGTGGCGGCGGCGGAGCAACTCTGGCGGCAACAACTGCGGTACGAGTATTTGCAGGAAAAACTGACCGACAAACCGGATGCGGAGATTGTGGGATTGCTGTCGCGCCGTTACGCGCGTCAGTTGCGCGCGATGCAGCAGCTCAAACCGGATCAGGTGGTCGAGTTGTATCTCGCCGCGCTCGCGCATGTGTACGACCCGCACTCCGATTATCTCGGACCCCGGCAACTGGAAGAATTCGCGATTGGCATGCGCAATTCCCTTTTCGGCATCGGCGCGATTTTGCAATACGACGACGGCTACTGCAAAATCCGCGAACTGGTGGCCGGCGGCCCCGCCGCCACGAGCAACCTCCTCAAGCCCGGTGATCGCATCGTGTCGGTCGCGCAGGGGGACGAGGCGTTGGTGGACATTGTCGAGATGCCGCTGACGGACGCGGTGCGGCTGATTCGCGGGCCGAAGGGAACCACTGTGCGGTTGACCATTGTCTCCGCCGACGCGGAGTTGAGCACGCGCCAGACGATCTCGTTGGTGCGTGACGAAATCAAAATCGAGAGCCAACAAGCCAAGGCCTGGGTAGTGGACCCGCCGGGCTTGCCGCGGCTGGGTATCATCGAGTTGCCGTCGTTCTACCAGAGCGACGGCGTCAGCGCGACAGCCGACGTGGCCGCGTTGATCGGTAAACTCGTCGAGACCAACGTGGCCGGGCTGATCCTTGACTTGCGGCGCAACGGCGGCGGTTCCCTCGAGGAAGCCATCAAGCTGACCGGGTTGTTTTTCGATTATGGCCCGGTGGTTCAGACGAAGGATGCCGAAGGCCGCGTCCAAGTCTCACGCGACCCGGATCCGTTGACCCGGTACGACGGGCCGTTGGTCGTGTTGACGAGCCGCCTCAGCGCGTCCGCCT
>CAZJCX010000345.1:0-277 GCA_964544425.1 uncultured Verrucomicrobiota bacterium
GGTTGGTGCTGGCCGAGCGGGTGTTGACGGTCAGGCCTCCATCCAGAACGGAACATGGTTCATCCGCAGACCGTCGATGGCGCGGGTGTTGCGAAGGAGGAACTGGTTTACGCCGGTGCTGAGCAACGGGTAACCAGCGGAGGTAAGGATATTCAACTGGCCGTTGGACCACCAGGCGGGACTGTTGGAGTCGATGCCGCCCGGGAGGTAGACACGATTTTCGACGGTGCGCAGAACAGCGCGCTGGGCCGACATCAGAGCGGTCCCGAGCAGGAGT
>CAZJCX010000345.1:295-1134 GCA_964544425.1 uncultured Verrucomicrobiota bacterium
CGGGCAGCAGTTTGAACATTGAGAAGATCCAGGCTGGACCGCGCCTAGTACTTAGGAGCACGACTGTGGAGAGAAAGTTACGAAATCCGGAGCGGGAATTCTGCTAAGGATTGTAAACCTTTGCGAGAGAAAAACTTAGGGCGGGTTCATTCAAAAAAATGAACCCGCCGAAAAAGTTGACTGTTTTAAATCAGATAACAGGAAAACCTCACGCGCTGCGCGCGATCCGGTATCCGGGGGCCGCTCCTGAGTCCGCGTCCAGGTTGGCTGGCCGACGGTTCATCTGGAAGGCCGACAGGGTTTCGAAAACAGCCGCGAGGCATTCTCTGGCCTTGTCATCGTCGCCGCTTCGAGAGGCCGATTCCGCTTCGTGAATCAGTTTCTCGACCCGGCTGGGTTCCCCGGCGGTTTGGGAAGCCGGGGCCGTCATCATGGCGCCTCGAGAATCGAGGACTTGCGATCCCTTGGGGGATTTCATCGTTTGAGTCTCCTCCTGTGTCCGTTAGCGACATAACTGCGCCGCCCGGATCACGGTTTGATCTGAATTTAGCGCCAAATGCGTTTGAGGGGAATAGATAACCGCAAGTTGGGGCAAAAACAGTACGAAGGGTCCTCTAGTAATGGAGTACGGGAAATTTCGAAGATCCCAAACTATTAGTACCGTTTTGCCATCCGAAGTTCGTGGGATGGACGAGGCGCGGGCGGGTGTGTTGCGCCGGATGCTGTCAGAACGAAATCAGGAGCGGGAAACCTGTTGGAGGAGGAATGGCAGGAATGCGGCGCCGTAGAGTCCGGCTTCGTTGCCGAGGGTGGCGGGTTCGACGCGGGTTTTCGTGTTC
>CAZJCX010000345.1:1144-1390 GCA_964544425.1 uncultured Verrucomicrobiota bacterium
GTAAACGAGCGTGTTTCGATCTGCTCCATCATCGCGGGTGCGAAGAACTTCCAAGCGGGCAAGACACCTCCGCTCAACAGATAGAGAGGAAAGTTGAAGATATTGATGAGCGTGGCAAGCGCGATGCCGAGGGAGCGGCCCATGTGTTCAAAGACGCGCCGGGCGTTGTGGTTGCCTTGTTCGGCGAGGTCGAAGACCTCTTTGGCGGTAAGGTTGTCGCCGAGAGCGACGAGCTTCGCCATCGCT
>CAZJCX010000345.1:1499-1997 GCA_964544425.1 uncultured Verrucomicrobiota bacterium
ACGAAACCGTGCAGGATGCGGCCGCGGGTGATGATGCCGCCGCCGATGCCGGTGCCGAGGGTGAGCAGGACCAGGTCTTCGACGTCGCGGCCGGCGCCCATCCACTTTTCGCCCTGGGCGGCGGCGTTGGCGTCGTTTTCGAGGATGACGGGAGTTTCGAGGCGTTGGGAGAGTTCGTCGCGGATGGGGTACTGGTCGAAGCCGAGCAGGTTGTGGGTGCCGACGATGACGCCGCGGTCGAGGTCGATGAAGCCGGGGACGCCGATGCCGATTCCGGCGAGGTTCTTGTGGCCGTGGATGGCGCGTAGCTGGCCGACGGAGCGGACCATGTCGCCGATGACTTCGTCGCGGCCGAGGTGGAAGTCGGTGGAGCCCGAGATTTTGTCGAGCATCCGGCCGTCGCGGGAGATGGCGGCGGCGCGGAGGTTGGTGCCGCCGAGATCGACACCGATGGAGTAGGGCGTATCGGGCATTGGCTTGCCCGCATGATAACAAAGC
>CAZJCX010000346.1:0-1985 GCA_964544425.1 uncultured Verrucomicrobiota bacterium
GCGCGGCGCTCGGCTACCTGCAGCGGGCCGCCGACTTGGAAAAAGACGACCCCACCGTGTACGACCATCTCGCGGAAGTGTTGGAAAAACTGGGCCGCCATGCGGACGCGTTGGAGTATCTCCGCCGCGCCGTCAAAGCCGATCCGGAGAACAAAGTCTTGGCTGAGAAACTCGAGAAACTCAGCGGTCGCTAGGCTCTGCCGCCGGCGGCACGATCTGGATTTGCAGCACGACTCGGTCAAACTCGTTCGTCAATTCCCGCCACTCATCCTTCGCCTCCGCGCCTAGTTGTTGCCGGAACCGTGCTTCGTTCTTGGCCGGTAGTTCCACGACAACGCCGCCCGCCTCGTCGCGGCTCACGACGCTTCCCGCCAGCGCCCGCACGCTTTCCTGAACTTTTGCTGCGCTTTCCCTGGTCATGACCACGGGCGGTGTTTTCCCTTGGAACTTCCCCAACGCGTCCGCTGGTTGTAGTCGGTCGTCATCCGCCCGTTCTTCGTTCGCGCCTCCAGCGGCACCGGATACCGCGGGAGCGGAGACTGCGGGGGTGGGAAGGTCGGCCATTTTTGCTTTTTCCGCCGGTGCCTCGTAGTCCGCCATTTGGCCGGCTGGTGTGAGCGTCGGCGGCGGACGTAACAGCACAGTCACGGCCAGCAGCGCGGCGACGGCGGCGACGGCGCCGAGAGGCACCGGCCACCAGTTGCGACGGGGGAGGGGCTGCGCGAGTTTCGCCTGCACCTCCCGCAAGAACCCGGGCGGCGGTGACTGTTGCGGCAATGCGTGGAGACCGGCCGCGACACGGCGCAATTCCGCGAGTCGCCGCTGGCAAGCCGCGCAGGCGGTGATGTGCGAATCCAGTTCGGCGCGCCGCGCGACCGGTAGTTCGCCGTCCACGTAGGCGGAAAGATCCGGTTGGCATTGGTTACAGGTCATGCACCAACTCCCGCAGCGCATCCCGCGCGCGCGCGATTCGTGATTTCACCGTGCCGACGGAGCAGCCCAATACGCCGGCAATCTCCTCGTAGCTCAACTCTTCGACGTTACGCAGCACCAGCACTTCCCGGAATTTGTGCGGCAACATTTCCATCGCCGCGTCAATCTGCCGCACAAACTCCGCTTTCACCACCACGACGTCCGGGGCGTCGGCGGGCGAGGGCGGGTCGCGCGACAATTCGCCATCCGTCACGGGCACCGGCGCGTCGAGGGACACGGCAACCGACCGGCCCCGTCGTTTCCACCACCGATGTTTGTTGCGGGCAAGGTTGACGACGATTTGATGGAGCCAGGTGGTGAACTCCGCGTCGCCGCGAAACGATGAGATGTGCCGGTACACGTTCACAAAAGCATCCTGCGCGACCTCGACCGCATCCTCGTGGTTGCGGAGAATCTGATACGCGACGTTGAACGCCCGTTGTTGATGACGGCGCACCAATTCCGCGAACGCCGCCTCCGCGCCCGCCTGCAATCGCGCCACCAAATCCCGGTCGCTGGTCTCATCCGTGATTGGGACACGTTCCATCAGCGAAAGTTCCGTTACGTTCCAAACTCCGGCTTGGCTTCGCGGCTCATCAAATCGCGCACCGCTTGCTGCGGCGCCTTGCCTTCATAGATCATCGCATACACTTCGCGCGCGATGGGGGTCTCGACGCCTCGTTTGGTGGCGAGTTGCTGGATGGACTTGGCGGTCTTCACGCCTTCCACCACGGACTTTGTCGAATCCAAAATCTGCTGCGCGCTCTCGCCCTTGCCGAGGCGCTCGCCGAAACCCCGGTTGCGGCTGTGCTGACTGAACGCGGTCACGATCAGGTCGCCCACGCCGCTCAAGCCGAAGAAAGTCTCCCGCTGCGCCCCCACGGCCACGCCAAGCCGCGCCATCTCGGCCAGTCCCCGCGTGCAGAGCGCCGCTTTCGTGTTGTCGCCAAAACCAATCCCGTCGCAGACACCGGCCGCGATGGCGATGACGTTCTTCAGCGCGCCACCGAGTT
>CAZJCX010000347.1:0-1975 GCA_964544425.1 uncultured Verrucomicrobiota bacterium
ATTTGGCCTGCCGCTTAACCGCGACCGGCTCAACGTGAACGGCGGCGCGATTGCGCTCGGCCACCCGCTCGGCGCCAGCGGCGCGCGGTTGGTGCTGACGCTGTTGAAGGAAATGCAACGCCGCAACGTCCGCTACGGCATCGCCAGCGCCTGCGTCGGCGGCGGCCAAGGCGGCGCGCTGATTGTGGAACGGTGAGTGTTCAACTGACCAACGACGCTGCCGGCATTGCTTGGGTCACGTTTGATGATCCGGGGGCGAAGGTAAATGTCTTCAATGAGCCGGTGATGCGGCGTTTGGAGGAGATTCTCGATACGCTCGCGGCGCAGCGACCCAAGGGCGTTGTTTTCATCAGCGGCAAGTCGGAGGTGTTCATCGCTGGGGCGGATATTCGGGAGATTGCGAAGGTGGACAGCGTGGAGCGTGGCGTGGAGTTGTCGCGCGTGGGGCACCGGGTGTTCGGGAAGATAGAGCAACTGGGCGTGCCGACGGTGGCGGCGATTCACGGGGCGTGCGTCGGCGGCGGGTGCGAGATGGTGTTGGCGTGCAGCTACCGGGTCGCGACGGATCATCCAAAGACGCAGATTGGCCTGCCGGAGACTCAGTTGGGAATCATACCGGGTTGGGGCGGGACGCAGCGGTTGCCGAAGTTGATCGGGTTGAATCCGGCGTTGGGGATCATTCTGCCGGGGAAGACCGTGAGCGCGGACAAGGCGCGGAAGATCGGGTTGGTGGACGAAGTTGTGCCGCCGGTGGCGTTGCGGGAGACGGCGATAGCCGCGCTTGCCAAGCGCGGCCACAGAAACGCTCACTTCGACCTCTGGGATCCGATCATCAAGATCGCCGCCCGGAAAAAGGTCACGCGGCGTACCGGTGGGCATTATCCCGCGCCATTGCGTGCGATTGAGGTGATTGGTCGTGGTTTTGAGGCGGAAGCGCGCGCGCTGGGCGAATTGGCGGTGACTCCGATCTGCAAGAATTTGGTGCGGGTGTTTTTTTTGCGAGAGAAATATTCCAAGTGGAAAGTCGAAGGCGCCACCGGCGCCAAAGCCGGCAAGGTCGGCGTGATCGGCGCGGGGGTGATGGGGGCGGGGATCGCGCAGTGGTGCGCGGCGCGCGGGTTGACGGTGCGGTTGAAGGACATCAAGCCGGAGTTTGTCGCGGCGGGGATGAAGCGGATTGCCGGAGTGTTTCGTGAGGGAGTGCAGCGGCGGAAGCTGACCGAGTTGGAAGCGCAGCAGGGACTCGCACGGGTGCATCCGACGACGGACTACACCGGCTTCGGTGATTGCGACCTGGTGATCGAGGCGGTGCTGGAGAAGATCGAGATCAAACGGGCGTTGTTCGCGGAACTGACGCCGCACCTGCCGGAGCGCTGCCTGATCGCGTCGAACACGTCGGCGATTCCGATTGATGAGTTGGCCGCGGCAAGCGGTCGGCCGGACCGATTCGTTGGGATTCATTTTTTCAATCCCGTCCACAAGATGCCATTGGTCGAGGTGGTGCGCGGGACGCAGACTGCGGCGGCGACGCTGGCGACAGCGGTGGAGTTGGTGAAGCAGTTGAAGAAGATCCCGGTGATAGTGCGCGGCACACCGGGCTTTCTCGTGAATCGGTTGTTGATGCCGTATCTGAACGAAGCGGGCAAGCTGGTCGGCGACGGTGTGAACGCCTCGAACATTGACGCGGCGATGTTGGCGTTTGGGATGCCGATGGGGCCGTTGCGGTTGCTGGACGAAGTGGGTTTGGACGTGGCGCACGACGTGGCGCGGGAGTTGGCTGCGGCATTTCGCGACCGGATGATCGTCGCGCCGTTGTTGGCGGTAATGCACGAGCAGGGGTTGAAAGGTCGGAAAGGCGGACGCGGTTTCTACCTCTACGAAGGCCGGTCGGAGCGGCCTCATCGCCCGTACCACACCGGCCGGTCATTGCCGCAGGCGGAGATTCAGGAGCGATTGCTGGCGGTGATGATCGCCG
>CAZJCX010000348.1:0-1973 GCA_964544425.1 uncultured Verrucomicrobiota bacterium
CCTACGCACAGGCTGGTAGCTACAACGTCACCTTCACCGTCAGCGATGGCAGCCTCTCGGCCAGCACCGCCATCATCATCACCGTCAGCAACGTCAATCGCGCCCCCACCATCACTTCACCAGGCAACAAAGCGGTCGTGGCTGGCAACCCTCTGTCATTCACCGTGACCGGGTCCGACCCCGACGGCAATCCGCTCACCTACTCTGCCAGCTCGCTTTCCAGCGGCGCTTCGTTCAACGTTTCGACGCGGCAATTCGCTTGGACGCCAACCTTGCTTCAAGTCGGCGCCCACAACGTCACCTTCACCGTCAGCGACGGCAGCCTGAGCGCGGCCGCCACGATCACCATCACTGTCGCCTCGCCCCCCGTCGCCACCAATTCACCGCCCACGCTCGCCGGACCCGATTCGCTCAACACTGCCGCCGCCGTCGAACTGACCGCCGCCTTGAAGGCCGACGACGCCGATGGCGACAGCATGACTTTCGCCGCCAGCGGCCTGCCGGCCGGCGCGACGTTAAGCGCGGACGGCGCCTTCCGGTGGACGCCCACCCTCGCGCAACTCGGTGTGTTTATGCCTTCCATCGTCATCTCCGACGGCCGCGTTTCCACGGCCGCCAAGCTACCGCTGTTCGTGACGCATCCGAATTATGATTGGCTCGCCGGCGCCAAATTATTTGCCCACCGGCAAATCAACGACCGCATCTTCGTCTATTCCTTCCGCCGGCTCGACCGCACCTCGATCGTCTTCGCGTGGACCGCCAGCGGTTACTCCTACCCGTTGCTCGCGGTCGAAGGCCTGCAGCAAGTCACCCTAACCGGTGGCACCAGCACCTTCACCACACTCGGCACAACGCCGCTGCTCTTCCTCAGCGATGAACGGATCTCACCCCGGCAGGCCTTGGATCGTGTAGTCGGTGCCATTCAGTACTGATTCGCGTCGTCGCCGCTTGCCCACCCACACGCGCCGTTGATGTTCGTGAGTTCCCTGCGGACGGCGCGCCCGGCGGTCGCGCCCCACCTTTCACGCATGGAGTCAACTGTGGAAAAATCCGCTTCGCTATCTGATGAAATCCGGTAGTATGCGCGGCGCTTCGTTATGTTCACGCTGCGCACATTGCTCGAAGGGAAATGGCCGCTCTTGATTTTGGCGGCGCTGACGGGTTTGGGGTGGTTGTGGTGTTGGCCGGCGTTTCTGATCTCGTTGGTGTTGCTCGGGTTCACCATTTCGTTCTTCCGCGATCCAACCCGGACGATCCCGGCGGACCCGCGGGCCGTCGTGGCACCGGCGGATGGGAAGATTGTGGAGATTACGCCGGTGGCGGGCGGGACGATGGTGGCGATCTTTCTGTCGGTGTTCAACGTTCACACGCAGCGCGCGCCCATTGCCGGCACGATCACGGCGGTGAGCTACCATCCCGGTAAGTTCCTCGATGTGCGGAACCCGAAATGCTCGGCGGAAAATGAGCATCGGATCATGGTGATTACCGGTCCGGATGGCGACCGGGTGGTGGTGCGGCAGATTGCCGGGTTGATCGCGCGGCGGATTGTGGGCTGGAAACACGAAGGCGACCGGGTGGCGAAGGGCGAGCACATCGGGATGATTCGGTTTGGGTCGCGGGTGGAGTTGACGGTGCCGACCGGGACGGAAATCGCGGTGAAGGTTGGCGAGACGGCGAAAGGTGGGGAGACCATTGTCGCTCGAAGAAAATAAGCCGGTCCCGCCAGAGAACGGCGAGAAGGTAAAAATCTATCTCCTGCCGAATCTGTTCACGGCCGGGAATCTGGCGTGCGGCTTTTTCGCGCTGACGTGGATTTTCAAGTATCAGCCCGGCGGCGATTTTGAGCCGATTCGGATGGCGATCAAACTGATCCTCGCGGCGTTTGCGTGCGAGATCGAGCCGCGCCGGAAAGTCTGCGGGATCGGGAGCCGACTCGGCGGTTGATGCCTCGCTCGTCTCATCCCGCTCGAACT
>CAZJCX010000349.1:0-1941 GCA_964544425.1 uncultured Verrucomicrobiota bacterium
ACGCTCACCTGGACGGTGTCGGCGGCGTGAACCGACGCGGCAAGCGCGGCGGCGCTGCAAAGCGCGACGAGCGCGCGGAGGAACTTGCCCGGGATCATTTGGGCGAGCGTGGTTTTCATGGTTGGGTGCTGTCCTTTCTTCGTTGGTGGCGAAATGCTATTCCGTGGGAATCACTTGCTCGTTCACGCCCCGGTACACGCGCACTTCCTTGCGGGATGCGGAGGGGGGTGGGCTGATGATGACGGGCGTCGCAGCCAGTTCGTTGGTGCCCGTGATTTGGTAGCGACCGGGGAACACTTGGGTCGCGCGAATGCCGTCGGTTGCGACGATTACGTCCTCTTGCGCGGGGCGCAACATCACTCGCAGCGTGCCAATCCGGTCGGCAGCCGTGACGCGCTCTGCTTCTTCGGGCGGCACGGCGATGGTGATGGAGGTTGTGGCGCCGCCGCCTTCTTGGGCGTCGGTGCGGCCTTTGTCCACCGCCAACACACCGATATTTTGGAGAATCGTCTGGGTGGTTTCCATGCGCGCGAGCGGATCCGTCAAGGTGGCGATGATATCCACCCGATCGCCCGGCTTGATCATGTTGCCGACGCCCTTGATCTCATCCACACCGATCGCGATGGCGCGTTTACCGGGGGGGATGTTGTACACGAGGCCGGGTGTTTCACCCTTTTTGGCGAGCGCCGCCGCGCGAATTTGATCCTTCGCGCGAATCCGGTCGAGTGCTACGCGACCTTCTGCGTCCTCCAACTTGGTGACGGCATCGGGAGCAAGATGCTCCTTCGGATATCGCGTGATTTGAAGTTTCTCGCGGGTAACTTCGGTGCGGGCGGGAATATCCGCCGCTGCGACAACCACGTCCACCCAATTCTCGCGGGAGCTTTTCTGCAAGTCCGTGAAATAGCGCCACGCCAGATACGCCGTGACCAACCCCAGTACCAAGGCCACGACAATAATCCCACTTGCGCCGGGTCTTTTAGCCATTGAGAGCCTCCTTAGTTAACTTTGCGAACCAGCCGTTGTGCATGGTGGGTTACCACCTAGCAAAACGCAAGCCATTAGTTTCAGCGTACTAAGGCAACCCCGGCCAGTTCACCGGGGACGGGAGGAGCGGCAGGATTCACTTCAGTTCCCCCGAAAGCCTCGTAAAATCTGGCATTTACGGTCTTGGAGCTGTTGTTATAGCCATCCAGAATGACGACGTAGAAGCCAGTTATACAAACCTGCTTTTTTCCGCTGACATCGAGATTGTTCACCTTTGGCACTAAAGCTAGGCGCGCATTATCGGGAGCGAGAGACGAACTTGTACAGGTGTACGCTGGCAGGGACTTAACCCGGTCGTCAATGCCTTGTTTGGTTGGCCCCCAACTCACACCGGGGTCTGTATCTATGCATTGACCGACACGCAACGTCCCGGTGTACCCCTCGGCAATGTTCTGTTGGTACCAGCTTGCGCCGCTGCCGCCCGGCAGAGTCAACTGGCCAAAATTACCGGAACTGGGGCCGCTGTCCAAACAAGCGTTGGTCTCACCCCCATCTTTGATCTGTAATGTCAGCGGGGCGCACTTGGTCGGGGTGAGACTGTCGCAGGTAGCCCACGGCAAGACGCCGGTGGCCGCCAACGGCTGACCAACGATAGCGACCGACTCGACGCGCGGCCGCATTTGCGCACCCGCACCAAAACTAATCACACGCCAGAACGGAGTGTTCACAGTGCGCCGAGCGACAACCCGCACGGCGGGGACTGTGTTGGGTGGCAGTGAACTGAGCGGGCCATTGAAGGTCTTGGTTCCGTCGGTCCACGTGCCGGTCTCGATGCTCTCAATCTCGTTTGTGGCGACCCCGTTGGCCGACGCAAAATCGTATCCAACCTGAACCGCGGTGGCGCTGCTCTGACCGCGCGCCCAGTCTTTCACGGCCGCCAGCGCCGCCGCATCT
>CAZJCX010000350.1:0-1927 GCA_964544425.1 uncultured Verrucomicrobiota bacterium
TGCTCGCTGCCGCGCGTGATGATCGTGGCGGGCGCGATTTTCTTGGCGGACGCGGCGCTGGCCACGTTAGCGGGCGCGGTCTCGTAGGTCGTGCTGTCCACAATGGCCGAGTTGAAGATCGGGTTCAGCGCGCTGTCGGCGGAAAACTCAAGATTCGCGCTGAGATACGGGAACTGGGCGCCGAACCAACGGACTTGGTTTAACCCGGTGCCCGAGGAAACGTCAGGGCGGATGATGCTGCTCATGACCGTCGTGCCGGCATCAAACTCATGGTTGCCGAGCGCTGAAGCGTCGAAGCCGATCACGTTCATGATCGTGACGTCGGCGCGGCCTTCGCTCGCGCGGAGGTTGCTGAGCGTGCCCGCCGCCAGGCCGAAGAGCTGCTCGTACACGCTGCGCAACTCATCCTGCACGGACGGATCGCCCGACGCGTTGAAGAACGGGCCGGGGATATAGTTATCGCCGGCGGAAAGCAGGATCGAGTTGATCCCAAGCCCCGCGGCATCATTTTCCAACGCCTGCACAACCGCCGCAAAATTCGGCGCATCCGCAATCGCGTCCACGCCACCTTCCAAGTCGGACGCGTGCAAAATCTGAATCGTCGTTTGCGCGTGCGTTGCGGTCAATGCCGCGCACACCGCCGGCAGACACCATTTGAGCCAAGACTGAATCATAGTTTCCCTTTCTCCTGATTACCGATCGTTGATGTGAAACTGCTCCCTTATTGTGGGGCGCACCTTATCGGCCATCCGTGACGACTGTGTGACGCCCCGTCAAGAAGTGGGCAACTTTGCTCCGAGCGTCCGCGCGCGGCCGTCCGCCGCCCCGCTCGCGGGGGGGGGCGCTCGCGCCACCGCCGGTAGTTCGCAGCGCGGCGAATTCGCTTGCGAGCCGGGAAACGGGCGACTACACGGAGGGCGCATGGTGGCGCTTTTCACGGTGACAATTTTTTGGGGGGCAACGTTGTTGTTTGTCGTCCAACCGTTGTTTGGCCGGTTGGTGTTGCCGTTGCTTGGCGGTGCGCCGGCGGTCTGGAACACGTGTTTGGTCTTTTTTCAGGCCACGTTGCTGGCCGGGTACGGGTACGCGCATTGGTTGGCGACGCGGGTGCGCGCGGGCCGGCAGGTGTGGTGGCACGCGCCGTTGTTGATGGCGGCCGCGTTGTGCTTGCCCATCGCGATTCCGGCCGACTGGTCGCCGCCGGCGGAGCACAATCCCATCCCGTGGCTGCTCGGCGCGGCGGCATTGACTGTGGGACTGCCGTTCTTTGTCGTCGCGGCCACCAGTCCGCTGTTGCAACGGTGGTTTGCGACGACGAATCATCCGCACGCCGGTGATCCCTATTTTTTGTACGCGGCCAGCAATGCCGGGAGCCTGCTCGCGTTGCTGAGCTACCCGGTGCTGATCGAACCCCGGCTGGGTCTGCTCGCCCAGAGCCGGTGGTGGGCGGTCGGCTACGGGGCATTGGCGGTGTTGATCGTGGCGTGCGGATGGGTGGCGCGGCGCAGCGGGGACGCGCGCCCGGCGGCAGCGGCGCCCGCAGCGACAGAACCCATTCGCGCCGGCCGGCGGATCCGGTGGGTGTTGTTGGCGTTGGCGCCGTCGAGCTTGATGATGAGCGTGACGAACTACATCTCGCTCGATATCGCGGCGATTCCGCTGCTCTGGGTGGTGCCGCTGGCGCTGTATTTGGGGCCGTTCGCGCTCGCGTTTGCGCGCCGGCAATGGCTGGGACCGACGGCGATGACGCGGTTATTTCAGTTGCTGCTCATCGTGGTGGCGGTGACGCTGGCGTTGGGTGTGACGGAACCGTTGCGCTTGTTGATCCTCCTGCATCTGGCCGGGCTGTTCGCCGCGGGGTTGATGTGTCACCGCGAATTGGCGCTCGACCGGCCCGCGGCGCAGCGGTTGACCGAATTTTATTTTT
>CAZJCX010000351.1:0-1853 GCA_964544425.1 uncultured Verrucomicrobiota bacterium
CCCCCGTCACACAACTCACCATGCTCCCGAAGCCCGGCGTGGTCTCGCCGGTCACCTGGTAGAGGTCCGGCACGGAATTGAAATACAACGCCGCCTGCGTCAACTCTTGCAACGCCTCCATCACGACGCGCTCGCGCTGAAATCCGTCGAGCACCTGCGTTCCCCGTTTCCAGGCTGTCAACGCCGTGCTCCACGTCGTGTACACCGCCGCGACGACCATGCCCAAAATCGTCACCGCCAACATCACTTCCAGCAGAGTAAACGCCCCGCGAGCCCGGCGGCTGATTGGGTTGGAGTTCATGGCTGCTTCTTCGGCAAATACCGGTACTCCACGACTTCGTCCACTTTCAACTGGCCGCGTTCGTACCAGGCGACCGCGATGGTCTGCTTCCACAAGCCGGCTTCGTCGGTCTCTTCCAACCGCCGCGCCCATGAGTACCGGCTCTCCGCGCCAAACGTCCCCTCCTGATCCAGCGTGTCTTCGGGTTGCTCGACGCGAAATTCATAACTCTTGTTGGCCAACAACCGTTGCGCCGTCGCATAATTCTGCACCGACTGCGCCGCCGCCACGCAGCGGCTCAACCCCACGATCAGCCCCACCAACACCCCGGCCAGCAGGGAGACCGCTAGAATCACCTCCAGCAACATGAAGCCGCCGGTGGCAGCATTCCGTAATGGGTGCCGGGCGTTGAGATGAGCCGTCATCAGGATTTGTTCTCGAAACTCACTTCACCGCATACGCCGTTGCGCGGGAGGTCACCGGATCCACCCAGACCGCCGTTCCGCCTTTGCGGTCACCGGCGCGGAACAGTGCCGTCAACCCGTCGCAGGTCCCGTTCGGATAAAAGCGCGCGGCGAACTGGCCGCCGTCTTGCACCGGTTCTTCGCCGACTTGGACGGTCGCCAACCGGACTTTCAGCGGCACCGCAAACGATTCGACCAACGCGGCCCCCGAATCGGGCGCCCCGACAAAAATCGCATAGGTCTGCCGGTCCAAATCAAATTCCATCGTCGCCTCCCGCTGCTGCGTCACCGCCTGCAACCGCGCCAACTGGGTTGCCGTCGCGAACTCGCGCGCTGCCCCGTCGAGTCTGGCCTCGTTGTAGTAGTGCAGGAAATACGGCACCGCCACCGCCATCATCGTCGCCATGATGAAAATGACAATGGTGATTTCGACCAGCGTGAAAGCCCGGTCACTTCCAGTTCGTGATGTCATCTTCGGTGCCGTCGGTCATGTCGGGGCCGAGCGAGTAGAGATCGAAGCCGGTGCCGCGCTTCTCGCTGGGCTGACGGTAAACATAGTCCTTGCCCCACGGATCCGTCCGCAGACCGGACTGCAGATAACCTTTCCAGTTACGCGGTTCGGGCGGCGTGGTCGGCTTGCTCTCCAACGCCTTCAACCCCTGTTCGGTCGTTGGGTAAAACCCATTGTCCAGTTCGTACAAATCCAGCGCCTGACTGTAGGCCCGAATGTCGGCGCCCGCCGCCGTCACTCGCGCTTCCTCTTGGCGCCCGCCGAGCTTGACGACCACCACGGTCATCAGAATGCCGATGATCACCACCACCAGCATGATTTCGATCAAGGTAAATGCCGCCTGTCGTTTTTGTTTCATACGATTCTACCTTCCAATACCCGATGTGATATCGAACACCGCCAACAATACGCTCAACACAATCCCGCCCACTACCAAGGCCATTCCGATGATGATCGCCGGTTCCAACGCCGTCGTGAACACCTTCAGCCGGTAACCCAACTCGCGCTCGTACGTGTCGGCGATGTTTTTCAACGCGGGCACCACTTCCCCGCTTTGTTCGCCAACCGCCAGCATATCAATCAGCAACGGCGGAAAAAT
>CAZJCX010000352.1:0-583 GCA_964544425.1 uncultured Verrucomicrobiota bacterium
CGGGTCCGACCGGCGCGTCGGGTTTCACGCGGCCTTCGATCAGGATGGTGGTTTTGCCGGAATACAATGCGACCGGTTTGCCGGCCCACGCCACGATGGCCGGTTTGCCCGCTGGGTACGTCACCTTGCCGAACTCGATGCCGGGAGCTCCCTCAAACGTCAGCCGCGTGGGGATCAACTCCGGCAGCGACGCCGGATTGGCGTTCACATGCCACGGCTCCGCAATCTCGACCACCACCGCCACCCGAAAATCCATGCCCGCCGCGAGCCGGGCGAAGCCGGTCGTGCGACAGGCGCGCCTCGACGGTCACTTCCTCCGCGCGCGCCACGCCGACGGCGGCCAACCACGCGAGCAGAATCCAAGGGGCCACGAGCTTTTTCATTTTCGTAAAATCACTTTCAAATCCTGCTCCAACACCCCAGACTCCGCGAACCCGACATGGTGCTGGATGATGTTGCGGTTCTGGTCGAGCACAAACGTCGTCGGCACCGCCGTGATTCCGCCAAACCCCTCCAGCACTTTCACGTCAAAGCGCAACACGGGAAAATTCACCGCCCACTCCGTCAACTTCGCCCGCAATTC
>CAZJCX010000352.1:606-1829 GCA_964544425.1 uncultured Verrucomicrobiota bacterium
ATTCCAAACACCGCCCGATCGTTCGTGGAATGTTGCTCACGCAACCCGACCAGCGGCTTGATCTGGCGCTCCGAGGGCCGGTCGCCGCTGAGGAAGAACGTCACGATGACTGCCGCGCTGCGGCAATCCGCCAGTTTAACCACGCGCCCGGTGGTGTCGGTCAACTCAAACAACGGCGCCGGAGCCGCGACCCGGATCACCGCCGTTTCCAGATTCGTTTCCGCCCACGCCGCGCCGATGCACAGTCCCACGCTCAGCCAAATGATTTTCACGGTGTCACCCATAGACAATTTTGCGGCCGGCCGCAAACCTTTGCCTCACAGCTTCGGCAAGGTGAAGTAGAAGCGACTCCCCTTGTCCGGCTCGCTCTCCGCCCACACCCGGCCGCGATGGGCTTGGATGATGTGCTTGACGATGCTCAACCCGAGACCAGTGCCGCCAACGTCCCGACTGCGCGCCTTGTCCACCCGGTAGAACCGCTCGAAGACCCGATCGAGATGTTCGGGCGGGATGCCGGGACCGTTGTCGGACACGCAAACCACCAATTCCGTCGGGGCTTCCGTGGCCGTCACGGTGACGCGGCTGCTGGCCGGGGTGTACTTGACCGCGTTGTCGAGCAGGTTGAGGAAAACCTGGTGCAGTCGGCTCGGATCGCCGGGGATCACCGGCAAATCGGAGGGGACTTCGATGTCGAGCCGTGTTGCTTTGGCGACCGCCTGTGGCGCCAACTCGTCCCGCGCTGCCTCCGCCAACGGCCGCAACGCAACGCTGGTGAGACTGAGTTGTTTGGCTGGTGATTCCAGCGCGGAGATGGTGAGCAAGTCCCCAATCAGGATTTCCAACCGGGAAGAATGCCGTTGAATCGTCCGCAAAAAACTGTCCGCCGTGTCGGCATCGGGCCGGGGATCCTCGAGGAGCGTTTCGACGTAGCCTTTGATGATCGAGAGCGGCGTGCGTAATTCGTGACTGACGTTGGCGACGAAATCTTTCCGCATGTTTTCGAGTGTCTCGATCCGCGTGATGTCATGGAGCACGATCACCGCGCCGGTCGGTTGTCCGGCCGGTCCGCGCAAGCGCGTGGCGTTGACCTCAAATACCCGCTCCGAGGGGCCGTGAAACGTCAGCTCCCGCGCGGTGACCTGGTCTTCCGCGAGCGCTTGGGCGACGACTTCCTGGAGCGCGCTGTTGCGGAACACTTCGAGGACGGACCGGCCGGTAATGAT
>CAZJCX010000353.1:0-1410 GCA_964544425.1 uncultured Verrucomicrobiota bacterium
ACAAACCCCGTTTTTTTTTTTTTTTCGCGCGCCATCACCCAGGCGATGGCGGATCACTTCCGCAACAACCCGCACGTTGTCGGCTGGC
Source organism: uncultured Verrucomicrobiota bacterium (assembly GCA_964544425.1). Classification (GTDB taxonomy): domain Bacteria; phylum Verrucomicrobiota; class Verrucomicrobiia; order Palsa-1439; family Palsa-1439; genus OMJI01. The sequence goes on from CAZJCX010000353.1 coordinate 89, forward strand.
AGACTGACAACGAGTTTTACTGTCACATCGCCGAGTGTCATTGTCCGGCATGCCAAGTCGCGTTTGTGGAGTTTCTTCAGCGCAAGTTCAAGGGCGACATCACCGCCCTCAATCAGGCGTGGGGAACTGCGTTCTGGGCACTGACATTTGGCGATTTCGCGGAGATCCAGACGCCACGGCGGGATCAGCCTACGAGTTCTAACCCGGCCCACGAACTCGACTACCGGCGGTTTCTTTCCGCAACGATCACGGAATTTCAGCGCGATCAGGTCGTTCTTCTGCGGGCGGCGCAACCCCGATGGTTCATCACCCACAACGGAATATTCGGGAGCATTGATTACCGTGGTGATTTCACCCGCGACCTCGATGTGCTGGGTTTCGATTGTTATCCGATGTTCGCCTATGACCCGGCAGACCGCGCGGCCACTCACGCCTATGCGCTTGATGCGGCGCGTAGTTGGTCTGGTAACTTCATCGTGCCGGAGCAACAGTCAGGGCCAGGTGGCAATACCGGCTATTTTCACGACCATCCCGAACCGGGCGAGCTCCGCAAGATGGCGTATGTGTCCATCGCCCGCGGGGCGGACAGCCTGCTGTTCTTCCGCTGGCGGACCTGCCGGTTCGGGGCGGAGGAATACTGGTGTGGCATTCTCGACCACGACAATGTGGCTCGTCGGCGATACGACGAGGTGAAGCAGGTCGGGGCTGAATTGCAGCGGATCGGTCCGGCCCTGCGGGGCACCTCTGTCCGGGCGGAAGTGGCCGTGGCCAACGCCGCGTATGATGTCAACGCCTCGAGCGAGACGCTGAAGCTCGGCCTGCCGGGATATTGGGAGTCGTCGCTGGAAACACATCGGCAGGTTTATGAACGGGGTTACGCGGTCGGCCTCGTGCATCCAGCGGACGACCTGCGGGATGTGAAACTTTACATTATCCCGCACTGGGCGCTGTTCGACCCGGCGTGGGTACCCGCCTTACACCAGTACGTGACGAATGGCGGCGTACTCGTTGTGGGCGCCCGGACGGCGACGCGTGACTTGAACAACAACGTCGTGGCGGAAACTATCCCGGGTTGTCTGCGTGAGCTGGTTGGGGCCACGGTGGAAGAGTATGGACGGCAAAACGCGCCAAAGCGACGGCCGTTGCACTTGCGCCTCGGCAACAAGTCAGTTCCGACGGAGCATTGGTATGAATGGTTGCACCTGGACAAGGGCACCACCGCGCTCGCCCGCTGGAAAGGGCGGCATCTCACCGGCAAAACAGCGGTTTCCCAGCGCGCAATCGGGAAGGGGCATGTCGTGTATGTCGGGACTTACCTGACA
>CAZJCX010000353.1:1456-1779 GCA_964544425.1 uncultured Verrucomicrobiota bacterium
GCGGGCGAGAGACCAAAATGGCCGGGAGTCGAGGCCGTCTGCCGCGAGAAGGATGGCCGGGAATTGTGGTTTCTCATCAATCATCAGGAACGCCGGGTGACGCTGCAGAATCCCCCGCGCGGTGTGGATCTGATTACCGGCCAGAAGACCGGTCAGGCGTTGGCATTGGAACCGACCGCCGTCGCGGTTGTGCAGGTTACTTGACGTGTTCCCACGCGTGGTAGGAACTGCGGACGAGCGGCCCGGCCTCGACGTGACGGAAACCCAGCTTGAGCGCGTCTTTGCGGAGGTCGGCGAACTCCTGCGGCGTGATGAAGCTGACC
>CAZJCX010000354.1:0-722 GCA_964544425.1 uncultured Verrucomicrobiota bacterium
GTACGGGCCGATTTTGCGGTGGTGTCTCGATCACAAGGCGGTGTTCCTCGCGTTGCCGGTGGGTTTGGTGTTGCTCGGCGCGACCGTGTGGCGCGGGATGGGCCGCGAGTTCATGCCGGCATTGGACGAGGGCGCGTTTCTCTACATGCCGTCGGCTTTGCCGCATGGCTCGATTGGCGAGGCGCTCGATTATCTCCAGAAACAAAACGTCGCCATCCGCGCCGTGCCGGAAGTCGAGTCGGTCGTCGGCAAGATCGGGAGGGTCGAGAGCGCGCTCGATCCGGCACCCATCGGAATGGTCGAGACGGTCATCACCTACAAACCGCAATACCGGCGCGATGAGAACGGCAAGATTCACCGGCAATGGCGCGAACACATCAAAACGCCCGACGACATCTGGAACGAGATCGTCAAGGCGGCAGCGATACCGGGCGCGACGGGCGTGTCGAAGCTCCAACCGATTGAGACGCGCCGGGTGATGTTGCAGAGCGGCATCCGGGCGCGGATGGCGGTCGAGATCAAAGGCGACAACCTCGAAACCATCGAGGCGCTGGGGCTGCAGATCGAGCGTTACCTGAAAGCCGGTCACGTGCCGGGCGTGAACCCGGCCACGGTCACCGCTGATCGGATCGTCGGCAAACCGTATTTGGAGATCGAGTTGGATCGCGAGGCGCTGGCCCGGTATGGCTTGCGCGTCGCGGACGTGCAAGAGGTCATCGAGG
>CAZJCX010000354.1:753-1740 GCA_964544425.1 uncultured Verrucomicrobiota bacterium
CGGTCACGGTCGAAGGCCGGGAACGGTATCCGGTGCGGGTCCGGTATCTGCGCGAGTTGCGCGGCGATCCCGACGAGTTGGGCCGGGTGTTGGTGGCGACGATGGACGGCGCGCAGATTCCGTTGGCGAACGTCGCGCACATCCGGTATGTGCGCGGGCCGGAGGGGATCAAGACCGAGAACACGTTCCTCGTCGGCTACGTCTTGTTCGACAAGCTCGCCACCGCCGCCGAGGTGGACGTGGTGGAAGCGGTGAACAAATTTCTGCGCGAGAAAATCGCGAGCGGCGAAATCGCGTGGCCGGCCGGGTACACGTTCAGCTTTGCCGGCGATTATGAGAATCAACTGCGGGCGCAACGGACGTTGATGCTCGTCGTGCCGCTGGCGTTGTTCATTATTTTCATGCTGCTGTATCTGCAATTCCGCGCGGTGTGGCGGGCCGGGGTGGTGTTCATCGGCATCGCGGTGGCGTGGGCGGGCGCGTTTTGCATGATCTGGCTCTACAGCCAACCGTGGTTCGCCAACTTCGCCGTGTTTGGCGTCAACCTGCGCGAGTTGTTCGGCTTCCACCCGGTCATGCTCAGCGTGGCGGTGTGGGTCGGGTTTCTGGCGTTGTTCGGGTTGGCGGTGGATGACGGCGTGGTGATTACGACGTATCTCCAACAGAGCTTCGAGAAACAGCCCACCAACACGGTTGCCGGTATCCGCGAAGCGACGGTGCAAGCCGGCTTGCGCCGGGTGCGGCCGTGTCTGATGACGAGCGGCACGACGATTCTCGCTTTGTTGCCGGTATTGACCGCGACCGGCCGCGGCGCGGACATCATGTTGCCGATGGCGTTGCCGGCGTTTGGCGGGATGACGTTGGCGCTGCTGACGATGTTCACCGCGCCGGTGCTCTACTGTCTGATTGAAGAACGGCGGCGGCACCGGCGGACAAAGCCAGCCGGCCCGCACTGACCGGCAACCAGCGGGAACCCGCGGCGAATCC
>CAZJCX010000355.1:0-1735 GCA_964544425.1 uncultured Verrucomicrobiota bacterium
GTGGTGATGACGCGGGAGGATGGGCCGCACAAGCCCGCGCCGGAGCCGATTTGGGAGATGGGACGCCGGTGGGGTGTGCGGCGGGAGGAATTGTTGATGGTGGGGGATTACAAGTGGGATGTGTTGTGCGCGCAGAACGCCGGGATTGCGTGCGCGGTGTTGGTGAATGGATCGGTACCGGATTGGGCGCGCGCGGCGGAATACCGGATCCGGTGATTGACGGAATTGGTGGAGGTCATCGGCCGATGACGAATGTGGTTGTCGGATTGGTGACGTGCGGGTCGCGGGCGGAGGCGCGCACGGTGGCGCGGGCCGTTTTGGCGGCGCGGGCGGCAGCGTGCGTGAACGTTTTGGCGGGGATTGAGTCTCAGTACTGGTGGCAGGGGAAGATCGAAACCGGCAAGGAATGGTTGCTCGTGATCAAGACGACGCGGGCGCGGATCGAGGAGGTCGAGCGAATTGTGAAGCAGCAACATAGTTACGAGGTGCCGGAGATTCTTTTTGTGCCGGTCGCGCAGGGGGAGCGAAAGTATTTGCGGTGGCTGCGCGGCGCGGTGGTCGCGGTGGCGCTGTGCGCAACGACGGTTTACGGCGATCAGGTTTCGGATTTGATCCAGCAGTTGGGCGCGGCCGAAGAGGAGCAGCGGGCGGAGGCGGCGGAGATGCTCGCGCGGATTGGCGGGGCGCGCGTGGAGGAACAGTTTCGGAAGATGATCGCGTCGGAGAATCCCGAACGCCGGCAGGTGGCGGTGGTGGGGTTGTTGCAGGTGAGCGAGTCGGCTGGTGATCTCGAATTGGTGCGCGGGCGGTTGCAGGACGAAAGTTCGATCGTCCGGTGGTCGGCTGCGGTGGCGTTGGGCGCCAGCGGTCGGGTGGAGGCGTTGCCATGGTTGCAGGCGGTGGCGGCGGGCGATGAGTCGGATTCAGTCCGGGAAGCCGCGGCGGAAGGAGTGGCGCAGTTGCAGGCGGTGATCCCGTGGGGCCGGTCGTTGGCGGAGGGGTTGAAGTCAGCAAAGGCGAGTGGGAAGCCGGTGCTGGTCTATTTCCGGCTGCGGAACTCGGATTTTTGTCAGCAACTCGAAGAAGGCGTGCTGGCGGACCGGGCCGTGGTGGATGCGGCGCAGGAATTCGTGCCGGTGCGGTTGGATGCCGGGCGGGATGCGGGGGAGGTGCGCCAGCTCGACGTGCGGGGGGCGCCGACGATTCTCGTGTTGGACGCGCAGCGCAATGAGATGGAGCGGATTTCCGGCTTGGTGGAGAAGGGCGCGTTGCTGGAACGGCTCGGCGAGGTGCGGCGGGGGAAGATGACGTTCCGCGAGGCGAAGCGGGCGGCGCAGCGCGATCCGGCGGATGTGCGGGCGAATTGGAAGGTCGCGCAGGCGTATTTGGAAGATGGCCGGGAGGATTTGGCGGAGGCGCATTTGCGCAACGTGATCGCGTATGACGAGGCGAATGCGGCGGGGTTCACGGACAACGCGATGTTCACGCTCGGCTTTGTGTTGGGGCGGCGCGGTGAATACGCGAAGGCGGTGAAGTGTCTGACGGAGGTGTTGGAGCGCTGGCCGGGCTTCAAGGATCGGGACAAGACGTTGTATTGTCTCGGGTTGAGCCAGTTGGCGCTGGGGCGGAAGGCAGACGGACGCGCGACGTTGGAGCGGTTGGTGGCGGAGTTTCCCGGCAGTGCGACCGCGACGGGCGCGCAGAGCAACGCGAGCGGCGCCTTTGCGACCGCGAC
>CAZJCX010000356.1:0-289 GCA_964544425.1 uncultured Verrucomicrobiota bacterium
GCGCCGAGGATGTTGCCGGCGCCGCGGATTTCGAGGTCGCGCATGGCGATTTTGAAGCCGCTGCCCAGCGAGCTGTATTGTTGGATGGCGCTGATGCGTTTGCGGGCGGCTTGGACGAGGGCGAGGTGGCGGGGCAGCAGGATGTAGGCGTACGCTTGGTGTTTGTAGCGGCCGACGCGGCCGCGGAGTTGGTAGAGGTCGCTGAGGCCGAAACGGTCGGCGCGGTCAATGATGATGGTGTTGGCGTTGGGGATGTCGAGGCCGCTTTCGATGATGGTGGTGCAGACGA
>CAZJCX010000356.1:299-1729 GCA_964544425.1 uncultured Verrucomicrobiota bacterium
GGACGTCCACTTGGCCGTGGACGAAGCGGTGCATGACGTTTTCGAGTTCGTGTTCGCTCATCTGGCCGTGGCCGACGGCGATGCGAATTTTGGGATCGTCGAGGAGTTGACGGAGCCGGTCGGCGACGGCTTCGATGGATTGGACGCGGTTGTGGAGGAAATAGACCTGGCCGTTGCGGGCGAGTTCGCGGTGGATGGCTTGTTTGATCAGGCGTTCGTCGTAGGGGGCGATGATGGTCTCGACGGGGAGGCGGTCTTGGGGCGGGGTTTGGATGGTGCTCATGTCGCGCGCGCCGGTGAGGGAGAGATACAGCGTGCGCGGAATGGGGGTGGCGCTCAGGGTGAGCACGTCAATGAGCTTGCGGAGTTGTTTGAACTTCTCTTTGTGGAGCACGCCGAAGCGTTGTTCTTCGTCAATCACGAGCAAGCCGAGGTTCTTGAATTGTGCATCGCCGCTGAGGAGCCGGTGGGTGCCGATGAGGATGTCCACGCCGCCCTCCGCGAGGAGTTGGATGACTTTTTTTTGTTCGGCGGCGGTGCGGAAGCGGCTGAGCATTTCAACGGTGATGGGATAGCCGGCCATCCGTTCGCGGAAGGTGTTCCAGTGTTGCTCGGCGAGAATGGTGGTGGGGACGAGGACGGCGACTTGTGTCCCGCCCATCACCGCCTTGAACGCGGCGCGGATGGCGACTTCGGTTTTGCCGTAGCCGACGTCGCCGCAGATGAGGCGGTCCATCGGTTTGGGCGCTTCCATGTCGCGTTTGACCTCCGCGATGGCGCTGTCTTGGTCGGGCGTCTCCTCGTAAGGGAAGGCGGCTTCGAACTCGATCTGCCACGGCGTGTCCGGTGGGAAGGCGTGACCGGCCAGCGTATCGCGCGCGGCTTGGATTTCGAGCAACTCGCTGGCGAGGTCGCGGATGGCGCGTTCGGCGGTGGATTTTTGTTTGTCCCAGAGCGAGCCGCCGAGTTCGTGGAGCGGGGGGATGCGTTTGCCGGCGCTGATGTATTTGGTGACGAGATGCGCCTGCTCGACCGGGACGTACAGGCGTGCTTCGCGGGCGTATTCGATGGCGAGCACTTCCTGCGTCGCGCCGGCGGTGGCGATGGATTTCAGGCCGATGAACTTGCCGATGCCGTGCTGGAGGTGGACGACGTAGTCACCTTCTTGAAATTCCGCCCAATCCACCGGCTGGGAAACCTTGTGGAACTGGTGGCGCGGACGGATGAGTTTGTGACGGCCGAAAATTTCGGCGTCGGTGATGACGGCGAGTTTGGCGTCGGGCCAGAGGAAGCCGCGGCTGAGAACGGATGTGGGATGAAGGATGAGGGATGAAGGCGGAGTGCGGAATTGATCGCGCCAGAGTTCCTCGAAGCGTTGTTGTTCGCCGGGAGTGCCGCAGGAGACGTGAACGTGGTAGGGAAAGAGTGTA
>CAZJCX010000357.1:0-1711 GCA_964544425.1 uncultured Verrucomicrobiota bacterium
CCAGCCATTCCTTCGACGAAAACCGATACACGTTCGCACCGGCCAGACTGCCGCTCTGGCTCACCAGATTCCCATAGGCGTCATACTTGTAGCTCGCCGCCAAGCCCTGACTGCTGTTCACCAGATACGTCACGTTGCCCCCACCATCAGCATGGTAGAAATTGTGTGTGCTCCAGTTCCCACCCGAATACCCGTGGCTGCGCCCCAGCAACCCCCCAATCCCGCCCGCTCCCTCCAGACTCCCGCTCAAATCCGTCCCCCGGGTGTAACTGACCTGCGGCGTGTTGCTCCCGTTGCGTTCTTGGATGACGCGCCAGCCGTCATACACATACCGCGTTTCCGAGGCCACCACCCACGCCATCGGGTAGCCGCTCACTGTATATTCCACCCGCTGGCGCAACCGTCCCTGGCCGTCATACACCAACTCCGTCCGCAAATCGTCCGGCGAGCTCGGCACGCCGCTGCCCTGATACGTGTCGTGGTACTTGTACCAATTCACCAGCCGGTTCTCGTCGTCGTAAACGCACTCGATGTCCACCCAGTCCGGCGCGCCGCTCGAGGCGGCCAACGTCAGATTCCCATTGTCATCGTAGGTCTGCGTTCCCACCGGCGTGGCGTTGGTCAACTGGTTCTTCATTCACACCTCGAACGTGCTCAATGTCGTGTTGTTGGTCCTGCAACTTCAAGCTGCTTTGAAAAGAACAAACTCCGGACGCTAGCCCGGCTCAACAACCACGCAGTGCCGCCAAAGACGATGATGTACAAGCAAATCACCACAATCCCGCTGCCGAGCATGACGATTTGCAGGATCGAAATCATTCCTTCCGGGAGCGTCGTGGACTCGAAGCGAGCGATCATGGTCAGTGCCCAGACGCCAAACACAACGCCGAAACCAAGAAACAAAACCGAAACCCCTTGGATCGCAACTCTTGCCCAAGGCTTTCGGCGCCGCAGCATCCCGGCAGCGACGCCGATGAAAGCGAAGCAAGCGCCCTGAATCGCAACCGTTTGCCAGAAGAACCGCGAAATCAAGTCCTGCCACAAGAGAACTTGCGAAGGCCGAATGTCTGATCCAAGGGCGGTGTCCGTGCCAAGAACTATCGCCATGAAGATGCGGCCGAGAGCCGCTAGGCAGCCCAGAATCCCCACTACCAACCAAGTCGTACCGATAATCTTAACCAGCCGTTCGGGAGTCATCGGCGCCTCCAACCATTCATTAGCTCCTTGAACCAGTCCTTCACGCCGTTGAACAAATCCACAACGTCACCGACAGTCCATAGCGGAATCCCAGTGGTGGTTGGACTGTACGACCCACCAACACCCGGGCCAATCCCCAACTCAGCACCTGTGGGATCCCAGAGTGAGCCATGTTCCATCGGACACGCTGCGGACGCCACGCCTAGGTTTGCATCCCAACCACTTGTAGTACCATCAACAGAATCTGATACGAAACCCAGATGGGCATCAACCCCGACATTCACCCCCCAAGTATGACCTCCATAGAGATGAAAGCCCAAGTTATTGATGTTCTCGCTATCGTAGAATACGACATTCCAGCCGAATTTGATGCCCAAGATGGCGGTTAATTCCGCACCTGCGCCAATGTAAAGCTGCCAGAGCCCAAATGGGTCAACTCCATTAGGAACGCCATTCCTCAGGAATCCATAGAGATTTATGCCATCCAATTCGCCAATCGGATCCCTGTTGAGCC
>CAZJCX010000358.1:0-1371 GCA_964544425.1 uncultured Verrucomicrobiota bacterium
GGTGCATCTCCTCGCCAACGGGTGGTTTCATGAGCGCGTTGTGCAGCCAGTACCGGGCAAACGGATCCTTGCCCGTGTAGGCCTCCGATTGAGCAATCTCGTTCTCATGGTGTGGAAAGATCAGATCTTCGCCGCCGCAATGCAGATCAAAACTCTCGCCGAGATGCGCCATGCTCATCGCGCTACACTCGATGTGCCACCCCGGCCGTCCCAAGCCCCACGGGGACGCCCATTTCACATCACCATCCGCTTCATCCCACGCCTTCCAAAGCGCGAAATCCGATGCTGACTCCCGGCTGTACTCGTCGTGTTGCACACGGCCGGTCGCCTGCAATTCATCGAGCTTGAAGTGCGACAACTTCCCGTCATCCGGGAAGGAACTGATCGGGTAATACACCGAACCATCCTCGCCGACATAAGCGTGATTGTTTTCGACGAGCTTGTTGATCAATTCGATGATCGCCGGGATGCTGTCCGTGGCGCGCGGCAGGACATGCGCCCGCTGGATGTTCAACGTCTCAAGGTCGCGCAGAAATTCCCGGGTGAAAAAGTCGGTAATCTCTTTCAGCGGCTTGCCGGTTTCACGGATGGTGCGGATGATTTTGTCCTCCACATCCGTGATATTCATGACGTGCCGGACTTCGAAGCCTTTGTATTCGAGGTGCCGGCGCAGCAAATCCTCGAACATGAACGCCCGCAGATTGCCGATGTGCGCGTAGTTATAGACGGTCGGCCCGCACGTGTAGAGCCCCACGCGCGGCGGGTTGAGCGGCACAAACTCCTCGACCTGCCGGGACAGGGTGTTGAAGAACTTCATTGCTCCACCGACGCCATCGCGACAACCACGATGCCCTCTTTCCGCCCGGTAAAGCCCAAGTGCTCACTCGTCGTCGCCTTGATGCCAATGTGGTCCGGGCGCACGCCAAGATGTTCCGCGAGATTGGCCTGCATGGCCGGGATGTGCGGCGCCATCTTCGGCGCTTGGGCGATGATCATGGAATCCACGTTGTTGATTCGTCCGCCGGCCACGCGAATGCGCTCGGCACATTCCCGGACGATGACCATGCTGTCCAGGTCCCTCCACTTGGCATCGCTCGGCGGGTAATACTTCCCGATGTCGCCCAACGCCAGCGCGCCGAGCAAGGCATCCGCAATCGCATGCGCCAACACGTCCGCGTCGCTGTGCCCCAACAACCCCACCTCATGCGGAATATCTACGCCGCCGATGATGCATTTCCGCCCCGCCGCAAACTGATGCACGTCAATCCCGATACCGATTCGATTCATGGGATGCGGAGACTACCTTATCGGCGCAGCCGAAGCAACGCCTCTGCCGTCGGCAAGTCAACCGGGGTGGTGATCTTCAGGTTC
>CAZJCX010000358.1:1409-1699 GCA_964544425.1 uncultured Verrucomicrobiota bacterium
CTTCGTCGGTCACAATCACCCCGGCATCCAACACTTGGCGGTACGCCCGCTTTAACAACTCGTACCGGACCGTCTGTGGCGTTTGCACCGCCCACAACTTCGTGCGATCCACCGTGCGCGTCACGACTTTGTCCTCCGCTTCCTTGATCGTGTCCACCACCTTAGTCGCCGCAATGCCGGTGCCGTTGGCGCGCGCGCTGGCAACCGTGGCTTCAATCAATACCGGTGTGACCAACGGCCGGGCATCCTCGTGGACGCCGACAATTTCCGTGCGCGGATCGCACTTCTCC
>CAZJCX010000359.1:0-1682 GCA_964544425.1 uncultured Verrucomicrobiota bacterium
CGAAGGGCGCGCTGAGGCTGTGCTCGCCGGATTGCACCTCGACGGCGCCGATATCGACGGTGGAATTGACGATGCGCGTGTTGCCTCGCTGATCGACGCTGCCCGCGTAGGTGTTGGCGCCGGCGTCAATGGCGGGGCTGCCGCAACCGGGGACCATCGTCATCGTCGTCCCGCCATGAAAGCCAAGATCGCCGAGGAGGGGGTCTTCGTTGAGGATGTCGCTGCCGACCCACCCGCTGCTGCCCGAGTCATCGCCGATCAGGTTGTAGCCGAGGCTGGTGATGGCGCCGTAGACGTCCGGGGAATCGCCGTCTGAAGTATTCATTGCCACAATGGTGTTTGTCAGTTCCGTAGTCCCCCCGTTCATGTTGAGTATACCACCTGCCAAACCGGTCTGGTTCTCGGTTTCCGCCGAATTGAATGCGATAGTGCCGCCGATGATTCGAGAGGTTGCGGCGGGCCCATCCGTGACTTGCGCGGCGCCCGTCCGGGAGGTATTTCCGCGACTCGTTAAGTTGCGCAAACGGATTGTCGAACTCACAACCTGCGACGCGAAATTATATGCACCGGCGCCCTGGTCCGCTGTGTTGTTTGTGATGGTGAGGCCCGTAAAATTCATCGTTCCGAACTCGTTATATATGCCGCCGCCGCGCAGCCTCGCGGTGTTACCATTGATCGTCACAGGGCCGTTGTCGGCGTTTACCGTGCCTGCTTGATTGTAGATTCCACCGCCAACGTTTGCCGTGTTATTGTTCACATTAAGCGTCGCGTTTGGTGCCATAACGAGAGCTCCATGAATGATTTGGATACCCCCGCCCCAACTGCCATTCAGGTTGTTCCCGTTGGCGTCCACGGTGTTGTCGTTGATCGAGCACTGACGGTGGTGTCAATTGGCCCCATCTTCTCAATAGAAAGACCACCTCCGCCGGCCCCGGCCGAGTTGATTCCGGTAATTCGCGACGTGTCAAGATCCAAGCTTCCCGCCACAATAATGAGTCCGCCTCCGCGACCGTCGGCCCGGTTTGCGGTGATGTCCGTGTTCTGAATTCGAGATGTGCCGCCATCGATGTACACACCGCCCCCCAAATTGCTGGTTGAATTCCCGGTGATCCTCGAATTCGTGATTGTCAGGCTTGGTCCGTGGCTGTATACGCCTCCGCCCAAGCCGGGGCCAGCCGTGACTTGGTTACCCGAAATCGTGACGCGGTTGAGGGCAAGCGTCCCAGAGTTGTAGACGCCCGCCCCGAACGCCGATCTCCCGTTGGAAATGGTCATGTCTCGAATCGTCACCGTCCGGTCGGTTCCGACCAAGAAAACGCGAAAGAGCCGGTTTGCGTTATTGCTTCGCACCACGGAGGTGACGTTCTGGCCTTTGCCGATGATTTCGACGTTGCGTTGGATTTCCGGCAGCGCGGTCATCAGCGCAATTGCGCCTGCCGGCGCGTTGGCAAGATCGATGGTGTTCGCTGGATTCTGTTGGGCATCCAAAACGTTGAGGTCAATCAATGCTTGGCGCAATGAACCGGCACCCGCGTCATTGAGATTGGTCACGGCGATGTTGGCCGGTGCCAATCGGTCTTCGAGACTCTCGATGCAAGGTCGAAAGGAACACCGCGGTCTGCTCGTTGTCGTCATGATGTCACCTCAAAGTTATGGGAATATTAAACTTTATCGCTGCGCGT
>CAZJCX010000360.1:0-1676 GCA_964544425.1 uncultured Verrucomicrobiota bacterium
GGAGCGCCGCTAGCTTCTTTCACACCTTTTGGCGGGACACCGGGCGGGTGCTGGTTGCGTAGGCTACTCGAACGAAGGGAAAATGTTTTTCACCTTCCCCTGACCGTCGTAAACGACATCAATCGGGTCGCGCCAGAGGACATTGTATTGCCAGCAGGAGTCACTTGGGGCGAGGGTAATGGCGTTTCCCCACAACGAGTTTGTGATGTCGATTTTTCTGGCTGAACAGAGGAACAGGAGACCATCTACCTCGGACTTTGAGGCTGGCTTTCTCGCAACCAGTTTCTCGTATTGATGCGTCGCTAAAGCATAAGACGCCGCGGAGTAGAGCACCGGCAGAAGTGCCAAGAGAACCAAAATTCCGCCCCAGATGAGCCATTTCCGTTTTATTCGCATGGCAACCTCCGTTACTACTTCTGCCCGTCCAAGACCTTTTGAATGGCTTTCAACTCATCCGGTGTCGCTTGGCGAAAGCCATCATCAGGTTTGCAGTTGCAATCAACGTCGAAATTCCAAGGCCCGATTTTATACCACTTGCCTCCCACTTCGACAAAATCGACGTCCACGTTATTGGGTGTGCTTTGGCCTGCGCCGACAGTGTAAACCTTCTTGTTGTCGAGATCCACGGCGCGAACCGATTTCGGACACTTCTTATCGACTTTCACTCTGCCGTTGAACGGCCAGCTACGGTCCTTGAGACCATCTGGGTCGAAGAAGTTGTTCGGGTCGTTGTGGCAGAAGGCGTAGAGGTTTGCCCCGGGTGATTCGATGCTCTCACTAGCCCGACGCAGCAGTTCAAACCCCGGTTCGCCCAACGGGTCTCTGTTTGGCCACCGTTGCAGGTTTGGCGCGTACCAGCGGTAGCCGTAGTAATAGAGGCCGCTGTTGGCGTGAAACTCCTTGCTCGAAAAGCGATACACATTCGCACTGGCCAAGCTGCCGCTCTGGCTCACCAAGTTCCCATACGCATCATACTTGTAACTCGCCGCCAACCCCTGACTGCTGTTCACCAGATACGTGATGTTCCCGCCGCCCTCGGCGTGATAGCTGTTATGCAGATACCAGTTGCCGTTGGTGCTGGCATACCCATGCGACCGCGCCAACAGCCCGCCTATCCCGCCCGCTCCCTCCAGACTCCCGCTCAAGTCGCTGCCGCGCGTGTAGCTCACCATGGGCGTGTTGTTGAACCCGTTCCGCTCCTGGATCACCCGCCAGCCATCGTACACATACCGGGTTTCCGATACACTGGACCAGGTGCCAAACACCCCCACCACGTACTCCACCCGCTTGCGCAGCCGTCCCTGCCCGTCGTACACGAACTCCGTCCGCAGATCCTCCGGCGAGCCGGTCGGCACGCCGCTGCCCTGATAGGTGTCGTGATACTTGTACCAATTCACCAGCCGGTTCTCGTCGTCGTAAACACACTCGGTGTCCACCCAGTCCGGCGCGCCGCTCGAGGAAGCCAACCGCAGATTCCCATTGTCATCATAGGTCTGCGTACCGGCGGGCGTCGCGTTGGTCAATTGGTTCTTGGGGTCCACCACAAAGGTGTGGGTTGAACCGCTGCTGTTGTTGGTGCGCCGGTTCAGATTCCAGGCCGAGTCATAGGCGTAACCTTTGGTCTCGCCGGTGATGATCGAGCCGCCCGAGTTGGTCGCCCGCACGATGGTCAACTG
>CAZJCX010000361.1:0-257 GCA_964544425.1 uncultured Verrucomicrobiota bacterium
GGCCACGCGCTGGCGCAGCACGGCGGGCGCGGCTTGTTTGACCGCGCCTTCTTCGAGAAGTGTCCAGAGACCGTTGACGGGCAATCCTTGTTTGGCCGCCGCGCTGACGATGTCCAGGCAGGGCTGGAGGTTGGCGACGGTGTAGGGTTTTTCGCGGAAATGATCGAGCACGTGGTTCCAGCGTTCCACCGTGATGCCGGGAACGGGTTGATTTTGGAGCGCATCCCAATCATCGGCAAGGGCGGCGGTCACGAGCA
>CAZJCX010000361.1:327-1672 GCA_964544425.1 uncultured Verrucomicrobiota bacterium
AAACCCGTCCGGCCGCCGCACGGTGGCTCGCGGGTCGGTGACCCATTGTTCCCCATTGACGAGAAACAGATATTCGTGCCGGCCTTCCGGCAGCGCAACGCTGGCGGTCCAGTGGCCGGAAGCGTCGGGGCCTTCGAGTTGCACGCGGCCGACCCGCCAGTGGTTGAAGCTGCCGACCAACTCGACGCGGTGCGCGCCAGGGGCGTGCAATTCAAAATGCACATTGACCAGCTTCGGAGCAGCGGCCGACGGTCGCGGGGATCGTGGAAGGTGAAACACGAGCAGCACGGCCAAAAGGGCCGCTGCTGTACCGAACGCCAAACCCGCAGCGGTCAAGCGGCCGGGGAAAACCCGCCCCGGTCGGGCGGGCAACCGACCCATGACGCGGTTCGCAAGGTCAGGCGGTGCCGCAACCCGGCTTTGGCTCAGAAGTTTCTCAATGTTTGAGTCGGGAGTCATCCGGGCTGCTCCAAGTGGCGCGCCAGTTCGGTGCGGGCGCGCTGGACGCGCATTTTGGCGGCGCTGACGCCGATGCCCAAGGTGCGGGCGATTTCGTCAAACGAGTAATCTTCCATGTACCGCAACAGCAGTGGCGCGCGGAGCTTTTCGGGCAAACGCTGCAATGCTTCCTGCAACGCATCAAGCCGCGGGTCTGACGAATCGGTCGCGTCGGTTTCGAGCGGCGGCGCGGCGGCTTCTTCGGCGCGGCGGCGGCGGAAAAAACTCCGCCAGCGGTTTCGGGCGAGATGGACCGCGATGGTGATGACCCAGTTCTTGAAATTGTAGCGCGGATCGTAGGAGGCAAGACGCCGGTAGGCCCGCAGGAAGGTTTCCTGGGTCAGTTCGTCAGCATCGTGCCAGTGACCGGTCATTTTCATCAACAGGTTGAACACGGAATCCTGATACCGGCGGATCAACTCGCCAAATGCCTCGTTGTTTCCAGCGAGACACTGTTCCACCAGCATCGCGTCCGTTGATTCCTGGACCACCCATTCTTTATACACCGGTCGGCGCCGAAATGTCACATGTGACGAATCCGCCGCGGGCGGTGTATAAGGACTGAGGCGCCAATGGGTGGCGTCCTCAGCAAACAGAAGGAGGAACGCCATGAAGATGCGTTCAGTACTCTTAGTAGTGGCTGCGTTGGCGGTGGCAGCCAGTGTCCACGCCGGCACCCAACAGCAAGACCGCCTGCGCCAACGCGACGGCTCATGCAAGACCACCGCGACGGCGACGGCGCAGAGCGATCAGCTCCGGCAACGCGACCGCCTGCGCGACGGTTCGTGCCAAACCACCACGGCGACCGCGGACCAACTCCGCCAGCGCGACCGCTTGCGGGATGGCT
>CAZJCX010000362.1:0-1670 GCA_964544425.1 uncultured Verrucomicrobiota bacterium
CTACGGTTGGATCGAAGGTTCGAATCCCGCTGTCGGGGCCCATATCGAAACGAACGCCAAGCGCACCGCTTGGCGCCCTTTTTCTTTTGGTGGCTTGGTCGGTCGCCGGTTCCGGCGAAGTTTCGATACTGACGCCGATTGCCGCTCTCGCGGATGTCTAGTCCCGGTGGCAATTGCGAAGTGCCAAACGCACGGCAAACACGAAGTTCTCTTGTGAAGCCCTGTATTTGTTCGTCGCGCAGGCTCTTGGATAGTCACCGAAAGTCAGAAAATCAGCGGACGACAACGGTGGGTTATTCGTGGGGAGCTGAAAGCGCATGATTGCGGCCTGTCTCGTACGGAATACTTGCACCCGATTTGGCTCAACGCGCGCGCCAAACACCGGATGCGCCCTTCCATCCATTGTCAAATTGCGACACTGAGCGAACCAAGCGGTATCTCCGGTGGGACTCAGGTCGATTAACGCGACGTAGGGGCCGACTGCTCTTGAACAGCCAGCGACAATTCGGTGCAGGCCGTCATTGCTTTCGGCTACGGCAAGCGCGCCGTTCCGATATGGCTCAAGGCGCCACCCCTTGTAATCGTGGGGCTTGTACACGACGCGGAGGTCTCGCGCTTCATCTTGACTAAGCCAACGCACCTCGTCTGGCGCAGATCCTGAGGCCAGCACCACGAGGCGCGGGTCGATTCCCATTTTCATCGTGTAAAAGACCAGGGCAGCGGTGATCCTCTGTGCAGAGTCTAGATCATGCCCCGTGAATAGTTTTGCGGTGGGTTGCTCGAGACCGCTTTTTACAGAGAAGCGATGGAAGCCAAGCTTCGAGTTAGGCTCCAACGATCGCTCGGTACCACCGAGAAAGGCGTATGCACACGCAGATGCGCATACGCCGGGAGCCAAGTCGCGGCTCGCGTCAGTTGAACCTACGTCAGTGCCATAGCCGTGTTTGCGAAATTTCTCGCCGAGCGCGAGTCCACCAAGCAAACTTCCGCCTCGTGAATTCAAACGGACTGATGACGCCGGTGGTTTCTCAGCGCGCAGAAAATCTTCGAAGGCCTGAGGTGTGTCCTCGGTGATTTCGCCAGTCGCCTGAATGTACGAGCAGCAGGCGTTTCCGCCTGTGCTTAGAAAGCGGAACTTCATTGGCTCCGCCGCGGCTGCCGACGTAAGAAGAACGCAAATGAGCAGGTAGATAGTCCTCACGAATTGAACTCCGCCAAGACCCGCCGTTCGTATTCGCACCACGCAAGGAAAGTCGCTCCAGTATCAAATTTATTGCGACAAGGCACTTCCGCGCGCAACCGCAGACCGCAACGATCAAGCACAAAGACGCGCAACTCTGCCCTTGTAATGATCTTGTTTTGTTCTAAATAGCACGCCACGGCCCCAATCGGGGCCGGGCGGCGGCGCGCGTGCGTGTGGCGTCGTGCAGCGCTTTGCCTGAGCGAGACGTGGAATGCGCGGCTCTGTTGAAAAATGTTGAAACTCTGCAGATCGGTCCGTGCGCGGTGTCGGCCGGATGCCTGCGCATGCCCAGGTCAGCCTGCGTCAACCGACCCCCGAAATGGCGCCAAATGGTTTCCGATGGCGACACCGTTGATTACGCACCTGTCGACGGATGTTTGCGAATCTTGACGAAAGTTGACATCTCGCCCCCGCCCCCCCTCGCACA
>CAZJCX010000363.1:0-1617 GCA_964544425.1 uncultured Verrucomicrobiota bacterium
AGTTGCCAGTCGGACGCTCCAGGCATTGCCAGGGACGCGGCCAACAGTGCCCGACATATCCGCCACATAATGAGCTACTTCGCGGCCGCCATCGCGGCCACCGCAGCAAACCTGCGCCGCGTCGAATCGCTCCGCAAAAAGCGTGAGATAGCGTTGGCGGAGCGCAAGGGGGAGGCGGAGGCGTTGGCCAAGAAGATCACCAAGGTCAACGTTTCGGTTTCCGCGCCGGTCGGGGCGGACGGCAAGCTGTTTGGCTCGGTCACCGCGGCGGATATTGCCGACAACTTGGCGAGTCAAGGGATCACGGTGGATCGGAAGAAGATCGTGATCGAACATTCTTTGCGCGAGGTGGGCGCGTTTGATGTGGCCATCAAGCTGCATCCGGAGGTTCACGCCACGGTGAAAGTCAACGTCGTGGCCAACGCGGCTGCCGCCGTGAGCGCGCCCGAAGCGCCAGAGAAGCCGCGCGGCGCTAGTCGGAAACCGTCGAAACGGGAGACCGCCGAGAAATAGGTCTGCTTACCGGGTGGGGGAGTGGCTGCCACGCCATCAGCAATCGCAGAAAACACCGGCAAATCCACCAACGGCGCACGGCCGCTTGGGCGGGGTGGAATTAACCGTCCGTCCGGCGCGCCGGCCATCGCACTCGACCGGGTTCTTCCCCACAGCATCGAGGCCGAAGTCGCCGTGTTGGGCGCGATGTTGTTGGATCCGGAAGTGGCCAGCGCGTTCGTACGCGACCGGCTGACGGAACAGCAGTTCTATTCCGCCGCTCATCAAGTCATATTTCGCGAAATCGCGGCGTTGCAAGACGCGTTGCAGGCGATTGACTTGGTGACACTCACGCAGCGTTTACAGGATAAAAATGTTCTCGAAGAAATCGGCGGCCCGGCGTATTTGGCCGACTTGATCAACAAGGTGCCGACGGCGGCCAACGTCGAGCACTACGTGGAGATCGTGAGCGAGAAGTTTTTGCTCCGGCAGTTGATCAGTGCGGCGGTGGACATTGTGGGGCGGGCGTTCGACCAGCAGGACGATGTGCGGGCGTGGGTGGATCAGGTCGAGCAGGAAATTTTCAAGATCACCTCGGAAAAAGCCGCGACGGGGGCGGTGCCGGTCCGGGATCTCATCAAAGATGCGATGGCCAGCATCGAGAAGTTGTACGACCAACGCGGCGCGCTGACCGGCTTGGCGACAGGGTTTCGTGATCTGGATCGGATGACTTCGGGGTTACATCCGGGCAACATGATCGTGATAGCGGCGCGCCCCAGTATGGGGAAGACGGCCTTGGCGATGAACATCGCGGAGGCGGTGGCGATTGACCAGCAGTTGCCGGTGGCGGTGTTCAGCCTGGAAATGTCTGGCGATGAGTTGGTGAAGCGGCTGTTGTGTTCGCGGGCGAAGGTGAATTTGCGGTCGGTGCGGGACGGGTTTTTGAACGAGAGGGATTTTGGGCCGTTGACTGCGGCGGCCAGTCAGTTGATGAAAGCGCAGTTGTACATTGATGACTCCCCGGGCTTGACGATCAGTCAGGTGCGGGCGCGGGCGCGGCGGTTGAAGTCGCAGTTTGGAATCCGGCTGGTGGTGATTGACTATTTGCAGTTGATGCGCGCCCCA
>CAZJCX010000364.1:0-1612 GCA_964544425.1 uncultured Verrucomicrobiota bacterium
TGAACATCCGCGTGCGTCCGTCGCCGGCGACGATTCTGCCGTTGTGCTGGGCGGCGATGCTTTCGAGAACGCGGACACTTGTGGTGCCGACCGCAATCACGCGGCGACGTTGATCTTTGGCATCATTCACCGCCCGGGCGGTGACGTCGCTGACTTCATATTGTTCCTCATGCATGGTGTGCGCGGCGAGCATTTCGGTTTTCACCGGCGCGAACGTACCCAGTCCAACGTGGAGGGTGATGAACTGCACGCTCACACCGCGCGCCCGGATCTTTTCCAGCAGTGACTTCGTGAAGTGAAGTCCGGCCGTGGGCGCCGCCACCGAACCCGGGTGCTCCGCGAAGACAGTTTGATAGCGCTCCTGATCCTCGACAAGTTCGCGCGGGTTGGATCGGACGATGTAAGGTGGCAGGGGAACTTCCCCCCACTCAAGCAGGGCGGCAGAAATGTTTTGCGTTCCATCGAACAACAATCGCCGATGACCCTCCGCGTTCGTCGCGCTGACGATCGCTTGTGTGTGAGTGGGAGTCCCTTCGCGATTCAACAAAGTGATATGAGTTCCAACCCGCGCGCGTCTGCCGGGGCGCAGCATCACCCACCAATCGTTGACGGCGTTCTCTTCGAGGAGCAGAATCTCAAAGTGACCGCGGGTTCGTGCGTTGATGCCGCGCAAGCGTGCCGGAATGACTTTTGAGTTGTTCAACACGACGACGTCCCCGGCGCGTAGGTAATCGTGCAGCTCGCTGAGCTGACGATGCTCCAGCTGTCCCGCGTCGCGTCGCAGAACAAGCAGGCGCCAGGCATCTCTCTGCGCCGCCGGTCGCTGGGCGATCAACTCCGGCGGGAGTTGGTAGTCAAAATCGGCGGTGCGCATCGCGCGGCACGTTAGCAAGCCTCGCCAGGCGGGACAATCCGAGCCGCCACAGTCTGGGTTGCCGCGGATGGCGAACCCACTACCGGATGGGGGAGTGCGGACGACCGCCCCCAAGTTCTGGGTGTCGCTCACTGAGCGATCAAAGTTGTCCGCAGGCTGATGGGAGGTTGTGAATAACTTTTGAATAAGTGGGGCAGAATCTTGTTGACCTGGTGGGGCATGGTGGGTAGAAGTAACAGCGTTGTGGGGGAAAAGGCTGTTCGCATCCCCTAGTGTGAACAAAATGCCGGACAACCAAACAGTTCCGCAGATCTACTACAACTCGATCTACCGCCACGGCGTGGACCAAAAGCGGCGAGTTCAGATCCCAGCCAAGTGGCTGCCCGGCGATGAGAGCGTCGAGTTCACTTTAATCCTTTGGCCCAAGTCCAAAGAAGGTCCGTGCCTGCGTGTTCTGCCTCCTTTGGAGATGGCTCAACTGATGGAGTCCATTGACGCCATGCCCAACAGCGATCCGAACAAGACCGTCCTCAAGCGTTTCATCGGCAGCGAGTCGGTGCAGATCGCGACGGACAAGACCGGCCGGATTTGCCTGCCCGAAGAGATGGCCAAAGCCGCCGGCATCACGGACGAGGTCACGCTGGTCGGTTTGTTGGACCGGTTCGAGATTTGGAATCCGGAACGTTATCAGAAGATCAAGGCCTCCGACGCCGTCATGGCGCAGGAAGCCTTCAAACT
>CAZJCX010000365.1:0-251 GCA_964544425.1 uncultured Verrucomicrobiota bacterium
GCTCGCTTGCGCGGCGGACCTGGACCGCGTGGCGTCGCTCGGATTTCGCGGCGAAGCGGTGCCGAGCATCGCTTCCGTTTCCCGTTTCACCCTGATCACGCGTGAACGCGGAACATTGAGCGGGACGCGCATCGAAATTGCCGGGGGTAAAATTACCGGCGTGACGGAAGAGGGTACCGCCGAGGGAACAATGGTCGAGGTGCGGAACTTATTCTTCAACCTGCCGGCCCGGCGCAAGTTTCTGCGCAGCG
>CAZJCX010000365.1:261-1601 GCA_964544425.1 uncultured Verrucomicrobiota bacterium
CCGACCGAAACCGCCCACATCGAACACATCGTCACGCTCTGCGCCCTGGCGCACCCGTCGGTGGCGTTCCGGTATGTCGTGGATGAACGGGAGCGGTTCCACTTGGCTCCGGCGACGGATCTGCAATCAAGACTCCGCGAATTGCACGGCAATGACTTGGTGACGCAACTGGTGCCCGTCAAGCACGTCGCTTCGGCCGCACAAGTGCACGGGTACGTCGGTAAACCGGGCTTGAGCCGGTCAGACCGAAGTCAGCAGCATGTCTTTGTGAATGGCCGACCGGTGGAGAGCAAGGGGATCAACTACGCGCTCCGGGAAGCGTATCACTCGGCGCTGATGCGGGGGCAATTCCCGATCACGTTTCTAGTTGTGGATGTGGATCCGGCATTGGTGGATGTGAACATTCACCCAGCCAAGCGCGAAGTGCGGTTTCGGGAGGAATTCGCGGTCCGGCAGGCGGTGATTGACGCAGTGCGACTCGCGCTGGAACCCAAAGGCGTCGTGCGCCCCCTGGCGAGCGCGGAAGTGGGACACGCGTCTCGCGTGTCCGTCGCAGTCGCCGGACCAACCGCCGAACAACCGGGACGGTTGTTCCACTCGCAGGCGCCGGAACTGCCATCGCTGGGTGGCGAGATTCAAACGGAGAGTGACGGGCCGTGGAAAATCTTGGGTGTCGTCGGTCAACTTTACGTCTTGGCTGAGTCGGCGGAGGGTTTGGTCTTGATTGATCAGCACGCGGCGCATGAGCGCGTGTTGTTTGAAAAGATGCTGAAGGAACTCGCCGGGGAGGCGGCGCCGTCGCAGAAATTGTTGTTGCCGGTGACGTTGGAAGTGGAGGCACGCGACGCGGACTTCCTGCGCAGCAATCTGAAGACGCTGCTCAAACTTGGCATCGGCGTCAGCGAGTTTGGCGACAAAACGTTCCTCGTGGATGCCGTCCCGCCGTATTTCCAGTTGGAGAACCTGTCGCAGACGTTTCGCAAGATTGTTGACGAACTCCGCCAGACCGGCGAGGAAGTGCACGCCCGGCGTCTGGCGGAGGATAAGATCGCCACGACGGTTTGCCGGCACGCCGTCAAGGCGCGCGATCCGTTGCGCGGCGCAGAACTGAACGCCTTGCTCGCGCAACTTCACCGGTGCGATCTGCCGTACACCTGCCCGCACGGCCGCCCCACGATGATCCAGATGTCATACCGCGACTTGGAAAAGAAGTTCCGCCGCGTGGTGTGAGGGGCGTTATAGCAAGTTGCGGAATGCTTCTTCGGTGAGCGTCGCGACGCCGAGTTGCCGGGCTTTTTCGAGGTTGCTGCCGGCGTCAGCGCCGACGATGAGGTAATCGG
>CAZJCX010000366.1:0-1587 GCA_964544425.1 uncultured Verrucomicrobiota bacterium
CTATCGACACCACCGCTCATCGCTACCACGACCGGACCGCGCCTGGTCATCCCGCCGGTACTTGGGATTGGCGCCGGCGTTGGCTATGGCCGTGCGGCAAAGCTCGGCGAAAATCTGGTCCACATTCCAGCCGCGCCGTTGGAGCGTCGCCGCTTGTTCGGCGAATCGGGAATCGGCCGAGACGATGTTGGTACCGGCCAGCCCGGTGGTAGCCGTGAGAAGCATCAAAACGGCGCAGCATAAATGTCGGATCGCCATCAGGGGAGAAGGTAGCAGAAGAATTGCCACGAAAAAACTCTTGCACAGCAAAGAGTGGTTTGGTATTTCTCGTGGTGACAGAAGAAAGCCGAGTTCCGCCGAGTTGACGGGATCGGCATTTTTCGGATCGAGTTAGTCAAACGGTTTAACAAAAGTAAGAACACCTCTCGACGGGTGGGTCGAAACATGAACCGACGGGTTATTTGGGCAGTGGCCACGGGACTGGCAGCGGGGTTTCTCACCTCCGCCGGCGGTGTCTCCGCCAACAACAATGTCCACGTTGCACTCCACCGGCATCTGCACCAGCCAATCTACTGGGGTGAGCCTGACAACTTCCGTCCGAGCCAGAGCCAGTTCGGGCACGATTCCCAGCGGCGCAAGGATGCCGGCCAAAACTGGTACGGCGGGCCGGCGCAGAATCCCGAAAACATCCGCGTGGACGGCGAGAACTCGGTCTTTGGGAAAAACGACCGCAAGAACGCTTACCAAGGGTGGATCAAATCGTCCGTGCAATCCATGGTGGACGTGGATACTGGCATGACGATCAGTTATTCGGGATCGCTGCAGCGCAACATCTGGAGTTTCGGTCGCGACAATGCCTACGGCTATTCTTCGTCATGGACCAACGACATCAGCACTGCGCGCGGTTGGAGGACGCGCAATGGCACCGGTAGCGCGCGTGCCGACATGGTGGGGATGACGTATCACCACGCGCTCAGTCCCCTCTTGCCGCGCAGCGTGCTCCGCAAAGAAATTGCGATGCAACGCGAGCGGATGTGGAAGTCGTGGGGGATGAACCCGAACATGTCCGATCAATCGCGCGGGTTCTGGCCGGTCGAGATCGCGTTCTCGCGGCACATCATCCCGGTTCTCAAAGAGTTCAATTATGACTGGGTCATCGTCCCGAACAGCCATCTCGCGCGGACGGTGCCGAACTACATGGACATGCTGCAAGCGCCGGGCGCGGGAGCGGAGTTGAAAGCCGACCCGCCGAACCCCGCCGACCAGGTCAATCCGGCGGTGCCGGCCGCGCAATGGTACGGCGCGCAGCGCGACACGTTCGGCAACGTGTTTCCCCTGCCCTTCGCGTATCAGGCGCACAAGGCGAAGTACGTGGATCCGAATACCGGCCAGGAATCGAAGATCACCATTGTGCCGGCCTGTGATTATCACGGCTACGAGAGTGGATTCGCGCCGGTGGGCTGGTCGTTCATTGACGGCAAGATCGCGCAGTACAACGATCCGAACCGGCCGAGCCTCGTGTTGATGGCGGCGGATGGCGACAACAACTGGGGTGGCGGAAATTCGTTCTGGAACGAGTTCGCCCCG
>CAZJCX010000367.1:0-248 GCA_964544425.1 uncultured Verrucomicrobiota bacterium
GCTGGTTGTGAGAGAACTTCCATGAATAACGCATTTCCGTACCGGCAAGGCGAGTTGCATTGTGAAGGCGTCCCCCTGCGAAAGTTGGCGTCAGAATTTGGAACGCCGCTGTACGTGTACAGCGAGAGTCACATCGTCGGCCAGTTCCAGGCGCTCGACCGGGCCTTTGGCGGACTCGATCATTTGATCTGTTATGCCATGAAAGCCAACAGCACGCTGGCGGTGCTGCGGGCGCTGGCGACGGCGGG
>CAZJCX010000367.1:274-1584 GCA_964544425.1 uncultured Verrucomicrobiota bacterium
ATTGTACCGGGTGGCGCAGGCTGGCGGCGATCCCACCCGGTGTGTGTTTTCCAGCGTTGGCAAAACGCGTGAAGAAATCGAGTACGCGTTGCGGCAGAGGATCTATTGTTTCAACGTCGAGAGCGAAGCCGAACTCCAATTCTTGTCCGCCGTCGCGTACCGGATTGGCCGGCGCGCGCCGATTGCCGTGCGCGTCAATCCGCATGTGGATCCCGACACGCATCGGTACATCTCGACCGGGAAGGAAGAGAGCAAGTTCGGCATCAGCATTGAGCGGGCGGTGAAAGTCTACCGGGACGCGACGCGGTTGCGCGGCGTGGAGGTGCGCGGTGTGCAGATGCACATCGGCTCTCAAATCACGAAGACGGAACCGTACGTCCTGGCGATCAAAAAAATGCTGCCACTCGTCGCCCAGGTTCAAGCACTCGCGCCGCAAACGCTTCGCTCGTTCGACATCGGCGGCGGATTGGGAATTCGCTACAAGGCTCAGACGCCGCCCACGGCCGCGGAGTTCGCCGCAGCGGTGAAGCCATTGCTGAAGCCGGTGGTGCAGCGCGGCCTGAAGGTTCTGATGGAACCCGGTCGGTTTATTGTCGGCAACGGGGGGGTGCTCGTGACGCGCGTCTTGTTCGTGAAGCAGACGCCAGTCAAAAAGTTTATCATCATTGACGGCGCCATGAACGACTTGATCCGGCCCGCCTTGTACGAGAGCTACCATGAAATCGTGCCCGTGCAGCAGATGCGGCGCGCGAAGGTGAAGGTGGACGTCGTCGGTCCCGTCTGCGAATCCGGTGATTTTTTCGCGCAAGGACGGATGATCGCGGCGCCGGTAGCGGGTGAGTTGCTGGCCGTGCTCAGCGCCGGTGCGTATGGCATGGCGATGGCCTCGAACTACAATTCGCGGGGCCGCCCCGCCGAAGTCTTGGTCAAAGGTCGCCGGTACGCGGTGGTGCGCCGGCGCGAGACTCGTAAAGACTTGGTCAACGGCGAGACGCTGGCCGGCTGGCAGTCGTGATTCTCGCCGCCGCTATAACGCGGCAAGCAAGCGGTCAATCTCCGCTTCGGTGTTGTAGAAATGCGGCGCTACACGGAAACATTTGAGGCCGTCCCGCCGCTGGCGCAGGGAGATCTGAATGCCGTCCTTCAGTAACTGCGCCTGCGTGCGGGTGAGGTCGAGCTCCGGTTTCGTGAATGACACCATCGACGTTGGCTCGGTGGCGGGACCGAGGAGCCGGTAGCCCCGCTTGGTCACTCCATCTCTCGCGCGCGAAGCCAACGCCAGGACTCGCCATTCGATCGCGTTGATCCCC
>CAZJCX010000368.1:0-1554 GCA_964544425.1 uncultured Verrucomicrobiota bacterium
CCTGTCCCGACCCCGGTTCCTCTCCAGATGCAGGTGGTATCCGTATCTTTGCAGGAGATACCCATTAGCGGGGCATCGTTGCCCCCTGCGACGGCAACATCCCCAGCCACGGACAAAGCGCCGATGCCTTCGCCACAACAGGGGGAACTGACCCTGGTCAACTACATCGGAGAGGAGCTGACGTTCACTATCAACAACCAGGCGTACCGCGTCTCCCCAGGCGGAGGCGGGTTGAGGCTAAGCTTGATGCCGGGCGAGTATACCTTCACCGCCTCCACGCCTCAAACATCCATGAATGGAGAACTCCGGGTAGAGACCGGACAGACTACACGAGTCGGTGTCGCGCTCAATGTGCAAAGCGGCAATATCGAGCTATATGTCGATACCCCGTGACCAGTTACTCCTTCGTGTCGTGTTTTTGTTCCGGGGCTGCCAGCCGGGCCTTACGGATGTCCAGATCGGTTTGTTCCTGATCGGAGCTGAGAGAACTCCCCGGCAAGGGCGGGTGTTCAGCTTCAGGCGAGGAGGAGCCAGATAGCGACTGGCTCTTTTCGCCTTGTGCCATTTCAAGACGCGCCTCAATCAGGTCCAGGACTGAGCGCAACTCGCCGCTGGATTTGGACAGATCGGCCAGTTCGCGGCGAAGACGAACCGCATCCCGCTCGCGGCCTTCTTGCTCGGCTGTAAGTAGTTCATCCTGCAGCCGTTTCTCGCGGCCGGCCGCCCGGATCAGGGATTTGCGGATCTGTTCCAGTTGTGCTTCCAGCTTCTCAGATGATCTGGTTTCCCTTGAGCCACCCAACCAACGCTGCGGGCTAAGGTTCGCTCGTATCAAGTCTCGAATGCGTCCGGATAATTTCACGGCTTACCTCCCGGCTGCACTTAACTCGTGAAAAGTGACAAGTGATGAGTGTTGAGTGAAACGTGAAACGCGACTTGGCACGCACCACTTGTCACATTTCACTCATCACTTGTCGCTCATCACGTTTCTAATATGTCCGCTGAAACACCACTTCCCACGAGTAGTGTCCTCCGCAGAACCACGGATCGTTCTCTCGCATCCACTGGCAGTGATCCACGTTGGCGCAATAATCGGCCTCAGCCAACACCTCGTTGGGGATGTCGGTCAAATATGACGCGCATGGAGGCGTGCTCTCGCTGGTATATGTCTGACCCGTCGCCGCGTCCCGTTTGACGGTCATCGCCATTGCGTTGGCGTACAGCGGGATCTCACCCAAACCCGGGCCTTTGCGACCGCTTATTTCTTCAACATTGTTCCACGTGTCGCCCACGACCACGCCGTCCAGGGGAGCACCGTTTGCGTCGAGTACAGTAATAAAGATATTGTGGTTGCCGTGCCCGGCGTTGTCGCAACCGTTCAGTTCACGGGGCACTAATCGCCATACCTTGACGATAAAGTCAATGCTTGGGGCGGGTGTAGCGGTTGGCAGGGGTATGGGCGGCGGCGGGGCCGGTGTTGGTGTTTCAGTCACAGTGGGTGATGGCGGCGGTGTTGGGCTGGGAGTGGGAACCGGCGTGCTGGTGTCGGTCGGC
>CAZJCX010000369.1:0-1544 GCA_964544425.1 uncultured Verrucomicrobiota bacterium
AACCTACAACTGGGACGAGGTGGAGAAGGCGCTAAAACAGATAATGCAGCAGCTTGATACAGACGGCAACAAGGAAATAGATGCTTCGGAGATTGCTGGTCTGGATCTCAAAATCGCGGGCTTCAGTCGTGGAGGAAAAGCTGCAATTCAACTGGCGCGATTGCTAAATATGGATGGCGAGGAAGTGGCCGGATACAAACTGAATGTCAAGATTCCTGTTAAGGAGCTGGTGACAATTGACCCTGCTGATTTTCTGCCTGTGCCCGACGTGACACGTAATGTTGTCGACGCCGTTAACTATTTCCAGCGGAACGCCGGTTCTGCTGTGATTCATGAGGAGGATACAGGTGGCCAAGACCTCGGCGCCATCGACACCGTGGGTAACGTCTTCAGTGGGCTGATTCGGGGCGTTTCGGTCTCCGGGGCTACGAATGTACGTATCGACACCATTCCTCAGGGAACTCCAGGATCCAAGATCGTTTACCCCGGTGCCGGCGCGCAGGTCACAACATTCGGCGGAATACCCGTGCTCCACGCAAAGGATGTGAACCATGACACGATGCCGACTTTCGTACACACAGACGTGCAGCGACTCTTACGGTAGCGTTCTGTTGCTCGTTAGCTGGCTATTGCTCATCACCGGCGTTTCCGGTTGCATCACCGCATTAGGCGACCTCTTTGCAGAACCGATGAAGCCCGAGCATGGCACTTGGCAGGGGGTGCTGGTCGCGGTGCCAGTGGTGGACACGGAGAATAACACGCATCACGCTCTAGGACTTCGTGTAACTAGTGGACGCGTAGACCCTGGTATGAGTACTTACTACTTGGAGAAGCTTCATGGAGACCGACAATGGATAATATTGGTTGTCAACTCGCATCACATTGCATCCTCCGCAGACCAGTGCGGATCAATTGGCAAGACCGTTGAAATTAGAGGCGCCGTGCGCGCTTATGACAACCCGGTCTTTGAAAGGAACGGTCTGAGAGTGTGCCTGCTGTCAGATGTGGCATTCCGCAAACAATACGGTGGTTTCGTGACGGATCAAATCGTTGTGGACTCCATGACCGTTGTTGATGTTCCTGACGTTGGATCAGTAGCACCGCCGACCACGACACCCGCAATACGATTGGCAGACAGGTGAACACGATGCCCCCGTCCCCCACCCACCATGGTAAATGCGTTGGCTTCGTTTCCTTTAGCAGCCACATCGTGCATGTCAGCGACGACGGCTACGGTGGGACCGCCTGGCATGGCCGGATCGAGCGGCAGTCCAGCCGGGTCGTCGATACGGTCTCGCGGATTTTCGGCAACAGCTTCGGCCGGCGCATGTGCATGTCGCTGGGCAGCGACGGGTCGGCCGTGACGGATGGCGGCGGCGCGGGCAGCGGCTGGGAAACCGGCCAAGCCGCCCACGGCGATGACACCACCTGGTATTCCACCAACTGGACCACCGATGCCCAGCACGCCTATTCCTCGACCGTGACCGGCAATGCCGGCCAGAACAGCGTTGACAGCTTCAGTTTCAACAACTGGTGGTCGGACG
>CAZJCX010000370.1:0-672 GCA_964544425.1 uncultured Verrucomicrobiota bacterium
CGCCACAATCACCGCCAGCAGCGTGACCACGCCGGGTTGCGGGTCGGTTTTCATACGCTCGGCGTCCCTGATTCCTGCAACAGCAGCCGGCGGGCGCGGCGGCTCAGAGCTTTTGATATTTCCAGCAACACTTTGACGCCGATCCGCGTGTTGTGCGTGAGGAGCGAAGAGAGTTCGGCTCGAAACAACGCGACCACCACCGTCGGCTCGAGAGCGAAGGCGGTGGCAATCTGCGGAGCTTCATCGAACAACGACAATTCTCCGACCGTGTCACCCGGTCCAAACTCAAACGTGGCCGATTCGAGCAGCTTGTGGCTGGACTTCAAGCCGACCTTGCCGCTGACGATGATGTACACCCCATGCCCCGCGTCGCCCTCGCCGAAAATGATCTCGTCCTTGGCATACGTCCGCTCATGCAAAAGTTCCTCCACCACCAGCAACTCCCGGCGGTTCAGCGCGCGGAACACCGGGATGCGTTTCAACATCTTGATTTTCTCGCGGGTCGAGTCATCGCGGAAAAACCTCATGGCATCACCTCCGCGCGAGGACCGCGTTGTTGTCGCCCTCTTGAACAATGACCCGCACAAGCATGGCCGGCTGGAGAACGCGATTCGGATTGGGAAAATGCGCGCGCAAAATGACTGTGCCGGTGATCGGATCCGTCACCGACTC
>CAZJCX010000370.1:774-1019 GCA_964544425.1 uncultured Verrucomicrobiota bacterium
GATCTCTCAGCCAACGCTCTAGTTCCCATGACGCGGCCGTGACGAGAGGCATGTCCACGGAGATGGGATCAAGTTCTTGGATGATCGCCAGCGGGGTTGGTTGGTGCGCCGCGACCACCACCCCTACCGGCACGCTGGACCTCCCGATACGACCGGCAATCGGGGCGACGACACGGGTGTAGCTCAGGTTGATGCTCGCGCTTTCCACCATCGCCCGGTAGTAGGCAATATCGGCGTGAGCTTGA
>CAZJCX010000370.1:1052-1530 GCA_964544425.1 uncultured Verrucomicrobiota bacterium
CACCCCCTCAGCCAGCGCGGTCTTGAAGAGTCTTGCTCTCGACTCAATCGCCGGCAGGCTCGCCTCCGCCCGGCGGAGACCCGCTTGGGCGTTGTCCAAATCGGCCTGGAAGGAACCAGGATCGAGTTGATAAAGGACCTGCCCCTCCGCGACATCGGCGCCTTCGGTGAAGAGCTGCTCTTGGATCAGCCCGCTGACCTGCGGCCGGACTTCCACGACGTGATACGGTGCGGTGCGTCCTGACAGTTCGGTGGTGAACCGCACCGGCTGGGGTGCGACCGCGACGGTTGCCGCCACCGGAGGCGTTTGTGTTCGGGAACAAGCGGTGACGGCCAGCGAGCCGGCAACCAGAAGCAAAGTCAGTGTTTCGATTTTCATTGGTGCTCCGGTCTGTTCATGTTTTCGACTTCATTTCAGTTCTGGTCACTACCTTCACAAGTCGTGTGCCATCCTACCGGTGATTTCGGACTGCCTTCAA
>CAZJCX010000371.1:0-1515 GCA_964544425.1 uncultured Verrucomicrobiota bacterium
AAGCTCGCAATCCTCAACGCCAACTACATTGCCGCCCGGCTCCAACCTTATTTCCCCGTGCTCTACCGCGGCTCCGGCAACCTCGTCGCCCACGAATGCATCCTCGACCTCCGCGATTGGAAAACCCGCGCGGGCATCGAAGTCGAAGACGTCGCCAAACGCTTGATGGATTACGGCTTCCACGCCCCCACCATGAGCTGGCCCGTCCCCGGCACGTTGATGGTCGAACCGACCGAGAGCGAGACGAAAGAAGAACTAGACCGCTTCTGCGACGCCATGATCGCCATCCACGCCGAAATGAAAGCGGTCGAGGGCGGTCAGTTCCCGCGCGACAACAACCCGCTCAAGCACGCCCCTCACACCGCCGCCGTCGTCACCGCCGACACATGGGACCGACCCTACACCCGCGCCCAAGCCGCCTACCCCGCCCCGTGGCTCCGCCAGTTCAAATTCTGGCCCCACGTCAGCCGTGTGGACAACGTCCACGGCGACCGCCACCTCGTCTGCACCTGCCCCAGCGTCGAATCGTACGCGTAGTCGCCCCCGCCATCCACGGTGGTGCGAGCTTCCCCGCGAGCCGCATTGGTCACTCGGCGTACACGTTAAACCGTCCCTCACGCAAAAACCCCACGAGCTGCATCCCGAACTCGCGCGCCACCTCCACCGCCAAACTGCTCGGCGCGCCGACCGCTGCGAATACCGGCATGCCAGCCAACACCGCCTTCTGCACCAACTCAAAACTCGCCCGCCCACTCACCAGCAATGCGCGGCCGCTCGCCGGCAACTGACCCTTCAACAACAGCGCACCGATCAGTTTATCCAGCGCATTGTGCCGCCCCACGTCTTCCCGGAGCAGGACCAGCTTACCGGCGAAGTCGAACAACGCCGCCGCGTGGATGCCGCCCGTCTTCTCAAACAACGATTGCTCGTCACGCAACGCCGCCGGTAGCCCCGCAAAAAACTCCGCCGGCAATTGGGGAGGCGTCACGAGCGCCGCCGGACACACCGCCCGCACCTGTTCCAATGACGCCTTCCCGCAAATCCCGCAACTGGAACTCGTGAACACGTGCCGCGTCAGCCGCTCCCGGTCGAACATCACCCCGGCACGCAACTCGACAGTGACCACATTATAATTCTGCGGCTCCGCACAATACCGGATGGCCTGAATCTGATCGCGCCCGGTCACGACCCCCTCCGTGAACAAGAACCCCGCCGCCAGTTCAAAATCATGCCCCGGCGTCCGCATCGTCACCGCGACGCTCTGCCCATTCACCCGAATCTCCAGCGGCTCTTCGGTGGCAAGAATGTCCTCCCGCGCGCGCGACTGACCGTCGGTCATCGTCCTCACCCGGACGCGCGTGGTGCTGGCGGCGCGTTTGATGTCATTCGCTTTCATTCAGAGGGGTCATGTCTGTGGCGGGATGAACCTGATCCCAGCAAGGCCAAGTGCAAGCAAAACCCCAACGACGATATCGAGCACTCCCAAAACTGTGCCCACCGCCATCGTGACCACAG